>JAYYDJ010000037.1:0-15438 GCA_036160955.1 Verrucomicrobiota bacterium | reverse complement strand
CTCTAAATACAACTGCCAAGCGAGAGCCAAATTGGCAGTTATGCCTGCTAGTCGTCGCCGCTAGCCCTTAGCAGGTGTCTGGGTAGCAACGTTGCTGAACTTAAGCAGCAAGAGCGAATTGTTCTTCGCCAATTAGTTTTTGTAATGGATTGTTACGGAGCCTCCATCATCTCCGACATGCAGCCGCGTGCTAGTTCACAAGGTCGAATCCGGTACACCCCCATGAAAGTTTTCATTCCAATGGTTTCCGGAAAGGACCGCGCGTATAAGCTACGGTTCTATCAAAGAGCAAACGCTTCTATCTCATAGAGCTTTGTGAAATGCAAGCGCGGATAGGTGCTCGTTATTTTAAGGATTAGCCTAGCTAGGTAACAGATCTTTGACTGCGGTGCACTCTTCTTCTAGCTCTTGTACAGTCTGGTCAATCTTGTCTCGGCTAAATGGTGTGATTTCGAGGCCCTGCACGACTGAAAGTTCGCCGCCATCGACTCGGCAGGGCATGGAAGTGATCAGCCCTTTGCTCGTGCCGTAGCTACCATCCGAGCAGATGCACATACTAAAGCTGTCGCCTGCTGGAGTGTCGTGGGTGAGCTTGCGTACGGAGTCAACAATACCATTGGCAGCAGATGCTGCTGAGGAAGCCCCGCGAGCTGCGATAATAGCGGCGCCACGTTTTTGTACGGTCGGAATAAATTTATTTTTTAGCCACTCCTCGTCAGCGATCACTGTTGCTGCAGATTCACCGTTAATCTGCGCCGAGTAAAAGTCAGGGTACTGTGTGGCAGAGTGGTTGCCCCAAATGGTCATATTTGTAACCGCGGTAATGTTCACTCCGGCTTTCTGCGCCAGTTGTGTCTTAGCACGATTTTCATCCAGCATGGTCATCGCATAAAAACGATCCTTCGGTATGCCGCTTGCGTTATTCATCGCGATCAAGCAGTTCGTATTACATGGATTACCTACCACTAAAATGCGCACATCTTTTGCGGCGTTCGCGGCAATCGCTTGGCCTTGACCAGTAAAGACTTTGCCATTGATTCCTAACAAGTCCGCTCTTTCCATGCCTGCTTTTCGCGGTACAGATCCAACCAGAAGTGCCCAGTTAACATCCTTAAATCCTTCGTTTAAATCGGTCGTAGCCACCACACCTTTTAGTAGCGGGAAAGCACAGTCATCGAGCTCCATGACGACACCAGTGAGCGCATCAACAGCAGGTGGAATTTCGATTAGATTGAGCGCGACTGGTTGGTCGGGGCCAAACATCGCACCAGAGGCGATCCGAAATACTAAGGCATAACCAATATTTCCAGCAGCTCCAGTAACTGCCACACGAATGGGTTCTTTATTCATTCTAATTTAAATAAGGCGATAATTGTTTTAACTAGTAAACAGTGGTGCAAGCGTGTTGTGTGCTTCACGTATGATTGATGCAGTGGTCTCCCAGTCGATGCAGCCATCTGTTATAGAGACCCCATATTCAAGTGCTTCAAGTGGCTGTGGGAATTTTTGGCTACCAGCGCAGAGATTACTCTCCACCATAGCACCAATAACAGTCCTGTCGCTCAAGCCCTGGCGCACGAGTTCTGCAAATACTTTTGGCTGCCGAGCTGGATCTTTGCCGCTATTAGCATGGCTGCAGTCGATCATAATTGCTGGTGTCAAACCTGCTGACTCCAATTTTTCGCGGACTTCTGCTACTGCGCTTGCTGCGTAATTCGGTCCATGCGAACCGCCACGTAACACAATGTGGCAATTCGGGTTTCCCTTTGTGGTGAGTGCATTGGCCTGACCTTGATTATCAATCCCAAGAAAAGTCTGTGGCTGGCTAGCTGCCTTTATCGCATTAATAGCGACTCCTAATCCACCGTCCGTGCCGTTTTTGAAACCAAGTGGCATCGATAATCCAGAGGCCATTTGACGATGAGTTTGACTCTCCGTCGTACGCGCACCAATTGCAGACCAGCATACTAGATCGGCAATGTATTGTGGCGTGATCGGATCGAGTAATTCGGTAGCAGTTGGCACACCAAGCTCGATCACTTCTTTTAAGAAACTACGCGCAATCCTAAGACCCTCAGGTATATCACTGGTACCGTCTAGTTTCGGATCCATGATCAAGCCTTTCCAGCCAACCGTGGTGCGTGGCTTTTCAAAATATACACGCATTACTAGTAGCATGCGGTCTTTTACTTCGTCTGCGAGTTGTGCAATTTTTTTGGCATACTCTCTTCCTGCTTCGATATCATGAATCGAGCAAGGTCCCACTACAATGAGTAACCTTGGATCATCTCCAAAAATAATTTTGTTGATTGCCTCACGGCTCTCCGAGACAAATTGTGCATTAGAGTCCGTTTTTTCAATCGCCTCACACAGTGCAGTGGGAGACGGAAGTAGCGTCTTGGAAGTAATATTTATATCAGTAACTTTTTTCACGAGCGGGCAGTGATAGCGAACCTTTGCCCGCGTAACAAGCTAGAATTAAACACAATATAAAAGCTTCACTCCCAAGTTGAAACTTTTCTAAACAACCGCAAGACTTACATTATGCATACAGTACACGCATATTTCTACTCTTTAGGAGCGCGCATGCGCGTAACTGGGGAAGATGCGTCTGATTTTTTACAGAGTCAGTTCAGTCAAGATCTACGCAATTTTGAGACCGGTCAATGCACGTACGGATTGTGGCTAGACGTCAAAGGTAAGGTGATTGCTGATAGTTGGGTTCTTTGCGAAGACCCAGAGTGCTTCTGGATAGTAAGTGAGCACTGCTCGGCGAATGCACTCCAAGAAAAGTTAGAGCGGCATATTATTGCCGATGATGTCTATATAGAAGTCTGTGCGCCCGCGTCTGCTTGTAGCGTAATTGGAGTAGATGCATCTGGTTTGCTCGAGATTAGTCCCAAGCCTGATACCTTTGTGCGTAGGCAGGATTGTATTATCTTTTGTGGGCGCCGCTCATTAGAGCCTAGTTACGAGATAGTGTTCGACGATTTAAATGCCCTAAATAATTTTGAGGAGCATTTGCAAACTTGTGAGGGCGTGCTCCCCGCAAAGGATCCCTGGATACAGCAGCAGCGGATAGCAGCAGCAATTCCACTGGTGCCGCAAGAAATTGGCACGACAGACTTACCTGGTGAGGGCGGCTTTATTAAGGATGCTGTGTCGCTGACGAAGGGTTGTTATCTAGGTCAAGAAGTTGTTGCTCGCATGCATAACCTTGGAAAGGCACGGCGTGCCTTATACCGAGTGCAGGGTAGTGGTAAGGCACCAGCTTGCCCGCAAGTAGTTCGTACAGAAGCGGGAAAGGTAGCCGGTGAATTACGCACAGCATTTAATTTAGCGGGTGGTTGGCAAGGCGTCGCGATCATGAAGTTACTACATCTTCAAACCAGCACACCAATTTCTACTGAGCTCGGCGCGGTAGAAATTATATCTCCACTGCGCGATATTACAGATGCAAGCAAGTGATAAAGATTTGACGCAAGTAACCGCGCTTTTTGAGCAGTTGGGAGCTCATCCTGATCAGGCGTCTGTACTTGCGAAGCAACTTTTAAAGCGCGCGGAGCAGCTCTCAATAGAGCGAAAAATTTCTCTAGTAGAGTCAACCGACTCGTTGTTAAGACAAGTTATTCGCGCACGGCAAGGTCTGCCCCCGGAAGTAGAGTCTTAATTGCAAGCCTAAAATAAGGCTTCAATGCCGAATTAATAAAGGATTGTAGGCAATTTATGTTTGACGATACACTATCAAAACCTTGTTCTAAAGAACGACTAATCTGTCAAATAACCTCAACAATAAAAATAATACGTTTATGAATAAAGCAGAACTCGTTGCCGAAGTGCAAGCATCCCTAGGATCCGATACATCTAAAGCTGCCGCTGAGCGTGCTCTTGAAGCCGTGCTAGAAGGCATCAAAAAGGGTATCAGTGGTGGAACCAACAGTGTCCAATTAATTGGCTTCGGAACTTTCTCCGTTACCAACCGTGCTGCTCGTGATGGTATCAACCCACAAACAGGCGAAAAGATCAGAATTCAAGCTTCTAAAGCCGTTAAGTTTAAAGCAGGTGCGGGACTAAAGGCTGCTCTCTAAACGACTGATAGTTATTGAAAATTTATTTTCTAGCAAAGCCCGCAGCTAGTCTGCGGGCTTTTTTATGCCTAGACTACTTTTATTTAACCAGCAGGTATTTTTTGATTCGCACTTGCCACAGAGGACAAAGCTTTTCTTATTGAGACACTTTTGAGATTGGTCATAACTCAATCAGGAACACTATAATGGGCAAAAGTTTATTTCAGAAGGTATGGGATGCGCACGCTGTTCGCACTTTGGCGAACGGTCAGACGCAGTTATTAATCGGCACGCACTTGATCCATGAAGTGACAAGCCCGCAGGCCTTCGGCATGCTTCGTGACAAGGGGCTCAGCGTTCAATATCCTCACCGTACTTTTGCGACTGTTGATCACATTGTTCCGACGAATGAAGCTTTAGAGCCCTATAGTGATCCACTCGCTCAAGGGATGATCGAAGAGCTCCGCAAAAATTGTGCGGAAAATAATGTGACTTTCTTTGATACCAACACAGGAAAACAAGGGGTCGTACACATCGTAGGACCCGAACAGGGCATCACTCAGCCCGGCACCACTATAGCATGTGGAGATTCTCACACTGCCACGCATGGGGCATTTGGAGCGATTGCTTTTGGTATTGGTACGAGCCAAGTACGCGATGTACTCGCAACCCAAACCATTGCCCTTGGTGCATTAAAAGTTCGCCGTATTAACGTAGAAGGAACGCTTCGCCCGGGAGTGTACGCAAAAGATGTAATCTTACATATCATACGCCTACTGGGGACACAAGGAGGAACCGGTTTTGCCTACGAATATGGCGGATCGACTTTTGATGCGATGACCATGGAAGAGCGTATGACCGTATGTAATATGTCCATTGAGGGTGGCGCTCGAGTGGGATACGTCAATCCCGATGCCACGACTTATGACTATTTAAAAGGACGCCCTTATTCGCCCACTGGTAAGGCTTGGGAAGCGGCAGTTGCAGATTGGCAATCCTATGCTTCCGATCCGGACTGCTCGTATGACGATGTTGTCACTATTTCTACTAATGATATTGAGCCAACTGTCACTTGGGGTATCACTCCGAGTCAGGGAGTTGGTATCAACGAAATGATCCCAGCTATCAATGAGGGTGCTACTGAGTCGGAACGTGAATCTATTGAAGAAGCCCTTGAGTATATGAAATTCGAGGGTGGCTCAGCACTAAGAGGTAAAAAAATTGATGTGGCTTTTATTGGTTCTTGTACCAACGGTCGCCTATCAGATCTTAAGGAGGTTGCTCACTATATCAAAGGCCATCGAGTAGCTGATAATGTACAAGCTATTGTTGTGCCTGGGTCGCAAGTGGTCGCGCAAATTGCGCAGCAATTAGGTTTGCATACAATATTTACAGATGCTGGCTTCGAGTGGCGTGGAGCCGGGTGCTCGATGTGCTTAGCTATGAATCCAGACAAACTTATGGGAGATCAACTGTGTGCGAGTTCGTCCAATCGTAATTTTAAAGGTCGTCAAGGTTCACCTACAGGGCGCACTATGTTGATGAGTCCGCTGATGGTAGCAGCAGCTGCAATAACAGGTGAGGTCACCGATGCGCGCGAAATTTTCAGTGTGCAGGTAGCAGCAGCTAGCGCGTAGAGTATCACACTTCATAATTTCTAATTATACAAAATTATGTCTGCAGATCCGATTATTAAAGTAACAGGTCGTGGGGTTTTTGTTCCTGGCGATGACGTGGACACCGACCGCATCATTCCTGCTCGTTTTATGAAGTGTATAACCTTTGATGGGCTCGGAGAGTACCTCTTTTACGACGTGCGCAAGGATGAAAATGGTGACAATAAAATTCATAACTTAAATGACAGTCGTTTCACTGGTGCCAATATCATGGTGGGCGGGAACAACTTTGGCTGTGGAAGTTCTCGTGAACATGCCCCTCAAGCGATATTGCGTGCCGGATACACTGCAATTATTGCCGGTAGTTTTGCCGAGATATTTTTTGGAAACTCCACTAATTTAGGTATCGTTTGTGTAACTGCAAGTGCTCAGGACCGTGAGTCGATTGCATGCAAGATTGAAGCGAATCCACTAGTAGAAATAACAATCGATATTGAAGAATATAAGATATGGGTGGGGGATACTTCCTTTGACTGCTCTATTAAGTCGAATGCGCGCGATAGTTTACTAAGCGGTCGTTTTGATCCTCTAAACGAGCTCTTGTCCGGTGTCGATTCTGTGGCTAGTGTTGCTCTTAAATTGCCTTACATGCAGACTTAAATGTTTCGCTTGTTAGAGTAGAAAACCTTTAGCAAAATCGACAGCTAACTTAATAGCCTAAGCTCTTTTTATAGATACTTTCTTATGATAGAAGTTCTTAACAATATTGGATTGTTTTTTTATCCGCTCGCAGCATGCTCGCTGATTGCAGTAACGATTACTTTGGAACGGCTTTGGATGCTACGGCAGTCTAGGGTATTACCGCCGCATACTTTGGATGTATTAATTTCCGGCAAAATTGATAATCTGGACGCAGACTTGCATACTGTTTGCGGACGTATTCTTAGTTTCTATAAGGAGAGTGCTACTGAACCAGATGCGCTGAAGGCATATGCTAGGCTTGAGGTGAGCCGCTTACAGAGGGGCCTTTTTCTTCTCGAGTTTGTTATCGGGGCTGCGCCTTTACTAGGACTGCTTGGTACTGTGATTGGCTTAACTCAAGTTTTTGGTGGGTTTTCCGTGGATACAGGCTTACCGGATACGAGTACTTTTATTCAAGGAATCGCGCTTGCGCTAAATACGACCATAGCAGGAATAGCCATAGCGATTCCTTCCCTCGCAGTACATGCTTATTTACTTCGTAGAATAGAAGCCTTAGCCGCCCAGCTAAGCGTTGCACTTGAATGTTTGTGCAAGCATCCAGACGTACAGAGTACTACAGAATGAGCCTAATTGTTCAGAGACGTCACTCCCCGACGATCAATATTGTACCGCTCGTTGATGTACTCACAGTGTTGTTATTCTTCTTCTTAGTAACCATGCAATTTAAACAAGTGAGCGCTCTGAATATAACTGCTCCAAAGATTGAATCTGCTGGAGAGAATACTATTACGGAGCAGATTGTTATAGCCGTCAGTCCACAGGGCATATTGTATTTAAATGACCGAGAAGTCGATTCGGAGCAATTAGAGCTTGCGATACAATTAGCAGGACAAGCGACCCCAGATTTACCAATTCTTCTTTTGGCAGATGAAGAAGCAGCGCTCAAACATATTACTGAGGTAATGGACATCTGTCGTAACAACCGTATGAACACGATTCGTTTGCAGTCGCGCTAAATAGGTCTGCGTATTCGGTGGCGGTATTTCAGCGCTAAGGATTCATTGTGGGAAGCCCCACCGTCTGCATTTTGACTCACATAGGTGGGTGGAGTGACTCCCATCTCAATCAGCTTTTCAATAATTTCCATAGATAAAAGATTGAGTAAAAGTGCACCGCTCATTGTCGAAGTTGGCCCAACTTTATGCTCAAACCCAGAGGCCTGAATTGCTGCATCTCCATGGATTCCTCCATTATCGAGAACTAAATCAGCGAGTTCATAAAGCTTCTTGCCAGATGAATGCCGCGAAGTCGTCTTTTTTGACATCTCAAGTGAAGTCATCGCGATCACTTGCATTCCAGCAGTTCTAGCTTCCATAGCAACTTCTATAGGAGCAGCGTTACGCCCTGAGTTAGAAATGACTAAAACTACATCACTAGCTTGCACTTCATATTGGTATACATAACGCTGAAATAGTCGTGCGCCATAGCCAGATATTTGCTCCGGCCATCCATCAGCTGGATCATGAATGCTACTAACCGGAACAAGCCCACCGGCGCGTCGTTCGATTTCTGAAGCAAGAATTTGAGAGTGCCCGCTACCAAAAGTATGAAGTACTCCATCTGCTGCGATAGACTTAGCGATCCTTTTGCCAGCCTCTTTTAAGGTCTCCGCATTGTTCGCGAATACCTTGTGCTGCATTGCACTAGAAACATCAAAAAACTTTTGGGAAAGTGTCATTGTATTAAGAATTTTTTACGAAGTATAAAATTAGACTGTGTATTGTTGTGCGAGTTGGTACTAATTGCCAAGTAACTGTAAGCCAAAGTTAATCCAGATTGGAATACTTATACAACTCACCAAAGTAGTGCCTAGGGCAACTTGAATAGCTATCAGTGCAACTCCATTATAATGGCGCGCTAAAAGAATAGGGAAGACACCGCAAGGCATTGCTGCTTGTACAATGACGACTTTTTTGAGCTCTGCCGAGATGGGTAACAAAAAGGCAGCAGCGAGCATTACTATCGGTAGGATAGCTAATCGCAGCGCACAGGCAACGGCAGGTATTCTAATCTGACTGAGTAGACTATTTTTACCCACTATATCCGCAAAGGTAGCTCCAATTAAAATGAGTCCAAGTGGAATCGTACACTGACCTAGTTGCTGCAGAGAAGAATCAATAAAGCTAGGAAGGAGCTGCCCAATGCCGATACTATTTGCAGGCACAGCTATGCAAATAGCGATTACAGGGCCATTGAAAATACGCGTAACAAGTGATTTATTTTCCTTACCGGCTAAGATATAACCAACTCCGACAATCCACATCGCAGCTTCGATGCCTACGTTATAAACGAGTAATACGCCAATAGTTTCACGGTCGAATAGTAATGTAGCAATCGGTATCGCGAAGTATGCATAGTTGTAGATTCCACTACTAACACTAAAAGTGCGACATTCTTGCTTCGAACTTAAGTTCAGCTTTTTAGCCACTAAACCTGCAAGCAAAAATCCAAGGATAACACTTATGAAGCCAAATAGAGGTGGTACCAAAATATTAGTTACTTGGCGCAGCGCATTATTATTAAGAATAAAGCTAAAAATTAAGCATGGATAAAGTAAATTGACGATCAGTGTCATTATACTTCGGTCGGCATCTTCATTAATCCATCCAAGTTTACGTGCTAGATAACCGGTGCAGATAATCGCAAAAATTGGAAGTAATGCGTGTATCACAATGTATGTAGTTTGCATATGATTGATACGTGTTAGTGGTCAGCCAACTATAGATAAATGAATGCTTTGTTTGCGATTAAATGATGCGTTTGAGTACGTCATCATTTACTTGGGCGAAAGTTCGGTAGGCATGCGCGGCAGATTGTAGTACCTTAGGAAATTGTTTCTGCGAGGCTTTATCTGGAAATTCAAAGCCTAAAAGAGCACGCCCCACACGTTCTCCAGAGTATTCGTAATTAAAATAACATAGATTCGCATGGGGGCTTACAGCACGTAGAAATTCTGCAAGTGCGCCTGCTCGCTCATGAAATTCTAGAGATATAAAAGTTGGATGCAGTAGTAATTTGGCTTCGTAGTTTATTAAGCGAAATCCTACATCACTATCTGAAGTAACTTCTTCCGATCTATAGTCGCTACTTAGTAAAGCTTCTCTGAGTACTTCAAATTGTAGAGGGTTGACGTCAAAACCAATTACAGGATGCGCCTGCTTATTGTCGGTTTTACCATACTGAAAATCGACGATGTTTACAGATTCTGGTAATGACTCCAACAGTGTGTGCATCGCGCCAGCTTGTTCTGCAATGGAGATGCGCAAGTATCGCCGCTTAGAAGCGCCGACGGCTGCTCGGCGGGCAACACTTGTGAGTTGCTCAAAGTCCATATTAGCGCCACATAAGACCGATAGTACACACTTGTTCGTTAACTCTTTACGGCGCTGGAGTATCGCCGCTATTCCCATCGCTCCGGAAGGCTCGGGTATACAGCGCAACTGTTCCCATGAAAATTGGATTGCAGCAGAGACTTCGTCATCACTCACGGTCATCCATTCGTCGATTACTTCCTTACAGATTAAATAAGTTTGCTCGCCGACTTGGCGTACCGCAGTCCCATCACAGAAGACATCAACATTTTCCAGAGGCACGGGATGCCCCGCCTGCATTGCTGCTGCCATAGATGCCTGTCCCTCTCCTTCCACGCCTACTATATGTATATTAGGATAGTTGAGTTTTAGCCATGTCGCGGTTGCTGCTGCAAGTCCACCACCTCCAACTTGCAAGAAGGCAACATCGAACGGGCCTTTTTCTGAAAGAACTATTTCGTCTGCTAGTGTTCCTTGTCCTGCCATGACATTTATGCAGTCATAAGCATGGATATAAGTTTTTTTGTATTTTTGTGCGTCTGCGAGGGCAGCAGTGCAGGCAGCATCGTAGGTGTCCCCTAATAGTATTATCTTCACTAAATCACCGCCATGTTTTTTAACCGCAAGTTGTTTCATTCGAGGTGTTGCGAGGGGCATGTAAATCGTTGCAGTCGTGCCAAGATTTTTTGCGGCTAGGGCGACTCCTTGTGCATGATTGCCTGCGGATGCAGTCACGACTCCACAGGCTAATTGTTGAGGTGAAAGCTGCGCCATTGAGTTATAAGCCCCTCGCCATTTATATGCATGTATTGGCGACAAATCTTCTCGTTTCACATAGATGGTGGTATCCTCTAGTTGGATCGAATCGAGTGGCGTGCGCTTACCCACTGCATAGATGCGTTGGCGCGCGAGGACAATTTCTTGGCGTAATTCGCGTCTAAGTGATTCGGCTGGCATGCGTTCACCACAACTAATTTTCTTGTATTGCGCAATACCAAGGATGGCAGGCGTTGCCCAACTATTTATCATTTTATACTATCATTAGGTTGTCACTATTCGCACGAGCGCTAAGTTGTGAAATGTTATGAAGGATTGGGACGCAGCGTATGCACAGGGACAGACTCCATGGGACAAAGGAAAGGCGGCGCCACCATTGGTCGAGTTCTTATCGAGGCATACAATTAGCGGTCAGGTTTTAGTTCCTGGATCTGGCACGGGTCATGATGTACGCCTAATTGCTGGGCAAGGAGCAGATGTTTTGGGTCTTGATATATCGCCACGTGCCCATAGCGCTGCTGTAAGTTTTAATAATTATAAAAATGCGAATTTCCGTATTGGTGATTTTCTTTATCTATCAGATGATTTAAAAGATAAATTTGATTGGGTTGTAGAACATACTTGCCTGTGTGCAATAGAGCCAGACCAGCGAGCTAGCTATGTGCAATCTGCTCGCTTAGCTATTAAAGAAGGGGGTCATTTGTTAGCTATTTTTTTTCGAGAGGTTCAAGCCTATGATGGAAGCGGTCCACCGCATCCTATTTCTTCGGATGAAATCCAATCACTCTTTACGGAAGGATTTGACCGAGTAACTTCATATACTCCTAGCAAGCACTACGACAGTCGCCCATATGGCTGCGAAGAAGTCTATTTATTTCGTCGCTGCGATAGTTAGTATCTAAAGTATTCTCTATTACTTAAAATAATTGTAATTGATCATCTGTGAGATGTGTGGTCGGAAGGATCAATTTATTGTCGTTATTATGTATACTATTCACACGGTTGCTGACTGTGTGATCAATGATTTCTATTTTTTGCGAGTAGGAATTTGCTTCCGATTTTGTGAGGTAATTGTCTAACCATTTCTGATGGACTGATTCAGGCAGCAGTACTGGCATTCTTTCGTGTATTCCCTTTATTCGCTCTTGTGCACAGGTCGTGAGAATTACGCATTGAGGCACCCCCTCAAGTTTTGTCGCAGGCATCCACAATCCTGCAAAATAGAGTAACTCGGTATGCTCAGAAGAAATATAATAGGGTTGTTTTCGTATGCCATCACTGAGCCATTCATAAAATCCATTTGCAGGAATTAGGCAGCGATGAGCCTCCCAACTCTCGCGAAAGCGCGGCGTAGTATCTGCGCTCTCAAGACGTGCATTTATATGAAAATTCTGAGGAGTTCGTAGTCCCCAATGCATGCGAGATAACGATTCTTTTGTACGAGTAATAATATTAGTTCCAGGACTTATATTATAGCTTGGCTTAAAATCCTCTGGCAATAATTCTGCAATCGAATTGGCGAGTTTTTGAGATGGATTATGTAGGGTGTATCGACCACACATGGGAATTTAATTAAGGGTTTATTTTGCAGTCCACAACCGTAATGACTTAAGGAAGAATAGTTCTAATGCAGTAGCTTCATTTAAATTTAATTCAAGCAGTCCAGCGCTACTTTCCAAGGCTTGAATGACTCGAAACTGTGCATTTACTGGGAGTCGTCCAGGATTTAGAACTTCAATATCTCGGCAAAAACCAGCTGTTAATGACTCAATTTCGCCATAGAGTTTTTTACGATAGCCTCTACTGATTCCTGTTTCCATAGCTTCTTTTTCGTCATTACTTACGTGTTCGGCTAGCTGTTTTTTTTGCTCTGCCCAAGCGTGCTTAGTCGCTTCAGTCAGAATAGAATGAAAGCGACTAATTAGGCCGTAAGCGCCCAGCATAATATGCGGAACGCTCTCTTTGCTCGGGCCTTTGAGTAAGCGCCCAAGCCAGGCACGATAATCAATAGCCCAATCCTCCCAATTGCTGTGTTCTATGCTTTCCACTTGACTTGGTATACGAAAATTTAAACAGCGGCTTCTTATCGTTTCTAGCAGATCGTAAGGACGAGTTGTAATAAGAAACAAAGTTGTTCCAGCAGGGGGTTCTTCAAGTGTCTTTAAAAAAGCATTCGCAGACTGAACATTCATGCGGTCTGCTTCAAAAATAATGCCTACTTTACGACCTCCCTGATTAGCAGTCTTTTGAACATCAATGACCAGCTTACGCATGGTATTTGATTCATCCGCTCCTGAGCCAATACGAATATTGCGTGCTTTACCACTTGGTCGAAGCGTAAAGCAATCTGGATGTAAGTAAGGATCATTTTTTGTTTGAAGCTGATCTGTGGCAATGGCGCGCACGATAGTCTCTAAGCTCGATAGACTTGCTCCATGTAGTAAAATACCGTGACCTAAACGGTCGCGCTTGAGCGATTGCTCAAGTACTTCGACCGCCCGGCAATGGCGCAAGGGTTCAGGTAAGTCGCTGCTTAACGCCATCCCAGATTTCTTTCTCAAGAGTTTCAGGTGATTGATCGCCATTAATTATTATGAAACGATGCACTTGGGTAGCAGCTAGTCGTAAGTAACCTTCGCGCACTGCTTGAAAAAAATCGAGGGTCTCACGTTCCATACGATCTAGTTCGCCGCCACCTCTCGATTGAACGCGAGCTAAACCGATTTCTGGAGCTAGATCAATTAATACGGTTAAATCAGGAATACTGTCACCTACAGCGAATTTGTTTATTGCGTCTACTGTTTGAGTTGAGAGTGAGCGCGCAACGCCTTGGTAAACTGTAGTAGAATCCATGAAGCGATCACAAAGGACTATTTTATTAGCCTTTATTGCTGGTTGTATGTATGCGCGCGAATGTTGAGCTCTTGATGCAGCAAATAATAGTAGCTCGGTCTCTGGGCACATTCCTTCTCCTGCAGGGTCGTGCTGTAGGAGCGAGCGAATTGCTTCACTTAAGACAGTACCTCCTGGTTCACGTGTTTCTACAACGTCATAGCCTGCACTAGACAAGCGAGCAGCTAGTGCCCTTAATTGAGTTGATTTACCACAACCTTCGGTTCCTTCAAAACTGATAAAAAGTCCAGACACGATACAATTACCAAGTAGAGATAAATTCTGCGATAGTCTCTAGGGAAGGACTTTCTGCAGTGCGTACATAGTAACCGGATGCAGCCACCGCTATTGTCAGTGCACTTGCTGGCGATAAACCGAGCATACGAGCAGTGACAAAACCAGAATTGAAATGATCACCAGCTCCCGTCGTTATTTTAGGTTTTTCGCAAAGTGGTCCATCGATAAACTCAGTGCTCTGCGATGTCGCACAAACAGCACATTCCACCGGATGAATGACAACAGTGTCTAATTGTAGTTTTTCGCGAATACGAGCGGCTACCAATTGTAGATTAGTCGGATTTTTTTCTAATTTTCCAAATCCTAATAATGCATCTATTTGCTCAGCTTCACGATAATTGAGGCCTAAAATTACCTGACCAAAGGCTTCGAATTGACCTAATAAATCAAGCACAGCAAGGAGATCTTCAGCCGATCGTTTTTCCGGATCCGCTAAATCAAAAAAGAAGATACGCTCTGGGTTTTTAGGTAGTTTTGGGAGGAGCTGTTTAAGAAAATTATCAAAAACATCGGAGAGATATGGAATCATCGTCCAATTCACCATTGATATGGCATCTGCTTGTTCAAATGCCTTGGTTAAGCCATCGATTCCCATTGTATCGATAAGGGCTGAATAGGTGATGTCATCCAGACTAGACATGGAGCCAAACATGATTTTTCCATCGGTAAATTCAGCGGCATGAGTAACTCCAGGATCTGTAATAGATACAGCACTTGTTTTTTGCGCAAAAGTTTTAAAAACTGGATGGATAGAAGGACTGCCGAGCGCCCCAATATATCGTACTTTTATGCCTTGTGCGTACTGAGCGTTTGCCATGATAGGACCATTTCCACCTAGTTTTTGAACGATTGGAGCCAGTTCTATATTCGCACTCTTTCCGGCGGCTGAACTGATTCGAGCACCAAAATCTGCTATAGTAGAAATCGCAGTAAAATGACTGCCAGGACCAGTCCGTTGATCGACAGGGTGTACTATTTTATCTACAAATCCATCGATTCCAACAAGGGCTTTTTTGTTGCTCGCAAAGCTGGCTACTTTTCTAAGTTCTGTTACTAATTGTTCAAATTGATTCATTGTTATCTAATAACTTATAGGTCTAGGCTACTGAGACTTGCTGGCAAACCATTTAATATACACTTTTTATTTGTTACTTAGAAATTTGCAGTAAATGACTCGATTTTATGCTAGCGCGTAATTGAAGGAGCGGTTTATTATAAACGAACCTCAATTCGTCATTTTTGTCCTTATGTGTTTTAACTATGCAATAAATATTTTTCTCTTACAAGCAGCCGCAGGACCTAATGTTTTCACTTATTTTGGGCAGTCGAATTTTGCTGGTAAAGTTATAATCCTGATTCTAGCGATATTTAGTGTAGTTGCTTGGTCTGTTATGCTTGGCAAGTATATGGATCTATCTCGTTTAAGGTCGCAAAACCAGCGCTATGAGCGATTGCTGAGCAAAGAGGGGCACCTTCTTGCACTCGACTCTGACAGGCCCGGCAAAGGAGCAGGACCTTTTTATGCTATAGTTCGAGAGGGCTTACAGGCATTTCGCCGATACGGTAGTGGAATAAAGGATCCGGATGTACAAAGAATGACCTTACGCATGGGTCACGTAGAAAATGCTTTGCAGCGCTCTGTAGCACAGCAAACGATACGCTATGAGACCAAGATGGTGATGCTCGGTTCAATCGTCAGCGGGGCTCCTTTTCTTG
>JAYYDJ010000036.1:0-11411 GCA_036160955.1 Verrucomicrobiota bacterium | reverse complement strand
AACCCATTGTGAGAATATAAAGAATTGTTGCTGGCTTTTACCATACCACTTGGCCCGTTATCCACATCTAGAATCAGCGCATCATAATAATTCGAATGCGCTTTACGAATCACTGGCACTGCATCAGCAATGGTTAACGATACGCGAGGATCCTCTAGTAAAGAACCATTGATAGTATATAAATACTCAAGATTCCACTCGACCACTTTAGGGAGTAATTCAACGACTTGCACTTGTGCATTTGGACCTAGCCCTGCGAGAGCGGAACGTAAAGTAAAACCAAGACCTAAACCGCCAATCATAACACGAGGGGCATCTGTAGATGCTAAGTGCTCCACTCCTAATTCACCCAATAGCAACTCAGATGCACATGCTTTGGAGTGCATTAGTTCTTGCCCATTAAAACTAATAGAATAAGCACCATCGTGCTCATAAAGCGACATTGATAATCCATCTGGTGTGAATGATTCAGCTATCTTACTGCGCGGTTTCATGCCTTTACCTCGTACCTATTTGCTTGAAGAGGCAATCCAATAGCATGCGCCAAAATGATTTGCAGGAATTGCTTATACTGTTGATCGTATACATATAATGACAAAATCGACTTATAATTTTGATAGCTGCCCAAACCGCAGTGGCTATGGATCGCTCAAATGGGATAGATATAAATCGCAGGAAATACTACCTATGTGGGTCGCTGATATGGACTTTGAAGTAGCTCCTGAGATTCGCGCTGCTTTGCAAGCGCGTCTAGACCATGGGGTATTTGGATATACCGTCCCTTTTGCTGAGCCGATTGATGCGGTACTAAGCTATTTACTACGCCAACATAATTATTCGGCTGAAGCGAGTTGGCTGAATTTCTTACCAGGTCTAGTACCAGCAATCAATCTATGTTGCCACGCTTTCACCGGACCAAAGGACTCAGTAATGACGGTCACCCCAGTCTATCCCCCTTTTCTAAGTGCGCCTAATTACGCTGGCAGAGAATTAATCAAGGTACCACTATGCCTCGGTAGCGAAGATCTCTGGACTTTTGACTTTGAGGCGATGCAGGCTGCTATTAAGCCAAATACCAAAGTCTTTATATTGTGTAATCCACACAATCCTATAGGCCGAGTCTTCACACGCGATGAGCTGACTAACTTGTCAGATTTTTGTGAGCGAAATGATCTCATTGTTGTTTCTGATGAGATTCATTGCGACCTACTCTTTGATTCAAAAGCTCAACACGTCGTCACTGCGACCTTAAATAGCTCAATGGCTAAACGAACCGTCACTTTAATGGCTCCAAGTAAAACATATAATTTACCTGGATTAGCCTGCGCTTTTTCAATTATTGAAGACAGCTCCTTGAGGCAGCAATTTAACAAGACAATACGAGGCATCATTACTGAGGTAAACTGCTTCGGATATGCCGGTTGCGCTGCAGCCTATAATTATGGAGAACCCTGGCGTCAGGCCCTCCTGGTATACTTACGAGGTAATTATGAATTAATCTATTCCACTATAGAATCTAAGTTACCTGAGGTCCTTTTTCGCCCGATGCAATCAACGTACTCAGCGTGGTTTGATGTAAGTCAACTAAACATTAAAAATCCTACCGTATTCTTTGAGGATCACGGTGTTGGATTATCCGATGGTACGCCTTTTGGTGGAGCACAGCACGTACGAATGAACTTCGGGTGCCCACGCAGTCGCCTCGAAGTGGCTCTCGAAAAAATAATACAAGCGGTTAAGTATCGTTAGACTTACATGGAGCAAGTACGCGTCGATAAATGGTTATGGGCAGTGAGAATATATAAAACTCGTAGCGATGCGGCTAGCGCTTGCCGTGCATCGGCAGTTCGTATTAACGGAGCAATCGCCAAGCCGGCTACACAATTACGAATTGGTGACAGTGTAAGTGCTCGCAACAAAGCAATTACTCGTACTTTACGCGTAGTTGGCATTACTGAAAAACGTGTCAGTGCCTCTCTAACTGATCAATACATCGAGGACCAAACGCCACAATTAGAGTATGATCTAGCAGCAGAAAAACGAGCAAATGCTCGCTTATTTAAACATCAGGGCGGTGGAAGACCGACTAAAAAAGATCGGCGCACAATCCAGCAACTACTTGGGCCAGAGCAGGATTAACTAGTCCTAAAATGTCTTACGAAAGAACTTCCCTACACTGCCGTAGAAGTTCCTATACCTACTGCGGAGCAAAACTTTATTTATGCCGCAGACAGGCAGTACGAACTATTTTATGCGGCTCAGCTACAAAAGCGCTACGCTAAATATGTCCCTAGTGAGCAATAACAGATTTACGCCGCACTCAAATATGTCACAGATAAAGGCTTACTCGTAAGCAACACTTTCGTTGAATGGGGGTACGAATTTGGCATCGCTACTGGTCTAGCAAAATTTCTTGGTTATCAAGCAACAGGAATAGAAATTGAGCCGTAATTATTACAAATGGCATACGATTTATTCCTTCAAAAAATATCGAAGCGCAGCTAATTTGCTCGAGCTACATTCCTGATGGTATTATTGAATATGAAAACTTTGGTACCTCCGATATTGTATCAGATAATTTTAATCGGTCGAGTAATGCACATCCTTGCTACCAAGAAATGCATCTAAAGATAGATGAAATCGATCTATTCTTTGTTTACCCCCGGCCAGGAGAGCAAGAAATGATTTTAAAGCTATTCGATGTGTTCGCCGAAGAAGGCTCTCTATTAATCGCCTGCTTCGGAGATCAAGATACCCATATCTACCGTAAAATTGACAATTCACAACTCTCTATAGACGAGCTCGCATGAAGGCCTTAATCGCGGCAGGAGTTGGCTCTACCGAGTACTTAACAATGGCGCGCTGTTTTAAGACCTCCAAAGAGTGATGCGTGGTGCCTGTGCCAATACTTGCTTCAATGGTATCAGGAAACTTTGCTGGGTGTGCAGTGGCAAGTACTAACTCTGGCCCTGTATTTTCTGCCGGCGCGAAGCCACATGCTGTATGCGGATCAATCACATAACCATACTGATTATACACATGCTTAATAATCTCACTAATTTGTGCATCGCTAGTGCGCGAGCTTGAGAAAGATGTGCGGTCGAAATCCTCAAATACATAGCTCCCAGTCGATTTGAAAGTATGAATAATGTCGCGCACTTTACGAGGATCACAGTCTACTGCATAATAGAGAAACCGTTCGAAGTTTGAGGCCACTTGAATGTCCATCGAAGGCGCTAAACTGGGAGCCACAGCTTCTAGCTCATACCTGCCACAATTAAACAAACGATGTAAAATATCGTTCTGATTAGTAGCTACTCGGAAGCCCTTAATTGGCACCCCCATACGTTGCACAAGCCAGCCTGCTAACACGTTTCCAAAATTACCAGTGGGTACAACAAACGTAATTTCCTCACGACTAGCCTCAGGCATGCGAAAAAATGCTGACAAATAATACACGCACTGCGCTAAAATGCGTGCAAGATTAATCGAATTAACTGCAGAAAGCCCAACCTCGGCGGCGAAATCACGGTCTTCAAATACTGTTTTCATAGCAGTCTGAGCATCATCAAAACTACCCTCAATTGCTAATGGGAAAACTGTTTCTGAACCCGTGCAAGTCATTTGACGTTCTTGAAGCGCAGAGATACGGCCCTCTGGATATAAGATAAAAGTATTTACACCTTCCTTACCGAGTAAGCCATGAATTGCAGCAGCACCAGTATCACCAGAAGTAGCGCCCAAAACTGAGATTGGGCGACCTGTGCGAGCGATTTGAGACGCATAAAAATTACCTAATAATTGTAGAGCAAAATCTTTAAATGCTAGAGTTGGACCATGAAAAAGTTCCAAAACTGAGCACTTCTCACTTAACTTTACAATCGGCGCTATTTCGGTCGCGTCGAATTTGTCGTAAGAACCCTGCACAATTACATGGAGTTCATCTCTGTCTAAATCCGTAGCAAAGAGCGCAAAAAATTCTTCGCACAGGGCAGCATAATCAAGCGATTCCCAAGCAACCAATTTATTACTTAAATCAGGTAAATCTTTAGGTAGGTAAAGCCCCCCATCTGGGGCGAGACCCTGCTCCACTGCAGTTGAAAAACTCACTGCAGGTACTTGTCCACGTGTACTTATATAATTCATGAACAGAAAATATCAATTCCAGTAAATAATTAAGATACTGCTTACTAGAGAAATAGCGATAGCACCATCATGAAGACTCTATTCCAAGTTCAAATGCATCGTGTATAATTCGCGTTGCTTTTTCTGCTTCTTTTGGGTCAATCCCAACCGCTATTTTGATTTCTGAAGTGCTTACTAGTTGAATATTAACTCCAGCCTGTGCTAGTGCTGCAAACAACTTTGCAGCAACGCCTGTGTGCGTACGCATACCTACACCCACTACAGATACCTTAGCAATGTCACTAGCTTCGAATAATTTACCTTGCGCTTCATCAGGGAATAACTCCTCAACAGTTTTTTCAGCTCGATTGATAGCATCTCTAGGTACGGTGAAGGTCATGTTTGCTTTGCCTTCGCGACCGATATTTTGTACGATCATGTCAACACTAATATCAGCATCTGCGAGTGCATTGAATAGCTCTGCGGCAGTGCCAGGGTGATCTGGTAGGTCACTGACTACTACTTTAGCTTGATTTTTGTCTAAAGCTACGCCGCTTACAACGACGGCTTCCATAGAGGCGGCTTCTTCTTTCACGATAGTTCCTGGGTTATTGTTAAAACTGGAGCGTACTTCAAAAACAACATCAAATTTCTGGGCAAACTCAACCGCCCTATTTTGCATAACCTTAGATCCAGAACTAGCCAGTTCTAGCATTTCTTCATAAGCGATCTCACTAAGCTTACTTGCATGCTCTACGACACGCGGGTCGGCAGTATATACGCCATCCACATCAGTATAAATTTGGCAGATATCAGCATTTAGAGCAGCCGAGATTGCTACTGCACTAAGATCGGAACCACCACGTCCAAGAGTAGTTATTTGTCCATCCGGGGAATACCCTTGGAAACCTGCTAGAATAACAACTTTACCAGCGTCTAACTGCTCTCTTATGTCCCCACCTGAAATACTAGTTACTCTGGCACGAGTATGAGCAAGGTCGGTTAAAATTCCAGCTTCTTTGCCTGTTCGTGACACCGCAGGCACCCCTAATGCATGAAGCGCCATAGCAGTGAGTGCGCTCGTCTCTTGCTCTCCAACAGTTAGCAGTAAGTCCATCTCACGCTCATCAGGATCAGGATTCAAGGATTTAGCACGTCCAATAAGCTCATTAGTTACACCAGAACGGGCAGAAACAACTACGATGACTTGGTTGCCAGCAGCATACGTTTCCTTAACACGCTGTGCTACACTCTTGATGCGATTAACATCGCCCACTGAAGTGCCACCGTATTTTTGAACAATGAGTGCCATGGATAAATATAGATTAAAACAATTAAATGTGCACTGTAGCGCCTACGTGATGGTCTTGTCTAGCTTGGATCAAAAATACGGAAACTTACAGGCTCACTGAGCACAGCATCTTGGGTAGATAAAGCCGATTTAGCAGATGTAACTGCCCGCTCATTACTTACTCGCGTAGTCAGCATTATAAGCGCAGTACCATCCTTGAGTTGCTTCTGATTGACTGTCGCTAAACTGATATGTTGCTTGGCTAGGAGGTCTGATACTTTCGATAAAACTCCCTCCTCGTCCCTCACATGCACGCGCAAATAATAACATCCACTATGCGCATCAATCGAAGTCAGCTCAAGGCACTCCGTACGTTTTTGATCGGCGCAATTTTTATGTTCCTGCGCATTCAACTTGTTCGCTCCCTGTAAAATAGCGACTGCATCGGCTAGATCACTTATGACCGAACTAGCTGTCGCATCTTGACCAGCCCCTTTTCCAATTAATACAGCTGTACCAACTATATCTCCGGTCACGCTTACTCCATTATAAACCTCATCAACTCCAGCAATTACCTGACTTTCACTAATGAATGATGGGTGCACCCGCACCGATAATTTATTGGCTTCATAATCGCGGGCGATGATGACAAGAAGTTTAATCTTATATCCAAGCGCTCCAGCTATCGTGATATCATCACCGGTAATCGAGCGAATGCCCTCACAAATAATACTGTCTAACTTCACCCACTTGTCGTGCGCCAAATAGGCAAGAACTACAGCCTTATGCGCGGCATCGATACCATCTAAATCCAGAGCTTCATCTGCCTCTACGTAACCGAGTGATCGAGCATCCCCAAGGGTTTGTTCAAAGCTCAAGCCCTCTCGCTCCATACGCGTAAGAATATAATTTGAAGTACCATTAAGTATACCGAATATAAGTCTAAAGCGGTTAGCAATGAAGCCCTCACGAATCATCTTAATGATTGGAATCCCACCAGCTACAGAGGCTTCATATAGATAATGCCCACCGCTTGCTTGAGCGATTTTAAAGAGCTCCTCTCCATGCTCGCAAATCAAAGCCTTATTAGCAGTAACAACAATCTTACCCTGCTCTAATGCACGTCGCGTAAGATCAAGCGCCTCTGTAGTACCACCCATCAATTCACAAACAATATCCACCTTAGTATTGTCCACCACTCTTGCTGGATCGGTAGACAAAATATCTTCAGGTACTTGGATCGCACGCTCTAGCTCTAAATTCTTAACAACCACATCGGTGATAGCTAAATTAACGCCCAAGCGTTTGTCTAAGATACTACGGTTTCCCTCAATATTTTTCCATACTCCTTGACCGACGACGCCGAATCCAAGAATCCCAATACAAACAGTGCGTTTTTCAGACATAACAACTTTTTTTACAAATAACTAACTGGAAGCCAATATCAGGTTTGCAAAGTTACAAGATCAGACTTGATTCTATTAATGATGAAAATTGTAAATCAGCAACCAAATATGCAGTACAGGCGATTTGGTAGAACCGATCGCTGGCTTTCAACAATTACATTGGGTGGTATGCGTTATCACGAGAATTGGAGCGAACCTCGCGATGAACCCACCCCTCAAATGATTGATCAATGCGCAGATATTCTTACCCGCGCATTCGATAAGGGAGTTAACCACATTGAGACTGCTTATGGTTACGGCAGAAGTGAGTACTGTCACGGAGTTGTGCTCAATGATGTACTTGGTTGGAAACGTGACCAATACCTTTTAATGACAAAAGGTACTGCCGATTCTGCGGATGCAATTCGTAGGCGAGTTGAAGAGCAATTAATCGCGCTGAAGACCGATCATATTGATTTATACGGTTGGCATGGAATTAATAATCAGAATAACTTAGCATCCGCAACTCGCAGCGGTGGCCCAGTAGAAGAACTGCTTAAAATGAAGCAAGAAGGTATAATTGGCGACCTAGGATTCTCTACACACGCTCCGCTTGAAGTTATTATCGATGCGATAGCAACCGATCTATTTAGCTTTGTTAACCTGCACTATTACTATTTTATGCAGCGAAATCTAGGAGCGGTTGAATATGCTGCCGCAAAAGGACTTGGGGTTTTTATTATTTCTCCTAATGATAAAGGCGGGAAGCTCTATGAACCATCGAAGAAACTAGCAAAACTCTGCGCGCCACTGACTCCAATTCAATTTAACGCGCGTTGGTGTCTAGCAAATCAAAATATTCATACTTTAAGTTTTGGCCTTAGTGAACCATCGCACATTGAAGAAATGATGGGGATCTTTCCATTTACTGTTCCACTCTCTCTCGAAGATCAAAAAATTACGCAGCGTATGAATGAGGCACAGTTAAAAGATCCAACTAGTGCATGGCATGGGTTTGAATTCGCTAATGACCCGTCCGGTATTAATATACCAGAAATATTGCGCATGCATCGCATGTGGAAGTGCTATGACCAAACTAGCTTCGGAGAAATGCGTTATAATATGTTTGATGAAAATTGTGAATGGTTTTGGGGACGATTTGCCACCCCTGAGGCGATCTCTGAGGTAGACACATCAAGTACGATTGCTTCAGTGGATGTAGCGAAGTATCTCAAAGAAGCGCATGAGCGCTTTTACCTACCCGAAGAACAAAAAAGTTAAACTTACTTTCTAAAGCTATTTTCTTGTCCGCTTAACAAGCGGGCAATGTTAGAGCGGTGTCGCAGTATAATTAATACAGCTAGTAGAAGAGCCAGAACGAAGCGCGGGTCACTACTGCTCTGACTACCATAAAAAAAGTAAGCGCTTATCGGTAGGCTTAGAGCAAAGAAAATCGAGGCGATTGCCACCACACGACTTGTATAGTACGAAATTATCCAAACAAATAACCCAATAAATAAAACTGATGGCATCACTGCTGCAAGACCACCCATTGTTGTAGCGACACCCTTACCTCCACGGAATTTTAAAAATATAGAATAGCTATGCCCAAATATTGCGGCGACTAAACCAATAATTCCAAGGCGTAAGCCCGCAATCTTTGCAAAATCTGGATTCATTGCGTCCATGCCATCAGCAGTATCGCAACTTAACCATAACATCCATAAAATAGGCCATCCAGCAGCAAGAGTTCCTTTAAGCACATCTAAAGCAAATACTGTATTGCCCCACTTTGCACCAAGTACACGCTTCACATTTGTAGCGCCAGCGTTACCACTTCCAACGTCAAAAATATTTACACCTAAGCGCTTACAAATTAGTACAGAAAAGTTAACTGAACCGATCAAATATCCTACTAAGGATACTAAAAAAATTTGTATACCCAGCATAATGGATCGGCATATTTACAATGTAATCACGCGGTATTTTTCAATCGCTACATGATCACTAATTTTCTTCGCAGCATTTTGTGTGGGTACGCTATCGAGTTCAAAGACCGATACAGCAAATCCTTCTCCTTTATCTCGACTCAGTGACATATTAGCAATATTTACTTCATCTTCACCAAGCGTAACACCAATAAATCCTACAATTCCGGGAACGTCCTTATTTTTAAGCACTAGTAAAGTAGCATCGGTATTTACCTCTACACCATGGCCATCAATTGTTACAATTCTAGGCGTCTGGTTCTTGCCAACTAAAGTTCCGCTAATGGTGCGATTCTTAGCCCCCTTGCAACTCACTTCTACCTCGATGAGTTCATTAAAATCATTATGGCTACTACTAATGACTTGTTCGCAAATAATGCCCATGCGTTCAATCTTTTTTGGGGCATTCACGTTATTTACATTGTCCGAGATCTCACGTAAATATCCGCGCTGAATAGCGTTGGTCATAGGTAGTGTATCTAGCTCTGAAATTTTTCCAAAGTAACGTATGGTAATTTTTTCGACACCTTCTGGTGCAAGCTGTTGAGAAAAAGTACCAATTTTCTCAGCTAGAGACATGTAAGGGCCTAACTGTTCTAATACCTTAGGATCTACTGAAGGCATATTAAGAGCATTCATCACCATTCCACCAGTTAGAGCCTCAATCATCTGTTTAGCGACATCAATGCCTACGTTTTCCTGTGCCTCTTGGGTGGAGGCGCCTAAGTGAGGCGTCATAACAAGATTATTGATACTTCTTAATGGACTATCCTCGCTAGGAGGTTCCTCCTCATAAACATCCAAACCTGCAGCCGCAACTTTACCAGAGTTGAGTGCATCTATTAAAGCAACCTCGTCGATGATGCCTCCACGTGCGCAATTAAAAACACGGACTCCATCTTTCATGCGATTAAATGCATCGGCATCGAGCATATGTTTGGTATCTGCGGTTAATGGCATGTGCACGGTAATATAATCAGCTTTTTCTATCACCTCATTTAGACTAGCCTGTTGCACGCCTAGACTGTTCGCTCGAGATTGAGTTAGGTATGGATCATATGCGAGAATATCCATTTGAAATGCCATAGCACGCTTTGCTACCTCCGCTCCAATACGACCCATGCCTAAAATACCGAGCGTCTTTTGATTGAGTTCAGAACCAGTGTATTTTTTGCGATCCCAACCGCCCTCACGCATTCGGGCGCATGCTTGGACTATGGCTCGAGTGCCAGCAAGCATATGAGTAAAAGTTAGCTCGGCAGTCGCAATCGTGTTACCGGTGGGAGTGTTCATGACGATCACTCCATGATCGGTAGCTGCTTCTATATCAATATTATCGACGCCTACTCCTGCACGGCCGATCACTTTTAATTGACTAGCAGCTGTCAAAACCTCTGCAGTAATTTTAGTATCCGAACGCACAGCAATAGCATCCACGTCCTGAACTAATTCTAGCAATTGCTCTGGAGAAGATCCATAAGCTTCAATCACCTCAAAGCCATTAACGGCTTTAAACAAATCAACACCTATAGGAGAAATACGGTCCGCTATTAATATTTTCATTATTAAGCGCGTGAGTAAATTTCCTTAGCGCTTAATTGCAACGAAAACTCGTCTCAAGTTTCTGAATTCTCAGAGGCTTGCCGTAGCAATCCTGCCGATTAGTAATTTAATCGTAAGTTCTAAGAGCTGCTGCAGCTTCTAAAGCTTCCGCTTCTTTTTGTTGTGCTGCATCAATTCGTCGTTTGCGTTCAATAGCTTCGGCACGCTGTTTTTCAATACGCTTCAATTCATTTACTGCAGCTGTAGCACGTTGCTCCGCCTCAAGGACTTCTTTGTCAGTCACCTGGTAGCCGAGAGCAATGGTTTGTTCTCTTTCTTTGGCCTTTTCAGCTTCAATGATTGCGTTACGTTCGATGAGTTTCTGTCTTTGCTCTTCACGAGCGCGATCTGCTGCTATATCCTTAGAACTTCCGCTCGTACCACCCACGGCGGCGCCTAGTACTGCACCTATTACCGCACCCTCACCAGAATGCCCAGATTGATGGCCTACCACCGCGCCTGTAACTCCACCAATTACCGAACCAATTGCCGCACCACTTCGAGTGTGCTGACCGTTGTTGTACGTTTCGCAACCTACGAGAGCCACAATTGTAATAAATAAACTTACTGATTGTAATAATTTCATATTTTTATAGTATTAGTATTGTAAGAATCTAGCAAGCTAAAGCACAGAAATTTTCTGCAATTTCGTGTACTTTTTACACCAATTTTAATATTCGTCATTATTAGGTATAAAGCTATGGATTGACACACCTGCGGCGGGTTCTAACCTGCCAATTTTTAAATTTTACCGCTCACTCATGATTTCCTGGATACAAAACCGGCTCATCCGCCACGGCAGGTGGATATTTATTACACTTCTCGGCGTCATTATTGTCGCATTCGTCTTTACGATCGGCAACACACCCGGCTGCACGACTAATGATAGCGCGTATGAAATAGTGAGTTTTTACGGATACGATTTAAATTCCCAAAAGCAAATGGATGGTCTTGTTCGTAAAGCTAGCCTGAGCTCCAAATTAAACAATGTGAGCATTGAAAATAATCAGCAGTTTCAAA
>JAYYDJ010000035.1:0-7229 GCA_036160955.1 Verrucomicrobiota bacterium | reverse complement strand
CAGATTTGCTAGAATCATTAGATCGTGAACAGGCAGTCATCTTACAGGGGTTTTCAGATGTTGGAATTTTACACGAAGATTTTATAATTGGGGAGATGTTAAATGAGTTACTAAGTGGCATGTCCAGTCAGCTATTTGAGAAAATCAGGGATGAAAAAGGTTTGGCCTACTATGTAGGTTCCACTCGAATTTTAGGTCTACAGACAAGTATGTTTGTTATTTATGCAGGTACACATCCAGATCAATCTCAAGCTGTGATTGAAGAGATAGACGCTGAATTAAATCGCATTCGACTTGGTGATGTAAGTGACCTTGAATTGGAACGTTGTCGCACTCGCCTAAAAGCAGCGCGTGTCATGGGTCGACAAACAATTGGTGCGCGAGCAATGCATGCTGCAACTAATCTTAGCTATGGCTTACCAGTAGATAATGATGCTGATTATATTGCTAAGTTAGATGCGTGTGATGCAAAAAGTCTTATGAAATTTGTTGCTGAATACTTTAATCTGAAAAAACGTGTACAGTTAGTAATTGGCCCAAATCCTAAAAAGTAATAACTGGTACTAATTACTTTAAAATTGCTTTGTTCTTTGCCTTAAGAACAAAATGTGTACGATTTGAATTTGTCAGTATGGATTCTGAGCATACCGAAAAATGTTTTTCTAGGAGTTCACTTGTTAAGGTATTTTTTGTTGATCCATAGGCCTTTAATTGACCCTTTTGTAAAAGTATTAGGTCATCGGAGTAGCTTGCTGCATGATTCGGGTCGTGCATAGAAATTATGACTGCTGTACTTTTGTCTGTTATTTCACGCACAGTGCTTAAAAAAGAATGTTGATGCGATAGATCGAGTCCAGAAACTGGTTCATCTAACAGCAAGTATCTTGGATTTAACTGCTTCGCATCCGCTGGTCGATTTATTTGCGCTAGTACACGTGCTAGCTGTACACGACGTTGTTCCCCTCCAGAAAGTGACGTGTATTTACGATGACGAAGTTCAATTAATTCAAGCCGCTCCATTTCTAATTCAATAGCATGTGTACCGTTAGCTATCTCATTCTTTAATCCTAAGTAGGGTGCTCGTCCTAGCGCAACAACCTCTTCTACAGAATAGTCAAAGCTAAGAGATGTATGCTGAGGTAAAATCGCGCGCGACCGAGCAATTGAATCAAGCTTCCAGTCATCTAGCATCTTATCACCAATCGCTATACTACCTTGAGTCGGTTTTATTTCTCCTGAAATTAAGCGTAAAAGTGTGCTCTTTCCGGCTCCATTAGGACCAATGATTGCATGTATCTTTCCTAATGAAAGGTCTAGATTGATAGTATTTATAAGCTTATGTCCTCTAATTTCATAGCTTAAGTTTTTTATTATTATCATAGAAGTTTATGGTGCTTTGTTGATAGCAGGAGAAATAAAAAGAAGGGAGCTCCTATAAAAGCGGTTAATATACCGATTGGAATTTCTGCTCCTGTTAGCATCGATCGAGATAGAAGATCCGCAATAATTAATAATGTACCACCAGCAAGTCCAGCAGCAGGTATGAGGAAGCAATGATTTGGTCCTACGAGTAGTCGCATCAAGTGGGGGACAATAAGCCCAACAAAAGCTATGGTTCCAGTCAGCGAAACACACAATCCTACAGTCGCTCCAGATAACACAATTATACGTCGTCCGACGTTATGGGTATCGATACCTAAGTGTCCTGCTTCTGCTTCTCCGAGCAGCAAAACATTGAGTATCTTTGCTTGGCAAAAAAGCAGAAATAAGAAGATCAACAGTATAGGAGATACTATAAAAATTGCTAATCTAGGGGCGCGAGCAAAGCTTCCTAAGCTCCAGAAGGTTAAGTCTCGTAAATTTTCAAGGTCTGCAATGTAAATCATCACTCCAATAATTGCTCCTGCAAAAGCATTTACAGCTATTCCACATAACAACATAGTTGGAACATGTATGCGCCCACCAACTTTTGCTAAACGATAAATCAAAAATGTACTACCAATACTGCCGATCATGGCGCTGAAGATAATTGCACAATTATGTAACGATGAACTTATAAAAATTAAAGTAGTACTGCCTAATACGATCATTAAAGCAGCACCTACTGCGCCCCCAGAAGTCACTCCAATTAAGCTTGGATCTGCTAGGGGGTTACGAAATAAACCCTGCAGCACAGTACCACTTACAGCAAGGCTTATGCCTACTATCATAGCAAGCATGGTTCGGGGCATACGAAGTGCCAGAATGACCTGCTTGATTTCTGGTGATATTTCAGGCAACCCGATATGTGTGCCAAAACCTCCAAAACATGCATTTATTACCTCTGCTGGGCTTATTTTTATAGATCCTACATTAAGGGCTATAAATCCGCAAAATGACATTATTAGTAATAATAGTACGATAAGGTAAGGCTTTTTATTGGAAGAAAGCATAGAAGCATAGGCTGTAACGCTTTGTTGGTTCTGTCCATATACATTTGCCAGCAATATATCTTTTGGTTTTTATATTGTTATGCACTCAGATCTAAAAATTAAAATTTGCGGATTAACGAGAGATAAGGACGTTGATTTAGCGCTTAGTCTTGGAGCAGATTACTTTGGGTTCATTATCTACCCTAAATCTCCACGAGCTATTACTATCGAGCGAGCTAAGGAGTTAACTAATCGTGTACCTAAAGGACGTAGCGTTATAGTGGATGTTGAAACTAGCTTGTCAGATTTAGGTAGATATAAAAAATTAGGGTTTGATAATTTTCAAATCCATTCGAGCCTATCCATTCTTGTTAAAAAATTACACTTATGGACTGCGGTCGTGGGCTTAGAGAGTTTATGGATTGCCCCTAGACTAAAATCAAATGACACTTTGCCGAAAATAGTGCCCAAATATGCAAAAACTGTTTTGCTCGATAGCTATTCTCCACATGTTGTTGGCGGAACTGGCCAAGTCGGAAATTGGCAACAATTTTCTGATATTCAAAACCAAAATCCTGATATACAACTTATTTTAGCTGGCGGACTATCTCCTGATAATGCTCAAAAGGCAGTAAACGTAACAGGCGCTAAATACATAGATGTTAACAGTGGAGTTGAGCTAGCGCCGGGTATAAAAGATCGAAAAAAACTTAACGAGTTGTTTCAGATCTTTAAATAACAGTAAAAATTAATAGTAACCCTTTAGCTCTAATTTGCATTAGAGTTCAATTGGTTGCCGGCCGAGGGTTCCTATCAGATCAACTAGGTAATTTGGTGATTGTACACGAGTTAACTGTAATTTTGCTTCAGTAAGGCGAGATTCAATACCCAGACGTTTTGACACGGAGAAGTGTGTTTTTTTGGAAATAAATGCGTTTAAATATTCGACGTGTTTCTTCCAAGTGAACACATCATAATTTTGTTGGCTTTTAAGACGCTCTTTGTACCAGTCACTAGCAAGCATTGACTTACGAGAAAACAGGCCACGTATTTCCGTAGAGCTGATGGTTTTGTCCTTATAATGACCGTGTACCATTATATGTAGAAGCGCTTTAAGGGGAGGGCAGGCTTGCTCAATTGAACCATCCGAAAAATAGTTTTCAGCAGCCATCTTGTGAGCAGCTTCAATAGTATCCATGCCTTCAACAAATGTATCCATGTTCTGTAGTTCTGGTTTAAGCATTTCTTCACTAAAAACTGTTTCTGGATTGTTAAATACTCGGCCAAAAAAAGTACGGACAAACTTTGCAGTTATACGATAGCCTAGGAGGCTGGCTTTTACAGTTTTACCATTGTGCTCAAAATCCTTACATGCTTCAAGGTGCCCGTGTTTTAACATCCATTGAGGGTTGCTCTCCTCTGGCTTAATCCGGCACCATATTTCTGGAATCAATAGGCTAATATCGTGATCTACGCGGAAGTTTGGACCTACATATCCTGCCGCAGTTATGAATGCGGGTTGCTCAGTAGCAAGGTAGGAAACAAGTGCGTTATTTAAGTCGTAAATGGGCAATAGTGCATTGAATGGTCCTTTAGTGAGCGCGCCCTCAGAGCCTGCTCCTGTAGTGGAAGGAGATTTCCCAGTTATTGATGCAATGTACTCCATGAAAAGCTCGGGTAGTTCCATGTGATGAATTGGACTGAAAGTGCACAGTGGTTTTACTCCATTTTCAGGGTCTGCAGGATTATTTCTTCGGCCGGGAAGAATAGAGGTTACTGGTCGAAGAAGTGGTGAATCACTATCTTGTCTGCGGTAAAGACGTGAACTAATATCCGCTAAATAAAGCGCGCGTTTATCTTTTAAATCAGGACGTACTTGCAAGTAGCGCGGGTTTTTGGTTGGTTTTCCTTCAACCATGCGTGGATATGCAGGAGTGGAGTAATATGCGCTTTTAGGGTTTTCAACAAAATTAGTTATGAGATTCTGCACGGGCTTAGTATATTGTCCAAATCGTATAGTATCTTCTATTTCGTTTTTCCCATGCTCCGAACCCAGTGGTTCGTAATTACTTAAAAAGCTCCCTGCAGAACTAAGATCAACTTCAGCTTGTTTGTCATACCCACGAATAACAGCATCATCTGGACGTTGAAAGAATCGGTATTCACAATTATGGACAAACTTAGCAGAGGGACAGTTCCAACCAACTGGTAAGTTCTTAATTTGCTTACTCGGAGCAACCGTAGAAGCGGTTATATCATCTTCTAAAGATATTTTACTAGCGGGTGTGAAATCCTTACGAAGTCCGAAGGTGCGCCATGACCCATCTTCGGTGTAACCGACTCGTAAATAATGAGTGAGCATTGGATTTCCTCTGTAACGAAGCACCTTGCCGAATTCACCATTGATTAAATCGACATTGAAGCGATTACGCCACTGATCACCCCAATCTTCTTTATAGTAGCGCTTTATAATTAAAACCAGTTCTTTGACGTGGTAAGGAATAGATTGGATCCACTTGTTGTAATCTTCACTAAAATCCAGAGTGGAGGGGGTAAGCAATTTAATTACTGATCCTAAGGAGCGCTTTTTATCAAGAAGTGGGCGAGACGAATCATGACACATTTTCGGGTCGTTGAATCGATACCCAAAGTCTTTTTTAATAATTTCTTCAGCTAAGTTAAAATCCTTTTCAAAGTCATTCACAAATACAGGTCCAGTAATAATTGCGTCAGTGATTGGTTTCGAGATCTCTGATTTTCCACCTCCAGATACGGTACTTGGTTTGTGGCAAATGCGGCTTTCTGCTGTATATCCTACAAGGCGCCAGCGACGTCCTTCAGCTGGCCGCATCATTTGCACCTTATAACCAGAGGGCAATATATAGGTGATATAAGGCAGAAGCTTTATACCTTGTTCTTTTCCTTCAATAAACCAGCTGATTTTTTGTGAATTTAATTCAAAGCGAGCATCTTCAGGAACATATAAAATATCATTGTATTTTTTATCTACAGCATAACCTTCTGGCATTAAGTTTATTCGGTCAATGTAGCGTGCGACCACACCTTCAAACTTTTGATCAACAATTGGAAAGTAACGACTTAGCTCGAAGTCTTCTCCAAGATCATAACCAGTAAATGCTAAAGTGCCTCCGGCATGTTCTTCCTCGGCTAGACCTATTAAATTAGCCGAAAAGCCGACCTGTGTCTTTACTTCTTTTTTGCAATATCCGAAGTAATTATCTGCGATTGCTGTCACCACTCTTCCGGTGGCATCACGGCAAGTAATTTTGAATGCTCCACCTTCGTTATAGAGCTCATCCTTTTTTTTCCAACACATACCATCTCGCTTCTGTCGATCCGTAGCTTCCGATATGTTTGGTAACCCCAATTCTTTTTTAGTTGTTCCTATTAAATGAGGAGCCAAGATTACACATCCTGATGTTCCAGTCCAGTGAGCTGGATCGAGAGCTGCATCATTATCTGCTAAAAAAGGATCCCCACCATTACCAAAGATTGATTCCACGAAATCTAGGTTGCTGACCATATTTCCAGGTGCGAAGAATCTAACTTCCATAGATTTTTCTTTAATAAATCCATCTACATCTGGAACAACAACTGGTCTTAATAAAAGAGATACCCATGATTTAGCTGGTATGTCTTGATTGGATAAAAAGGGTAATGTTTTTAATGCTTCAGGAGCTTCATCAAGGGCTTTCTTAATAAGGCGTGCTGCAGCAATTTGTGGAACAGCTTTTTTGTCATTAGGGATTGGTAGTCCACCTTCTGCTACATGGAAGACTCCTTTGGTAGTACGACGGTCACTTTTTGGGTTATGTAGTACGCCTTGCTCAATACGGTAAGAATCAATTATATCAGAAGAAAAATAATCTTCTTTTGCAGGTAGCGATAAAGTTCGCGCTATTCCATGGCGATCTAGTACTAAGGTATTGTATGGTAATTGTGGAATCTCTTCCTCAGTAAGGTTTTTGAAATAATCGCTCATGAAATCCTGTATGCGCTGATCACATGGCGGTAAATGATCCGACAGGAGGCGTGATTTTTCCTGATAGCTAGCGAGCAGTGATTTACTTAGTCCATAAAATTCTGATTCATCTAAATTACCATAAACAGGTTGACCGATTGAAGTGAGCTTTAGGTTCACATAATCTATAAGTATATTTTCGTCATATACTGATTCTGCTGTCTCTGGATGCAGGCTAAGTTGTGTTTTAAAGTCCATGTTTATTTAGCTTAAGTTATTAACCTCATATGCAAGAAGCCTGCCTGTTGTTTTAAAAACTTAAAAATACTCACAATATAACAACATAGTATATTAGAAGAAGTGCTAGGTGTTCACGTTGGTTGTCAATTCCAATACTAGAAAGTCAATATTGGTCTTTCTAATGCTATTATACAGTTATGGTACCTGATTTTGGCTAGTATTTTCTAAGTTAATTTTGAAATTAAAGAAGTTGTTAACTGATAAACAAATATGTAATGTGAGCGTATACAATTTTTATACTTCTTAAATTTTACTTTATTATGAGATTAGGAAGTATACAAATGCCTACGTTATATCGCAGTACGTTTTGTTTTGTATATTTAATAAGCTTGGTATGTTTCAAAGTCTTAAAAATATAGCTATTGTTAGCGGTTCAACTGTAGGGTCTAGATTACTTGGATTAGTTCGTGATGCGATGATATTTGCCTCTTTAGGTAGTAGCATTTGGAGTTCGGCATTTATTCTAGCATTTACTTTGCCTAATTTATTTAGACGACTGTTTGGAGAGGGGGCTTTGACTAGTGCGCTTGTGCCAA
>JAYYDJ010000034.1:0-33596 GCA_036160955.1 Verrucomicrobiota bacterium | reverse complement strand
ATTTATCAATTGATTATAGATACCCCAATAACTCAACTGGCTACGGTAGTAGGAGCCTTGGAGTCTCAATTTATTGTACTAGTGGAGCATTAGAATCAAAAGTGACAGGTGATTATATCGTTGGCCCTGCCAGCATTCAGGTAGGAGAAAAATTTGAAGAAGATAATAGCAGAACAGAAACTTACACTTACAATGGTGGCATTATTTACGCTGAGTTAGACTACGCCATCTTACGAGCAGGGGCGTCCACACAAAGCTCCTATGTAACCATTCCAGCAAACCCATCAGGTAACTTTGAGGTCAAACTACAAACCTCCACGGACTTGGAGACATGGACACCAACCACACCAGGAGTCTTTCCTTATGGTAACAACGCCAAGTTCTTTAGGCTAGTTGTTGAGTAGTTAACAATTATCGTTCGACTAAAATTTTGGCTGCAGCGCCCCAACCCATATTGAGTTGCTGCCCACTAGCAAGTAACTGCACTGCCTCTGCTCGATGATCTCGCAGAGTGATTTCAACACTTGCCCCAGGATTAAGTCCAGATCTAGTTACAAATGATAAAAATTCTGGCTCTTGGTCTGCAATGCGTGCTATTATAAGTGTCTTATTTAAGGGGCATTGCAGTAATGAATCGAGCTTGTTCTCGGTAATTTCGCCGCTTGCGGAAGGGATAGGATCTCCATGAGGGTCAACTGTTGGATAACCTAAAATCTTATCGATACGCTCGAGTAACTGCTCAGAAATAACATGCTCTAATTGCTCTGCCTCCTCATGTACTTCCGACCAATCATATCCGAGGTGCTCGACTAAAAATTGCTCAATTAAGCGGTGTCTGCGCAGTACATGCAAAGCTAGCACATGACCTTGCGAAGTTAGGCTAACCCCAACTCGAGGTGCATAATTAGCTAATCCCGCAGCTGCCAGTGCTTTCATCATAGTAGTGGCGGTGCCTGGAACTACACCTAGTGCGTCCGCGACTCGTCCCATAGCAACCTCTTTTGTACCACTCTCTTCGGATATAAGGTAAATTTGCTTAATATAATCTTCAACTGTAGCACTGGGCATATCGTAGGATTATAAAGTGCTAGGCACTAGCCAAGACTATTCGCTATGAGCGATAATTTAGCAAAATCAAAGCAAAGACTGATTGTCAGACTACTTAAAATTCCTACGCTACAGATATGATCCTACTTTTTATCGAAGTACTGCATAATAGCTGGACTATGCTTACAGAAATAGCCCCCTACCTAATTGTTGGTTTTTTTGTGGCAGGGCTGCTCCAATGGCTTATTAATCCTATGTTTGTGCGCCAGCAATTAGGGCAACAAAGCCTAATAAGTGTCCTTAAAGCTACGATTCTTGGGATCCCTATGCCTTTATGCTCTTGTTCAGTAATTCCAGTCGCAGCATCGATACGTAAGAGTGGCGCAAGCAAGGGAGCGACTGCCTCATTTTTGAGCTCTACCCCCCAAACTGGAGTGGATAGCATTCTTGCAACCTATGCACTAATGGGTGGATTCTTCACATTTGTACGCGTTCTTATTGCCTTTATTTCAGGGGTTATTTCAGGACTCATAGTTCAGCTAATCACAAAGAAATCACTGCAAAAAAACACGCTAATTATTAATGATACAAAACTTACTCCGCTTAATAGTATTGATAAGGACTCTAATTTTGAAGCATTGGCGCCAGATAAAAAAAATACCTGTAATAATTATCTTAATACAAATTTGCCCCAAGCGTTAGAGCACGGACTCATCGTTTTACCGGCAGATCTATTTCGTGCTCTGACTTTTGGTATACTAATCGCTGGAATAATTACTACTTTTCTTCCGGAAAGTTTACTTGGCACTCATATAAGCGAGGGGTATAAAGGGTTTTTCTTTGCTACTATAGTTAGCCTACCACTATATGTTTGCGCAACTGCCTCGATCCCCATGGCCTATGCTTTAATAGGCGCTGGATTGTCTCCCGGCGCAGCATTAGTTTTTTTAATTATTGGGCCTGCCACAAATACTACGACCATCTCTGCTGCATGGACATTAATTGGACGACAAGCCACTTTCATCTATTTATTAAGTATCGTATGTGTTGCTTGGTTTGCAGGAGGGCTGCTTGACTCAAGTTTGAGCCATAGCCTGACAAACTCACCGTTACACGAGCATCAGGCTAGTCCGCAACAATTCCTACGGCATCTATGGGGTATCCTTTTAGTTTGTTTGCTCATTAACGCATACTGGAAGGTCAACAGCTCAAAACGTAAACGTGACTGTTGTCAAAAAACATAAGGCGTATATTTTAAGGAATACGTAAAAGTGCACTGCTCCTCAATAGACAAACCGTGATCAACTAGATACAATTAAAGAAGTTGAAGGTGTACATTCAAGCTGCGTGCCGACGGGCAAATCGTAACCATTTAGGAAATCTCTAGTTTCCAGCAAACGCCCTCCTGGGCGCTGTAATTGATGAAAGCATATTGCACCATTGGTAGCTGCTACAGTGACTCCATCACTTGTATCCATTACAGTCCCTGGTTTTGTTGTCAGTGAATGCTTTAATAGCGATGTGCGGCCGACTTTAATGGTAGTGCCCTCGTGCATGAAATAACTACCAGGCCATGAAGAAAAAGCGCGTAAACGACAATCAATCTCAAAAACCGAAGTATTAAAATCAATAGCTCCATCCTCTTTAGTGATCTTACGACAGAAAGATGCCTGAGAGGATTCTTGCGGGATGAACTTTAGTGATCCTTCTATCAATTTATTAAGATTTCTCCGCATTAATGGGACACATGCTTCGCCCATTTTTTTTCGTAGACTAATGCTCGTATCAAATTGTTCGATACAAACTTTTTCGGCATCTGCGACGCCACCTGCATCCATCTGAGGCCCTACCTGCATCAAGCAAACTCCTGTAGTAGAATCGCCTGATGATAAAGCAGTCTCGATCGGAGATGCTCCGCGGTAACGAGGCAATAATGATCCGTGCAAGTTTACCATTCCTAAAGGCGTCGCCTCACGAATAAATCGAGGTAGATAATGCCCATATGCCATTACGACTGAAGCTAAGACTTGTTTATCGATTAACCAGTTAGCAAGTGCCTCATCAGGAATCTCCGGTTGCAGTAATTCGACCGAATTTGAAATAGCCCATTGAGAAACTACATTAGGCTGGTATTTTTTTCCGCGCCCTTGCCTACGATCTGGCTGGGAAATAACTGCTCTTAATTGACATAGATCCGAACAGTCGGTGTTTAAATAGTTCAGGATAGGTAGACATATAGAGTCCGATCCAAAAAATACTATTTGCTTACTGGGATTCATATAAAACTAAATCTACAGATGCTAGTACTACGGAAATTTAGCAAAAGAATTATATAATAAAGCACTCATTAAGCTAATGTATTTATTAGAAAATGTATCCTTTAGAGAAGTTCTTGCTGTAAGAAATTTGCACGTTTTTCTGCAGATGCAGTGCTTTGAAGCAGTAACCAAGGAATATTAATTTCCTTTAGTTCAGGATGAGAAAATAGATGAAGTAATAATAGAGCACAAGCAAGCGCATCATAAAGAGCACAATGAAATCCAATACGATTGACCGGGCAGTAAAGCTTAGCTTTGTCTTCTAGTTCAGGCTTTAAATCAAACAAATCAATTAGGTCCTGTAATTTATAGCTTTCTAGCTGGGGATAGAGTTGGCGGTATATATGAAGTGTATCTAACCATGGGCCCCAAGAGGCAACCGACTTGGTAGCTTCAGTAAAATCTGGAGATTGCCTAGGGTAGCTCCATAAGCTTCGAAGTAAGGCATCTTCTACAGATGCATTATGAGCACATAAGGGGCCGGTCTGCCGCAAGCGAGCAAAATGTTCCCATTCTCTTTCGAAACTTAACTCTATCGACGCACGCTCTTCGCTTATCCCATGTGTACTAGTATCTTTATCGGATAGAGGACCACTTGGTGAGCAAATGCGTGTTACTGTTGATTCTATCGACTGGCCCAGCAATGTAACTACACCATATTCTATGATACCACTGGCACGGCTACCTTCAAAGTCTATAACGTGGATAGTTGTGTTTTCCATATAAAACATGTAAATGTTATGGAGATTCTGTATGCAGAAAAGCATATTTTGAATTTCATCCACTATGAACAAAAATCTGGGGAATTCTCAGTTGCCACTAGCTGCAACAACCAATAATTATAATTTCAAATGTGCTCTAAATTATTAATATGACCGCGATCAGCCACAAACAAAAAGAAGAGTTCAAAGTTTTCATAGACTTGCTTTGCGAAGAGGCTGCCAAAGAAATACTTCCTCACTATGGTCCAGATGTAAAAGTTGAACGTAAATCTGACGCTACACCAGTTACAATTGCAGATCGTAATGCTGAAAAACATATTCGGCAGATTATTAATGAGCGTTATCCGGATCATGGTATAATCGGCGAAGAGTACGGTACAGAAAACGTGGATGCAGAATTTGTATGGGTTTTAGATCCGGTAGATGGCACGAAGTCATTTATTTCTGGAGTTCCTCTTTTTGCGACCCTAGTAGCACTTTTGCACAATGGTCGCCCCATAATTGGAGCTATCAACCAACCTGTACTAAAACAGAAAGTTATAGGCGATGGTGAACTCACAACCATAAATGGCAAACCTGTCAGCGGTCGCGCTTCGTGTAAGTTATCAGAGGCGACTCTCTGCACTACCGATCCGATTCGTCCTAGCTTGTGGCAAAATAACGCTCAATGGGAGCGTTTGCCATCATTGTCATCTCTTTACAGATCCTGGGGAGATGCTGGTGGATATATTCTTCTGTGTGCTGGATTTATTGATATTATGTGTGATCCACTGATGGAGATCTGGGACTGTGCGGCAATCATCCCTTGCCTACAAGGTGCAGGAATCAAAGCCACAGGGTGGAAAGGCGGCGATGCCTTTGAAGAGCGCAGTATTATCGCTGCAAAAGAACCTCTACATTCAGAAGTTATGAATGCAATTTACCCTAAATCAAAAGAGTAAAAGTAATCAGCGATGATTCAAATGCTCGACTTAAAAATTCTAATTAGACGGCTGTGATAGCATCTTTCAAATACCTCAAACGAGCACTCAGTGCAGCCAAAGATTATAATTCACTCGATTATTTTCCTCTTCTAAAAACGCTCTTCAGTTATCGACTGGAATATTTTGGAGGTGATCTTCGTGCTGGTCTCAATGTAGCACTGCTTGCCTTTCCACAAGGTATGGCATACGCGCTCATCGCGGGACTACCTATTGAATATGGCATTTATGGTTCTGCTATAGCGGCCCTCGTGGGACCCATTTTTGCAAAAAGTAGTTTTATTACGCTAGGGCCGACAAATGCTACTTCAATTCTATTAATTAGTACTTTCACCAGCTTAAGTATTGGCGGAAACGATTCATTAATAATGCTACCGCTCCTAGTATTACTTACCGGGATTTTTATTATGATTGGTGCCTATTTTAAAGTCGCTAATTTAGTACAATACATATCTCGATCGGTAATAACTGGGTATATAACTGCGGCTGCACTTTTAATAATAACAAACCAAATACCAAAGGCTCTTGGACTCGATCTTGGTGACCAAAGAGGCGCTACTTTTTTTGAATCTGTTCAATTAATAAGCAGCGGCCTATCGACCGTTCATATTTTAACTCTCTGCATCAGCATCGCGACGGCGACTTTATTTATTTTTCTTAGCTGTAAACTTAAGTCGTTTCCAAATGTAGCTATATGCCTAATCACCCTCTCCGTTGCTAGTTCATTTCTTTTAGATCCTTCTCAAAATGTAGCACACTTAAGCGGTATCGATGCACGTGATTGGTCGTGGAGCATTCCGACGATATCCATCGATAATATTGCGCTTCTAACTGGACCAGCTCTAGCGATTGCACTTATGTGTGTGCTAGAGGGAATTTCTATGGGGAAATCTCTAGCCGCTCGAACCGGTTCCCGGTTCGATGCGAACCAAGCGATGTTTTCAATCGGCACAAGTAATATAGCCTGCGCCCTTCTCTCTGGAATGCCAGCTTCAGGGTCACTCACACGTTCCTCACTATCTGTTGCCAGTGGCGGGCGAACACCTGTCGCAAGTATTATTAGTGGACTCATCGTTATGCTCGGAGCCTTCACTGTAGGTCCGTTCACAAAACATATACCACAATGCGTACTTGCAGTACTAGTTATAGCCATCGGTATCTCACTGATAAACCGGCGCACAATAAGAATTGTCACTAGTGCGACACGCTCAGATGCAATTGTCTTTAGCTTAACTTTCGGTAGTGGATTATTATTACCTCTTGATAGTGCGATTTATATAGGAGTAGCTGCATCTATAGTACTTTTTCTTAAAAAAGTCGCGCGCCCGGATATGGTCGAGTATACTTTTAACGAGAAAGGTGAATTAGCGGAGATGAACTCACAGTCAACTCGTCAATTACCAGAAGTCTCCATTGTTCATGTTGAAGGAGAATTATTTTTCGGAGCAGCTGATTTGTTCCGAGATCAAATGCGACGCATCTGTGAAGATCCTAATTTGAAGATTGTCATTCTTAAAATGCGCAATGCCCATCATATGGATGCCTCAGGTGTAATGGCATTGGAAGAACTTGTACGTTATATCAATGAAATGGGACGATACTTAATACTCAGCGAAGCTAAAAGTGATCTTATCCGAGTGCTTCATAATGCTGGGCTTTATGAGTATATGGAAGCGAGAAACATTTTCATGGATGATCCGGAAAACCCCACACTCTCGACTGCTAGAGCTCTAAAAAGAGCAAATGAGCACCTTGGGGATACAGATGCAAATGTATCGATTTATATCGATACAAATAAGGAATCCGAGCATGGGCAACAAGACTGAATCAACACCGCCCATTAAGAACGGGTATTTCTAGATGCACTTAATTGGCGCTCTTCAATAAAATCCTGCAGTATGAGTGCTGCAGCACGAGAATCTATTTCTCCACTTTGGCGACTTAGTTTCTTTTTTTGAAATTTTAAGCCCTGCTCCACACTGTGACTTGATAGCCTTTCATCGACTCTGTGAACTGGCAGACGAAAGCGACGTTCTAATTCAGTAATAAAAACATCCACCTCTTTCGCCTTAAAGCCGACACTTCCATTCATATTTAATGGATAGCCAACAACAATTTCATTTATGCTACGCTCCTTTATGAAGTTTTCTATCTGCATAAAGCGCTTACGCTTTGAGGCGGATACTGCAGCGTCAACTGGCAAAGCGACACCGATCGAGTCAGCAAAGGCTAAGCCGATTCTTTTCTCTCCCCAATCTATTCCTAACAAATTAATTGAACTATAACTCCACGACGGATCGTTTACATAAGGTGCGAATAGCGCTCTTGTGCACCAATCGATTGAACTAAATCTTTCAGGTTTTGTGCCTTATCTTTATGGCATATTAGCGTAGCATCATCGGTCTTAACCACAATTAAATCTTCAACGCCTAGCAGCGCTATTAAATGATCCGGATCTCTAGAAAAAACAATGTTTTCTCTAGAAGACTGAAGATATGCAGCACCTCGAACTACATTTCCTTCATTGTCAGCTGGGTAATGACGGGCTACAGCAGGCCATTCTCCGACATCATCCCAGTCAAACCCCGACTCTACCATTATAACATTACTCGCTTTTTCAATAATCGCATAATCTACGGATATCTTTTCAAGCCGAGGATAGTGCTCCTCTAAAAGAGTATCTAAATTAGCACCATTACTGAGCTCAATATCGATCTTCAGCAATGAGGCCCATAAATTAGGAGTGCTTTTCTCGAGTTGCGCAACAATCGTACCCACTGACCAAACAAACATACCTGCATTCCAAAAATAGTCCCCTGATTCGATATAGCTTTGCGCCGTATCATGATTGGGCTTCTCAACAAAACGCTTTACTTTATAAGCGTGTCGATCTGCATATTTTTGCGTGGGCTCTCCTTGCTGAATGTAGCCATATCCTGTAGCTGGAAATTGTGCTTGGATACCGATAGTAGCTAATACAGAATCTTCTTCAGCTGCCAAAAAAGCAGTTTCTAGGGTAGCCCTTAGACCCTTTGCATCATGAATCACTGCATCTGCCGGCAACATCGCAAAGATTGCTTCTGGGTCCTCCCGCTTAACAAGTATCGTAGCTAGCCCAACCGCAGCAGCAGTGTCTCGGCCTACCGGCTCACCAATGACTTTTGCAGGATCTAAATTAGGACACACCTCTAATACAGCAGCGCGCTGCTCGGCATTAGTAATTACAAAGACATGCTGCGGCTCAACGAAACCTTCTAATCGTGCAATCGTCTGCGTGAGCATGGCAGAATCACCCACAATTGGCAATAATTGTTTCGGGCGAGATAATCGACTCTCTGGCCAAAAACGCTCTCCTTTTCCTCCCGCCATTATAACTACGTATCTTTTATGCATATAATTTAGGCTTCTGTAGTGTGACTAAATAGCAATACTTGATTTTCCGTCTTATTATTTAGTTGTTTTTGTTTATTTAGGTAGAAAAAAGCCCTCCATGTAAATATGGAGGGCTTGATACTAAAAGTTATAATTTAAGCACCTATTTGAAAACGTGCAAAACGTTTTATGACCATATTCTCTCCCATCTTAGCAATCATAGCAGTCAAGACTTCCTGTATCGTTTGATCTGGATTCTTAACAAAGGCTTGCTCCAGCAGGCAATTTTCGGACAGAAATTTATTAATTTTGCCCTCAATTATCTTCTCTACTGCTTGAGCTGGTTTTCCCTCAGCCTGACCACGAGCTACCTCACGCTCACGCTCTAATAAGTCTGGATCAATCTCTTCGCGAGATACGCAAACGGGATTTGCAGCTGCAACATGCATAGCAACATCACGGACGAACTGCTTAAAATCATCGGTCTTAGCAACAAAATCACTCTCGCAATTAATCTCACAAAGGACTCCGACTTTACCGCCTAGATGAATGTAAGTATCAATCAAACCCTCACTGGCGTCACGACCTGCTTTTTTAGCTGCGGTAGCCACACCTTTCTTACGCAATAATTCAATCGCCTTATCATTGTCTCCATCGGATTCAAGCAAAGCCCTTTTGCAATCCATAAGTCCGGCACCAGTGCATTCGCGAAGATCGCCGACCATTTTAGCTGTAATTTGAACACTCATTGTTATTTCTAAATATAGTTAATAAAAATTAATTTTCTTCAGAGCTTTCCTCTTCTTTTTCTTCTTCACCATAGCCTGCTGGCAAGGTCACTTCTACATCACCATCTTGCTCAAATACTTGTTCACGCACAAGTGGAACTGCACTCTTTTGTACCTTCTTAGCTGCACGTTGAGCTAGTCCACTTTGAACCGACTCCATGATTGTCTCCACGATAATACGTATTGATTTAACTGCGTCGTCATTTCCTGGAATCGGGAAATCAAGAATTGTCGGATCTGAATTTGTATCTACCAAGCCGATTACTGGTATGCCTAAACGGACCGCTTCAGCGACAGCAATCTCTTCGTTCTTAGTATCTACTACAAAGAGTGCTGCAGGTAATTCCTCTATACTTAGAATCCCTTCAAAATTACGATTCATTCGTGACATTTGACGACGGATTGCTGCCTCCTCTTTACCGGGAAGCTTATCGAGTTCACCCTCAGCGTCCATTTTTAAAAACTTACGATATTTAACAAGCGATGTCTTGATCGTAGCAAAATTTGTTAAACCGCCACCCATCCAGCGATTAACGCAAAATGGCATCTGACAAGCAGTTGCTGCCTCGCGCATTATATCTTGTGCCTGCTTTTTAGTACCTATAAATAGTACGTCTTTGCCAGATGCTACTGTCTCTTCGATGTATGCACTCGCCTTATCAAGCAATGCATGTGTCTGTTCTAAATCTATAATAGAAATACCATTTCGATTGTCATATACATACGGCTTAGATTTAGGATTCCAGCGACGTAATTGGTGACCAAAATGCACACCTGCATCTAGCAAGTCTTTGGGTGTTGTTTGAATACTCATGATTTTTCAAAGCCCTTGGTAATATACCCCGGGAGAAATAAATTTTTCTTTTAGTTAATTGGTTATTTGAAAGGGGTTACAATTCAGGGCAAGCCATATAACTTCTTTCATTTAATAATAGGAAGCGCAGATGGATACCAACCCTGACTAGCTTGGCAAGCGAAAAGGCGCGATTAATTTACAACTAGTCAAAATTATTAATAATAAAATCACGGCTACGCACAACTTGCTCGGCTGATAAAGAAGGGCTCAATTCAAGAACTAAAATGTGCTCAGGACGTATGAATTCAGCAAGCATACTAAAATCAATCGTACCGGTACCGATCTCTCGGTGGTCTTTTCCTTGATCGCATACATCGTGTAGATGAAAACCCGTTAATCGATCTGCCATAGCCTCTAAGTGCGCACGATGATCCAGTAATCCTTGTAGATGTTTTATTTGCGCATGGCCTGTATCGTGCCAGTAACCGACAGTCGAAGCATCCTTGAATTCTTCTATGAAATCTTTGAAATTTGCATCAATCGGCATTTCTTCAAGACCTTCACGGTTCTCAATGCAAAGTTGTAGACCAAGATCTTTTGCCATAGAAAGAACATCTAAATAAGCACTGCGTATACGCTCCATCGCTTTTGGCGCTGCTTTGCGAATACGACTGATTGCTCGGTCACGTCTTTTTAAATAAGCTTTATTTTCGAGGTAATCAGTAGCTTTCAGTTCTTCTTGAGCATTGATCCATTTTTCTAGCTGTAATTCTGCCGATACTAAGAAGAAGTTGACGCTACCTGAGTGCATGACCAAACGCTGCGCTCCAACCCGAACAGCGAATGCCATAGTTTGCTGGGTGTATCGAAGCCATAGGTTGCGCTCGCGTACATCACTAGCTGAGGGCTCGTATAGGTTCGGTGCTGCATGCTGTACACTGCCTGGAAGTGGACAAAAATTATGCACCGATGATACCTCTATTAGTCCCTCTTCAATCGCTTGAAGGATTCCTGGAACTAATAAAAGTCTTATGCCGTGGCTCAACTCCATACGCTTGAATCCTAGCGAAACTATCTCTTCTACCATTGCATAACCGTCCGAATGGCGCGCGGAGCACCAGCAAGTGGACAGTGACAAGCGATCTTGGAGTGAGGACATTATACAAAAAAACCGGCACGAAAAACGATACCGGCAATAATTATCAGAAAAATGAAGTACCTACAAGCAGTCGTCAAATCGGATATAAATGTACCACAACTACATCTTTGAGTAACGAACTCGCAGCATATTATTAAAATCCAGCTCTTTATTCTTACGGCGCTTAGCCTGTGACGGCTTCTCAAAATAACGCTTAGCACGAACATCGCGGATTACACCTTCGCGGTCGAGACGCTTTTTGAGACGGCGTAGTGCACGTTCCATGGGCTCACCTTTACGGACTTGAACATCGATTGACATAAATAATATTTAAATATAATAAAAAAAGGAGAGTGGAAGATGGCACCGAAGCCTTACTCGTCAACCTTATTTTCAGTTAACTAGGTTGAGTGAAACAATATTTTCTATGTGCCTAGTGTGGGGGAACAAATCAAAGGGCTGAATTCTAGTGATTGCATAGCCTCCCCCCACGAAGTCCTTTAAATCTCGCGCTTGAGTTGCTGGATCACAGGATACATACACCAAGCGTTGCGGACGATACTGCAAAAGTTGTTGCCGAAATCCTTCGTCACAACCTTTACGTGGAGGATCTATGACCATTGCAGTTTCAGATTCAGGAAATTCTAAGTCTTTAAAAATAGCTTCTGCTTTACCTATTAGAAAACGCGTATTTTTAATACCACTAATCTTAGCATTTGCTTGAGCCCATAATACAGACTGCTGGCTTATCTCCACTCCCACAACAGCTTCAAATAACTTTGCTGCAGATAGTGCAAAAAGACCAACACCACAGTATGCATCCACTAAGTAACGCGCCCCCAATAGCGACACTTCTTGCGCCACATAATCTACCAACTTTGGCAATACGTAAGGATTATTCTGAAAGAATTCCCCAGCCTTAAATTGGAAATTTAAGTCACCTACACGCTCCGATACAATTGCTTGAGGATCATTTACTACACCCTCAAGAACATGTCGAAGGAGCAAGGTTCCCCCGCGCTGGCGACGTTTCCTTCCTCCTGCTAGTCGTGCCTTTTTACGTTCTTCGGGCAACACTTGATTTATCGCTTCCGTTGCAATAGTACACTGATCTACATCAACAATTTGATTTCGACGCCCAAAACGTAAGAACCCAATAGGTTGACTGCCATCCTGGTTAGGACGCTTGTAATGTGGCGTTATCTTGGACCGATAATTATATACTTTTGGGGAGCCAATTGTGTGCTCTACAGGGTGCTCAATAGCCCCTAACTTTTGGAGTAATTCTTTGACATGTGCAGTCTTTTCAAGCAATTGACGATCATAACTTAGGTGTTGGTATTGGCATCCTCCACAAGTAGTAAATAAGGGACACATTGGCTCGACCCTATCGGGTGATGCCTCGATGACTTCAAGTAAATCAGCATCCGAGTAGTTGGTAAAATTACGAAAAATTCGTGCCTTAACTCTTTCACCGGGAATTACAAAAGGAACCATAACAACCCAACCATCAACTCTACCTAAGCCCATACCCAAGTTTGTCAGCGAATCGACAACTAATTCGACTTCCTCATGGTACTGAAAAGGCTTCGCTACAAAATTTTTTGGTGTGTCCATCACTCTCTGGTTCACAAAGCATTCGAATTCGTGCAACCATAAAAATCGACAAACTACCGCAATCCCATTTACATCTAGTCTGTTAGTGATGAATGAGAGCTACATACAGAGTCGGCAAAATGACCAAATAAAAAACTTGGTTAAATTGCGTGAGCGCAAGCATCGCAACCGGCAGAAGCTTTTTTTAGTCGAGGGCTTGCGGGAAGTAGAGCATGCAATTAAGGCTGATTACAAGATGGAGGCTATTTATTTCTGCCCTGAGTTGTTCTCTTCTGATGCGCACAGTGCATTTATCGATCGTTTGCGTCGCTGCGGAGAATATTCGCTAGTGCGTCTGGGTAACGAAGCGTTCATTAAAGCATGCTTCCGAGAAGGTCCAGATGGGATAATTGCAGTAGGCCATCAACAGAGCCATTCACTTTTTGAATTATCTATAAATAAGAACCCCCTACTTCTCGTTTTAGAAGGTATTGAAAAACCAGGCAATCTAGGTGCAATTTTGCGTAGCGCGGATGGCGCAGGCGCAGATGCTGTTGTGCTTGTTGACTGCGTGCTTGATTTATATAATCCAAATGCAATACGTTCTTCGCAAGGCATTGTCTTTGCCCTTCCAGTAGTTTACGCACAGAAAAAAGAGTTAACGGCATGGCTAGCCAAGCATTCCATACAGATAATAGCTACGACTCCTGATACTGAAATTTATCATTGGTCCGTCGACTACTGTAAACCAACAGCAATTGTAATGGGCAGTGAAAGCCGAGGGCTCTCCGATTACTGGCTACAATCTGCACATCATTGCATTCGTATACCAATGGCAGGTAGGGCAGATTCACTCAATGTAGCTGCAGCTACTACTGTCAGCTTGTACGAAGTATCTCGACAGCGTAATGCTAACTAAGCTGCAATCCTAATTAACTATTAGCTTAGAAGCCTCGCTCTTTTAAATCTGTAATAGTTTTGCTAACCGCTTGGTCCATTCCAACTGTAGGTCGATAATTGATATCCTTCTTAGCTGCTTCAATGTCATAATAATGATCCTTGGCTAGTTCTACTGCGATGAATCGAGTCATCGGAGGCTCTCCAACTCGCTTACAGCACTTCCAAAATGCTTCGCACACTGCGCCTGCTGCAAACGCTACAGGTAGGGGAATTTTATGCTGAATGGGTGGATGCCCTAATCCTTCAAGTATTCGATTAATCCATTGCCATAATTTTACGGGCTCATCTTGAGAAATAAAATACGCCTTGCCTGCGCAATCGCCATTTTCAAGGGCATCCATTGCAGCCAAATGCGCGTCTGCTACATTGCCTACATAGCTGACATCTACAGTATTTTCTCCATCCCCTATTATTTTTAAACGCCCTGATAGAGTACTATCAACAACCCGCGGAAGTAAATGTGGATCGCCAGGTCCAAAGACGAGATGTGGTCGCAAGGCAACCACTCGTAGAGATTCGCAATTAGCCGCCAAAAGCTCCGCCTCAGCTAAAGCCTTTGTATGTGCATAATGGCAGAGCCAATCTCGCCCATATGGCATTGACTCGTTCTGGCCTTTTATCGACTTACGGTTAAAAACAACACTTGGTGTGCTGGTATAAACTAGGCGGCTTATATTGTTCCTTCTACAAGCTTCAAGAACAGACTGGGAGCCCACTACATTAGGCTGATAAAAACTTTCCCAAGCACCCCATATTCCAGCCTTTGCAGCAACATGAAAAACAACATCTATTCCTACACAAGCCGCGCAAACCGCTTCGGTGTCCATTAAATCACAAGTTATGAACTCAACACCTTTAGCTGTCAATTCAGGCTGCGACGTGCGACCGATTACACGCACAAACAATCCGCGCTGTAATAATCGATCAACTATATAACCACCTATAAAACCACCACCCCCAGTAACTAATATTCGCATAACTTTGTTATTAGATGTAAATAATTATTTTAAGCTGCTAAACTTCTTCGCTAATTTGAGACGATTGATTTTTGCATTATGACGAACGTCCACAGGAAAACTATCAAAAAAGAAAAAATCCTCTATCTGCTCAGTACAAGATACACTCGCACCCAGCGCACGCAGAGAATCAATAAAAGCCTTCTTTTCCTGCGCAGAGTTTGGCATCGAACTAGGCTCTGGTTCGATTACAATGCCAGGGCAATTATTACCGCAATCAATCAAAGCGGAGCGATGCACTTTTTCGTGCTGATTAAAGATAGATTCACAGCAATCCGTGTAGAGTGTATTTTTAGAACTGACTACACACTCTGCCTTACGACCACAGAACCACAATCTTGCTTCAGCATCCAGCCACCCCATATCACCCATGCGGTGCCAATAAGTCTGGCCATCCAGAATTTTCGCCTGCGCATCCGCTTCTTCTAAATTGTCATATGCACATGTCACCGTCGGACCTTTCACAATAATTTCGCCAATCTCTCCCATTGGGCACTCACATGCTTGATCAAGAGTAGCAATCCTGCCATCAACAGGGGTAATAATTCTAACCGTGATACCTGGTAGTGGACGACCCACACAGGTACCTTCTCCTTGAAGTGTCCTTGCCCGTGTATCCCGAAGGACCTCGCTCGCAGATATAGAGCTCACTGGTAGTGCCTCAGTTGCTCCGTATGGAGTATGTATTTCTCCATTTGGAATAAAGCGTCCCATTAGCGCCATTAATTCCGGAGATACAGGCGCCCCTGCCATCAAAATACGTCTCACGCTAGGCAGAACAATCTGGTTAGTTTCGCAAAAGCGAGCAATCTTTCTCCACAAGGCTGGAGAACCAAAACTATTCGTAACAGCATTTTGTTGGATTGCTCGAACGATCTTTTCTGGGTCTACGCTAGCGGGGCGACTTGGATTCATTTCTGGAACAACTGTACACATACCTAGCGCTGGATTAAAGAGGGCAAAGACAGGTAGCATTGGCAGATCGATTTCACCAGGCTGCATTTGATACTGAACGCGAATTGCCTCCACCTGCGCGGCAAACATTCCATGGGTATAGCACACACCTTTAGCAGGACCTGTCGAACCAGATGTAAAAAGAATCGCTGCTAGATCATCGCTATTTGAATCGACGACTGGAAACGTATTATTGCGCTGCTTGCGCTTAGAGGTAACACGCGCTAAAGTAAGGCCTACTGTAACGCGTACTTTAACCGCTCTAAAGCTAGCATAAAAAAATCGTGAAATCCATATAGCCAGTGGAATTCCAACGACAGCTCTTGGCTTAGAGTGCTTTACACAGCGCAAAAATTCGCGCAGTCCCATACCTGGATCGATGACTATTGGCACAGCCCCTATTTTAAATAAGGCAAAGACGATGCAAATTAAGTCCAACCCAGGCTTCACCATCAGCAACACACGCGTTCCACGCTGAATACCTCTCGCCAAAAGTATCTGCGCCACTGACGAAGCTTCTTCCTCCAGTTTTAAAAAGCTGCGCTCGGTGTAGGACAGCACGCCACTTTTATCGCGGCACAAGGGTGCGCGTACGGCAGGTTTATCTGGATAGAGACTAGCCTGCTGAGCGAGAAAATGAGCGACATTGTGGTGCATCAATAATCACACATAAGGATACAACCGCTTCAAGCTGCCAACAATAAACAACAATTTAGACTCAGTAATTTAAGTATCTAATTAATACTTTCATTTAAGCTGAATTATCAATTAGAAGTTTTTCCGAGCGCCAAAATAAACACTTCTACCAAGAGCTGGATAGTCGTAGGTCAAGGCATAACTCTTATCAAGTAAGTTATCAATACGACCAAATGCTGACAGAGATTCTGTTAGCTCTAGGTCTGCAACTAAATTAACTACTAAGAAGTCATCCATATCCGTGTTGTAGCCTTGGTAATTATCGCGTTGACGATCAATTTGCCTAACCGCACTCAAGCCAACTCGGAGTTTATCTGTTGGTAGGTAGTTAGCTGTAAGCTGCATTAAGTGTCGCGGCCGATATGGCAGAGTAAACTCATCAAAATCATTCAAAGTTAGACCAATGTAATCTTCTCCGACTGCATCTAGGTAAGTGTAGTTGAATATAAATCCAAGCGTATCATTTATACTGTAGTCGAAAGAAAATTCGACTCCCTTAATTGACGCACTCTTGACGTTATAAGTATCAGAGGGATACGCATAATCGTATTCTCCAGGGCCTAAGTATAAAGCCGGATGACCTACATATTGAATCAAATCGTCAATCTCGTTTCTAAATAATACCAGACTCCACTGCATCTTACTACCAGCAGGACTATGGCGAATACCCAACTCGTAAGAGAGGCCTTTTTCGGGATTTAATTGCGTATTTACCAAGGAATTATCAGCGCCAAGATTTTCATCAAATGCAAGATCCTGAGCTGTTGGTGGTGAATATGAAGTAGCCACCTTACCGAAAAGAATTAAATCTTTACTCGGAATATCATAGATGGCCTCAACATTGCCTGTCCAAGAGTTCTTAAAATTACTGAAATCGTCATAGCGAACACCTGATCGCAGTTCAAAGCTGTCGCTGATCTTACTCAAAAGCTGGGTAAAAGCACCAAATTGCTCTTGTTTCGCTCTATAAGATCCAGGGCGAATAAATTCATCCTGATGATATAACCCTCCAACAGTAAGCAAATAGGTATCCGTTATGTTATAATCTATCTGCAGGCTTAATTCATCCGTCTCGATTTCACTGCGCGAATTATATAAACTACCAAAAAATGAATAGTCGTAATCATAGAAATACTCACTTTTTGAATAAAATAAATGTGCACTAATATTATCTTTAGCAAAACTAAGTCCTGGTGAAATAAGTAAGTTCTCAGAATGTGAGTGATTATATAATGAAGGCGAGGACTCTGATCCTGGCACACCTTTTTTGTTATCAATACTCTGAATAATTAATTCTGAACTTATATTATCCGTAATACGAAAATCTAAACGTGCTAAAGACGAGTTGTTTTCATAATAGTCATTTTCACGCTCATTATCTGTAGAGAGCTTGGACCTAGCAAAGCTGACAGCAGAATTGTCACTAGCGACAGAGGCAGTAATCATTGCGCGATCAAAGTTATCGGAACCAGACTCATACTCTAAAGAAAAATTTTTTATATCATTTCCAAGTATTGTCTTGGTGCGTAGATCCACCACCCCACCAATACCGCTAGATCCGTAATTAACTGTAGAACCACTCTTCATAAGTTGCACGCTATCTATGTTATTAAGACTAAGTGATTCTAGATCATACTGACCGCTAAAAGCTGCATTCAAACGTCTACCATCTAAGAAAATAGCTGAATTATCGCTATTAGTACCACGAATAAACATAGAAGAAACAGATCCGATAGAGCCGTTAACCTTTAAATTAATACCAGCTTGTCGCTCCAACACATCTATTAAGCTAACATCCTGCCTGAGAACCATTTCCTCTGAACCGATGTAAGCTATTGAGGGAGATACACGAAGAGGAGAAAGTGGCGTTCTTGTTGCTACCACAACATAGGGATCTAGCTCATAAAGGGGCTGCTCACCTAGTGTAAGATCAGCAGATAACTGAGTGAAAATGAGAAATGCACTAATAGCAGTAAATTTTATTAGTTTTTTTGGAAACCTCATACCGATTGGTAGCACCAAAGAAGAAATACTTGCAAGACTAATTAGTTAATGAGAATCATTCTCGTTTAAGCACACAGTATATCGCTGATTTTGTACTTTGATCATTGTAGAGACTGCCCATCTCTAAAAAAAAAGCCGCCCATTTTTGGACGGCTAGAAAGCTAGATAAAGTAAGCGGCTTAATAGTCTTTTAAAGTAATGAGACCCCAGAGAAGTGTTGTTTTGTTTCCACTAAAATTTTTACGCTCGGTTAATTCATCGCTACTTACAGTAATGGTGTTTGATCCAGTAGCGGAGTAACTAGCAACCTCATGTTTTACTATACCTAGCATGTTAACGCTATTGTGGCCTGCCTGCGTGTCATTTGTGACACAACCAGTTAAAAATAAAAAAAGTAACGATGCGACTAAGGTAAGTAATATTTTCATAAAATAATAGCTAGTTTCAAAATAAGATCTTTGCAAGAGCTTTAAAGAGGAACCATTAACCATCATCCTCTAATAAAGCGCTATCAGACAATTCCATGTTATGATGCACTGCTTTCACATCCTCAAGTTCGTCCATTTTTTCAACTAAATGTAGAACTTTTCGTGCCGTATCCTTGTCATCAACTGGAACAAATACATTTGCTAGGTAAGCTAACTCCGATGCAACGCATTCGATGTTAGCGCTATCTAGAGCCTGTGAAACCGAATCATATTCTGAGATTGCACATATTACCTCAAAGTGATCCCCCTCGTTTTTTATATCTTCGGCTCCAGATTCTAAAACTATGTCCATTAAAGCCTCCTCGCTAATCTTAGCTGACTCAATTATAAATTGCCCCCTGCGATCAAATTGAAACGCAACAGATCCAACGCCTGCTAAATTGCCCCCATTCTTTCCCATAGTACTACGGACTTCTGAGGCAGAACGATTCTTATTATCAGTGGTTACTTCAACAATAATTCCTACTCCACCGGCTCCATAACCCTCATAAAGGTTCTCTTCATAAACGACCCCTGGAAGCTCTCCGGTTCCCTTTTTAATAGCTCGGTCAATATTATCTGCCGGCATGTTTGCTGCTTTTGCTTTTGCTATACAGGTGCGCAAGCGTGGATTAAATCCAGGATCCCCTCCGCCACTACGAGCGGCCAATGTGATATCCTTGCTTAATACACTAAATAGCTTACCACGTTTTGCGTCTGCTGCCCCTTTGGCTCGCTTAATAGTGGCCCATTTACTGTGTCCAGACATGTGTAATGAATAATGAGATTATGCAGCCAAGGCGACTGAGTTTAATAGACGAAACATTAGCTACTGGTTTTTATTTGGAGATTTCCCTCTTGCAATTCCGCCCTTAGCTTTTGACTTTGCGGCTTTGTTTGCCTGATCTCCCGCTAAAGCAGGCAACTCATCTGGGCGACTATTAGTGATTTTCTGCTGCACAATTGTAAGAATATTCTGCACTGTCCAATAAAGTACTAACCCTGAGGAAAAATTATATAGGAACACAAGAAATACAAAGGGCAAAAATTTAAAAATCTTTTGCTGCACAGGGTCTGCACTCGGATTGATTGGCATCATACTCATTTGCAAAAACATCGTGGCTCCCATGATTAGCGGAAGTAGATTGATCGGAAACCCTGAGATTTGATAAATAGTATCTGCCTGAGACAGATCTGATACCCATAGAAACGACTCATGTCGCAACTCTGAAGCAGAACGCAACATGTAAAATAACCCTAGGAAAATTGGCATTTGAACAAGCATCGGCAAACAACCTGCAACGGGATTAACTTGATGCTCTTTAAAAAGCTTTAGAGTTTCTTGCTGCATCTTTTGAGGATTATCCTTAAACTTCTCTTTTAATTCTGCCATCGGTCCTTGTATGCTGGACATGCGCTTCTGCGACTTCGTTGCCTTAGCAGTCAATGGCCAAAAGATAAGTTTGATACAGATCGTCATGATTACAATAGACATACCCCAGCTGGGGACTAAGGCGTGAATCGCATACATGAACGATAGAAGTAATTTACTAACAAAGCTCAGAAAGCCAAATTGCATAACAAGGTCTTTTTCATTACCAAGAGCCTGCAAGCGCTTAAACTCTTTAGGGCCAACAAAGTAATCAAAATCAAGCGTCTTTGATGACCCGCTAGCAATAGTACCGAATGCGTAGCCCACACTTCCGGTAATTCCAAGACTACTGGCAGTAGATATACTTTGTTCACCATCTACACGATAAACAATTAAGTCTTCTCCTATTTTCTGATCAGAGGAAAGAACCGCAGCAAAAAACTGATTTTTAACTGAGGACCATTCTATTCGACCCGCATCTTCAATGCGCATCTCCTCGCGAGGAGCGCTTGCTCCTATTCCTAGAAATCCATTGCCTCCGATTAACTTGGTAATCGGCTTAAACTTTGCATCAGCTCCATTGAAATACCCTACGTTAAGATAGCTTTGTTGCATACGCCCATCCGAGATAGACTGCATCGTTCCCAAATTTAAATAAAGTGTGGAGAATGCTTTTGCCGACGAGGACTGGTTGGCAAAAGTAGTGCTATGAGCAATGATATATGGGTCTTTTGAAGAACCACTTTGTGATAAAGAATAAATTCGGCGGATCTGTAGATCTGCTCCTGCTTGCAACAAAAAAGTAATCGAATTAGACGACTTAGCCTCAATTTGATACGCCATATCAAATTCTTGAATACTTCCGTCTTTATTGGGCAAACCTAAGCTAAGAGCTGGCAAATGTCCCTCGTCATTAAATACGAAATCATCCAACTGCCCGCGCTTTGTTTTCAAAAATTCTACCCGCCGGATAGCTCCACCCAAATTAGTGAATTCGACGCGTATATAGTCATTGGATATTGTCACAATTTCTTCCGTATCCGAAACATCTAGTAATTCCGGCTCTTTAGTAATACCCGAAACATCTTTAGCCAACAAATCAAGTATTGCACTTTCTTCGGCTGCTGATTCGGATGCGGTTGCCAAAACACTATTTGGGCTTGTGCTCGATTTATCTACTTCACTCTGCTTACTTAATTTAGCCGCCTCCTGTGCAGTCAATCGCTCTTGCTTTTGTAGCTCTACAGACTGCCAAAACATGTAGCCGATACCGGATGCGATGAAGAGCAATCCCAAGAATGTATTTTTTTTATCCATTTAATTATTAATATGGTGTTTTGAAATGCCTTTATCTTTATTACTTTTCAAGCTTGGAACAGGATCATATCCACCAGCATTCCATGGATGGCACCTTAAAATTCTGCATAAGACCATGTAACTACCACGCAAGAGGCCAAAACGAAGTAGCGCAGTGCTAGCAAAACAGGAGCAAGTAGGCTGAAAGCGGCAGCTACAACTAGTGCCAAAAAAGAAAATTTTTAGTGGCGAGAGCAGGCATTGGTAAACGCGCACAAAAAAGACCGCAACGATTGCTCCGATAGATGGAGCACATGGTTCTAAATCTTCTGTTTTATGTAAATGTATACCCATTAATGATTACTCGAAGTTGTATTTATTTGTACGCACCCCTTCAGAAAAGCCTGTTCAAGGTCGGTATAAGCGTACTTATCGTAACCCTTCCTAAGCACAATTACCAGATCTAGGCTCTGAGGCAAGTTCGCTTCATAAGCACGAAAAATTTCTCGAAGGAGGCGCTTGCCTCGATTACGCTTTACTGCATTGCCAACTCGTCTACTGGCAATTATGCCTACTCGAACACCTGGCAACTCGGCACGACTCAACCACTGCAGAATAAAAGGTCCGAAAGACAGGCGCTTTCCAGCGCTACGAACTTGCTGGAAGTCGACTTGCCGACGCAAGCGCTTCAAAGCCGGAACACCCATCGCTCCAAAAATGTAACACGCTAAGACTGCCCTATGCAGCCAAACGATAGCGCCCTTTAGCCCGGCGTGCTGCCAGAACTTTGCGGCCACTACGAGTCGCATTACGAGCACGAAAGCCGAATTTACGTGCGCGGCGAAGTTTTGAAGGTCTAAATGTAGGTTTCATTGGAAATGGTTCTAAAAGAAGCGCAGGAGGAAAACCTTTGCTTGGCGCCCTGTCAAGGCATCAAAGTATACAATAACAAAGAAGTGTATAAGCTCTACAAATTACTCAATCAATCGCTGTATACATATCAAGGAAGACTTAAGGGGAAGAAGTGCCTAACTTTATAGGACCTTGAAATCACATGGCTTAGGGCCCTACAATTTACTTATTGAGTCATCTCTATTCGACTGCTCTGAATAATAAATTATTCATTTATGTTGAGCGAGTCGTTATTATTTATTCTTCCGTTTTTTCTGGTTGCTTTACTTTATGCATCGGTAGGGCACGGCGGAGCATCCGGTTATCTTGCGACTATGGTCTTATTATCGGTTGAGTCAGATTTGATGCGCCCAACCGCTTTGCTTTTAAATGTTCTAGTATCTTTAGTTGGAACAATTGCATTTTTTAAAGCAGGACATTTCCGTTTAGGTCTATTCCTACCTTTATCTATAGCAGCAATCCCGTTTGCCTACTGGGGTGGAAGTATCGATCTCGACAAAGATTTTTTCAGGCAGATTTTAGCTCTAGCATTGTGCTTCGCTTTGCTAAGATTATTAATGCCCTTAAAAAAGTCTGATCAGATAAAAAAGCCACATTTGATTATTCTTCTGATAACTGGGGCTTCAATAGGCATTTTGTCAGGGCTTATTGGAGTCGGTGGTGGTATCTTTCTAACCCCACTAATTATACTTTTGGCTTGGGCATCACCGAGATCTGCGGCAGCAATTTCAGCTCCTTTTATCTTCTTTAATTCTCTAGCAGGTTTAGCGGGCCTGCGCCCTTCAATCGAAAACTTTCACCCATATACTCTCTTGCTAACTTGCGCTGTGATGATTGCTGGATACTTGGGTGCAAAATGGGGTAGCCAAATCGCATCAGAGCGGACCATAAGAACTGTGTTAGGCTGTGTGCTTTTCTTTGCAGCGCTCAAGTTATGTCTGTAAAAAACGTAGCAATTTGAACCGCAATTTCGAAGAATTCTCGCGTACTTAAATATGCGGGCAGACTGCTGGATCGACGACTAAATTATTGGGGTCAGCGCAGTCACAACCGCTGTTATCAATCCATGAACTAGTTCCATCCACATAATACTCTTTTTTCCATACCGGGAGACGATACTTAATGTTATCGATTATGAACCTGCTTGCGAGAAAGGTATCTCCTCTATGGTGTGCGGTAACACCAACCCAAACAGCTAGCTCACCAACACTAAGCAATCCAATACGGTGCACTGCTGAAGCAGCTATTATGTTAAATCTATCCTTGGCTTCTGTTAAGACTTTATGCCCCACTATGGGAGCTAATTCTGGGTAAGCTGTGTATTGCAATTTCTTAACTAACTTGCCTTCATTCCTGTCTCTTACCCAGCCTTCATAGCTACAATAACCACCCGAGTTTAGAGATAATAGCTCCTCTCGCAACACGCTATAAGCTATTGTTTGATCCGTAATTTCAAATTTCATTAGAAGCTGAAGATAAGTCCAAGATCATCCTCCCGTCATAGGAGGAAGAAAGGCGATGCTATCACCGTCATGAAGTTCTTTTTTGTGAGCGCAAAGCTCGTGATTGATGGCCACTTGTAACTGGGAAAACTTATGCGGTAATTGATATTCTTGGGCTAGCTGCTTGTAGAGCTCCTTAGCAGTAATACTAGAGAACTCTCGAACTTCCTCAGCTTTTCCAGCAAGATCTGCAAGTTGAGCAAAATAAAGTATTTTTATCCGCATAACTTAGTGCTTTTTGCAGCTTCAAATTCTGCGCTCGTATTAATATTATTAAGACTAGAGGGATCCTCTTGGTCGATCAAAGTTGCTTCATTAATAATGAGCAGCTTGCGAGGACAGTAGTTACCTGTTTTGCGTGAGGTATCTAGTAGAACTTTATTACAACCAATTGGATAGATTGCGCATAGCGGTTCAGGCAAACCGTCACTGCTACTACGATAAGCTGTTAATCGTGGGTCACTAGCACGAAAGGATGTAATGATCTTTTCGAGCGTCGAGAGGGTTACGAAAGGCAGGTCACACGCAAGCACCAACCAGTGTGCTTGAGGAAAAGCCTGCATGGCTGACAAAATGCCGCAGAGAGGACCTTTAACCGATGCTATTGAATCAACCACGACCTCCGCTTTAGAAGGTATTATAAAAGATTGGTCTTTACGTTGAGAAACAAACACCTTTTGGCAGATTTTTGAAAGTAGGTCCACTGTTCGTTCAAGTTGCGTTAACTCGCCACTGTAGCACAGTAACGCCTTGTCGCGCCCCATGCGACGACTTTCTCCACCTGCTAGAACTAGTCCATAAACTTCCTTTTTCATTGCCTCGAAAAATCGTTTTTTCCTCCGGTCTTTTTAATCAGCCGAGTTGATTCAATAATTATATCTTTAGAAAATGACTTGCACATATCATAAACTGTAAGCGCAGCAACTGAAGTAGCCGTGAGCGCCTCCATCTCAACGCCCGTTTGCTCAACAACTTTAACCGTGCCCACAATGCTAAGGCGCGCCTCATCCATACACTCTATCTTTATTTTGACTGACTTTAGATTGAGCGGGTGACAAAACGGTATCAGTTCAAATGTCTTTTTAGCTGCCATTGTGCCAGCAATAATAGCAGTATCGAAAATAGGGCCCTTCTTAGTCGACCAACCATCTGAGGCAAGCTGGTCGAGGACATTTTTTCCAAAATAAACTATCGACTCGGCAACAGCGGTGCGCGTAGAGGCGACCTTTTCAGACACGTCTACCATAGTAGGCTTCAGTTCCTTATCAATATGTGAAAATTCCATTTTTGAAAAAAATTGAAAGATATAAACTAGATTAAAAAATTTAAATGTTAAAACTACTAGCGCATATTAGAGCCATGCATAATAATTTACAGGTTCACCACCCTTAACTTCAGTTTTCTTTTTGCTAGGTTGCAGTTCTATAAACCCATCTGCACTAAGAATACTTACAAAATCACCGGAATTTTGCGGTAGCAATGGAGAGGCGAATCCTGAACTTAGTAGCTTGACCGGTAAAAAGCGAGTTAATCGATCGATTGGTGGTATCTCATTAGCTAGTAGCACTTTTGAGGGCTTTACTTGGGATTGACCTAGCGATACTTTAAGCGCTGGCAGAACATAACGATGAAGACAGACAAGTGCCGACAATGGATTTCCTGGTAATGCAAAAATTGCAGTGCTTCCACTACTCCAAAAACCAAAAGGCTTACCTGGCTTTTGGGCGACCCCATGAATTTTTTTTTCTAAGTGCATAGCATCCAAAACGGCAGGCACATAATCCTTACTGCCCATCGAAATTCCACCGGAGATAATAATAAATTTATTTTGCTGTATGACTCTTGAAAGTTGTGATTGTACAGCTTCAAAGTCATCCGGCAAATGCACGCTTTCTTGCACATCTAAGTGCGATCGACCAAGCGCAGCCTCGATAGCTACATCATTGGAGCGGCGGATCTGATGCGCTTGAGGCGTTTGTTTAACATCCACTAGCTCGTCACCCGTACTAACAATAGTAATAGCAGGCATTTTCGAAACTTTTAGGTGAACGTGACCACATGTTGCTGCTATTGCTATCTCTCGAGAGCCAAGCACCCTACCTGCCTCTAGAAGAAGCGTACCTTCTGCCTGATCACTGCCCACTGAATGAATGTAGTCTCCGCTATTATGCTGATCAGGATTTTCTAATGTAATTTGGCCGTTATCTAATTTGTTGGTCAACTCATATGGAATAACACAATCAGAATCACTGGGCACGACTGCACCAGTCATAATTTCTACACAGCCACCAGAATTATTGCCAATTTCTACAGGAGGTGCGCCTGCAGGTAATTCCGCAACAATGTCAAAGTCAGTTACTGCAGGTAGATCCGTCGAACGAATAGCATAGCCGTCCATCATCGCCCGATTAAAGGGAGGAAAAGGGCGATCCGCGTGAATGCTTTCCCGCAATATTCGTCCAGCACAATTTACAAGTGGCAGATCAACAGCTTCAACTTTAGGCAGATTCGCAAAAATTAAGTCGTCAGCTTCGCTTGGATGGATACATTTCATCTTAATAATTTGAATATGTAGATAATGAGTGTAATTTTAAAGAATTAATGATTAATGACAAATTAAGCCGACGATTAACAGACTTACGTATCTCACTTACAGACCAGTGCAACTTACGCTGCACATATTGTATGCCTAAAGAGATCTTCGGCCCTAATTATCCATTCTTAAAAAGAAATGAATGGCTCCATTTCGAAGAGCTAGATGTTCTTGTTGAAACATTCTTACATCTGGGAGTGAAAAAAATTCGCCTCACTGGAGGCGAGCCACTTCTAAGACCCGGTATCGTCAACTTCGTAGAGCGCTTGAAGGATCATCACAGTGTGGAAGAGATCACGCTGACGACTAATGCGCTACGATTAGCCAAAGAGGTGCAAGCCCTAAAAGCTGCAGGGCTGTCTCGAGTCACGGTAAGCTTGGATGCTCTAGATCCAAAAATCTTAGGCGAAATAAATGGACGCGGTATATCCCCTCATATAGTGCTCGAAGCAATTGATGCTGTCCTAAACGTAGGGCTAAGCATCAAAGTAAATATGGTTGTTCAAAGAGGGGTAAATGAAGGAGAGGTCCTACCAATGGCTCGTTACTTTAAAAGTCTAGGCGTTCCACTACGCTTTATTGAATACATGGATGTTGGTAATCACAACGGATGGGAAATGGCGCAGGTTATAAGCGCAGATGAAATTTTAAAAGTGATACAAACTGAATTTGAAATCGAACCCATAGACTTAACTTCAAGCGCTGAAGTTGCTAAAAGATATCGTTATAAAGATCACACTTCTGAATTTGGATTAGTCACATCTGTAACGCAGCCTTTTTGCGGTGGCTGTACACGAGCTCGTATATCTGCGGATGGAAAACTCTATACCTGCTTATTTGCTAACACTGGTCTCGACCTAAAAAAAATACTGCGGTCAGAAAAATACCATAAAAACCAACTTCTATCGATAATTTCAAAACATTGGGAACAACGTGATGATCGATACTCAGAGCTCAGAGCCGTAACTAAAAATGCTCAAGAAAAAGTCGAAATGTCATATATTGGAGGGTAGCTCAAATGGGCACTTACGGGCCATTTTCTTTCGTAATCCACGGATTTCAATTATAGTAAATTCACAGACATCTTAATCATTTAAGTCATACCTGTATTTTTAAAAGTGTCCTATCTAGAACGAATCGCCAACACTCATGCTGAAGTAAGCTTTACTCAAGAAGAACTGGTCTTTTATGCAAGGCATTTGTTACTACCGAGCATTGGTACAAAGGGACAACAGAAACTTAAAACTGCTAGAGTTCTAGTTGTTGGAGCAGGAGGTCTCGGGTGTCCAGCTCTTCAGGGACTAGCAGGAGCAGGTGTAGGACACATAAGCATAATAGATGGAGACAATATCGAACTATCCAACCTAGCTAGACAGTGGTTACATAGCTCAAAAGATCTTGATTGTAATAAAGCTGAGTCTGCAAAGCGTTCCATCGCACGACTCAATCCCTATCTACAGGTGGAAAGTTTCTGTGATATGCTTACGCAAGCTAATGCAGAAACATTAATCGCATCGCATGATCTAGTATTAGATGCGACCGATGATATTTACGTTCGCTATTTGATTGATGCTGTATGCGCAAAATTTAATCGCCCGTGGATACACGCTGCCTTATATCGTAATAAAGGACAGGTTTGCTCATTATGGGACTCTCATGGGGCAAGTTTTAAGACCTTATACCCAAATAAAAATAAAGCGCCCTCTTGCGTAGAGGCTGGCATCCTTGGCGTCAGTGCGAGCTTGATTGCAAACATTCAAGTACTCGAGGCGATAAAATTCATTACTGGCTGCGAGCAGCCAAGGCTTGGAACTATTATTTCAGTCGATAGTTTCAATTATGAGCATGAATGCTTTAATTTACCAAATGTTAAGCAACCTAAGCTGATCAAATCGAAAACAAAAACCTCTAATCATACCTGCAATCCTGAAGAATTAAGGCAACGACTTTCTATATCAGAACCAATTCGGCTAATAGATATTCGTTCTATACAGCTACATAGAAAAAGCGCGATTGAAGGTTCCGAACGGATGAATGTAGACCAATTACTGAAGGTAGATTTTAGCAAACAAAGACGAGTAGTGATCTACTGCGAAGAAGGCAGTATAAGCGAACTGGTTGTGGATGCCCTTCACAGCCAAAACAAGAAAAGCGTTTACCATCTTGAAGGAGGCTTTCAGAGTTGGCGATCTAGCTAGATGGTGGGCCCGGTGGGGTTCGAACCCACGACCAAGGGATTATGAGTCCCCTGCTCTAACCGCACAGCTACAGGCCCTGAATTTGTTTTTTACACTCAGTCAACCAATAATTCACGCAGGTTTAGTAATTAGAAAGATTAAAAGGTGAGCTAAAAGATGACAATAAGTATTAACCATTTGGTACGGGGATAGCATGTAGAATATAAGATTCGCTAGTGACATAATAGCAAGCGGAAAGAGGCATTCCAAAAATACTGCATGGTTACCATGAATAAAATATCAGTCAGACAAAGGCTATAGTTAACCTACAAAGCCGGATGCGCTAAAATTAATGCTAAAAAAACTTGTTAGTTAGATAAGTCGTAAAATGACTGTAAATTAATGTAAATAAAATGAATATTATTTGCAGAATCCAAAGAACTTAATGTTTCATCCCAATGTGAGTTATTTTAAATTTATTTTTATAGCAGATAAAAATTTGTTAATTTCAACTTTTTTGGTTACATTAACTGCTTTTAGTTTAAATGCACAGAGTGAAAATTACTACAACAATGCTTATGGACTGTCTGGTAGTGAATTGAAGCAAGCCATTAGTAGTATTATAGATAATCATACTGCTATTTCATATGAAGCAGTTTGGGATGCACATAAAGACTTGTATAAAGATCCCAACAATTCGGATAATATAATATTATTCTACTCCGAAGCGAGTATCAGTAACAAAAACCAAGATGGTGGTGGTGACCCGGGGACTTACTTTAACCGCGAGCACTTGTGGCCTAGAAGTTATGGAGTCGGTGAGACGGGAGACGACAATTCTGACTTACACAGTCTTGTGCCAGATTACAAGAGTGTAAATAGCACTAGGGGAAACAAATATTTCGATAAATCAGACCCTAATGAGCCTGGATACAGTAATCCGGCAAACTCTTTAGCGCCAAATTGCAGCGTTAATAGCGGTACTTTTGAACCGGGCGATGCTCAAAAAGGAAGAGTCGCTAGGGCAATACTGTATATGGATACCAGATATGATTACTTAGAATTAGTTGATACGCCACCGTCACCTGCACCAAATAGCTCAAGCAATAGAATGGCGCAATTAAGTACCCTTCTTAATTGGAATAGAAAATTTCTACCCTCAGTTGATGAAATCACCAATAATCAGAAAATATTCGATTCTTATCAAAATAACAGAAATCCCTATATTGATTACCCCGAGTTCGCGGATAAGGTATGGATAGAGGGGCCCTCATGGGGTAAATGGCGCTTGGATAACTTTTCACTACCCGAGCTTGATAACTTGAGCATCTCAGGAGACTCAGCAGATCCAGATGAAGATGGTATTTCAAATCTTATGGAGCGAGCCATCTACTCCAATCCAAAGATAGTCAACGCAAGCAAGCCTGTCACTATAGAAGTATCCGGCACGAATTTGTTGATAACTTTTACCCGAGCAAGAAATGCTGAAAACGTTAATGCAAACATAGTTTTAGAGGAAAGTGAAAATCTTATTAATTGGAACTCTGTGGATTTATCAAATGCGAGTACTCAAGTACTAAACGAAAACCAAGAAAGTGTTCAGCTGAGCTTAGGATCTACGAGCGGTGAAATCATTACTGTAATAAATAATACAAACGTAACACTTGTTGATAATATTAGTGAACTTGATGCAGAAGACGTTACCGGAGATAACGCTTGGAACATCCGAATTGAAAATAATGATGCCTGGATTTATCGTTATCCGGGAGACCCAGATGAAGAAGATTGGCTCATATTTCCTGAACTAAATTTAGATAATTATACCGAAGAAACATTAAGCCTCGGATACCGCAGCCAATTTCTAGACCCAATGGATACAGAGCTGAAGCTTTACTACACCAATCAATATACATCCGATCCTAGCTCCACTAGCTGGGTAGAATTAGTAGATGCAAACGCCACGTTAGAATTAAACAAATCGATGAGTAGCTCCGCCACTGGAACCTTCACGCTTCAAAGTGACTTATCTAATATAGATGGCACCGCAATTCGAATAGGCATCCGATATACATCCGCTGAGCAATCTTCAACAAACGCGAGAGCATGGCTTGTTTCAAATCCGAATATATCGGCTACACAAACAACGACGACGACTATCGGAGATAATAGTGGAACAATAAAAAAATACTCCTACTACCGCGTAAGAGCCAGCAGTTTTTAATTGTAGAATATTTCTACGGCTATACGTTCGTTACCTAATTCTCTTGACGCTCCTTGGCAACATTCACTCTGAGCTGACGACCTCCAAGCTCTTGTCCATTTAACTGCCGAATCGCTTCTGCTGCATCTTGCTCATCAGCCATAGTCACGAAGCCAAAGCCTCGAGGGCGACCACCACCTGGGCGAGTTACAATAATAGCTTCTTCTACTTCACCGGTTTGTGAAAAAATTTCGTTTAAATCGTCGCCAGTAGCTTCGAATGGGAGGTTCCCGACATAGAGCCTTGTAGACATGAGAAAATCTAAGTTAATGAATTCTGTAAATACAGTAGATACCTATCAAGTGTGGGGAAGCGACCGCTGACAATACTTAATTTATGGTTTCGGATTTGCTATCTTATCATCCTCTAGATTGCTTAATGCTAGATGAGTAATAAAACACCTAGAAAAAAGTCCACGATCCTGCGCGTATCCTCCTACTTATTTCGCTACAAAGGTCTATTCTGGCTGACCATTACTCTAGCTGCCGCGATGACTTTGCTAGAAATAGCGGTGCCATTAGCTGTTATGGATATAATCGATGGATTCCAAGAAACTAGCGCGCTTGAAGGACTCTTTAAGGGAGTGATTTTGATCGCTGCCTTGTACATAGCTAGCGAAGCGTTTAATTGCCTACGCATTCGGGTTAACAACACCCTAGAACAGCGCGTACTAGTGGAAATGAGGCGTGATTTGCACCTAAAATTACTTCATTTATCCGTTGGATTTTACGATCAACGTAAAAGTGGAGAAATTTCTTCACGAGTCATTGAAGACGTCGCACAGGTAGAAAGAGCTCTGCTTGATGGAACCGAGCAAGGCACGAGAGCGATACTCATGATTGTTGGAATTACCGCGATCTTATTCATAAAAGAACCTGCACTAGCATGGTGCGTTTTTTTGCCAGTTCCAATTCTTATTGGTATTGGTAGTATTTACGCAAAACGCTCTCGCGTAATATGGAAAGGAGTACGAGAAAGCTCTGCAGACTTAAATAGCTTGCTGGTAGAGGACATACAAGGAAATCGTTTGATTCAATCCTTTGGCTTACAAAAGCGGGAATCTGGGCGCTTTGAAGTCAAGGCTGATGACCTGCGCTACAAGACACTGCGAGCTATGTTCCGCTGGTCCATCTATCACCCAATAACCAATTTAGTGACTAAATTAGGATTTTTAAGTATTGTGGGTGTTGGTGGCTACTTAATTTTGAATAACTCGTCAGGTTTCAGCATGGGAAAGCTGGTTGGATTTTTCTTATACGCTAATATGCTATATATGCCAATATCTCAAATACATGGACTAAACCACTTGCTAGCTGCCGGCCGAGCATCTGGAGAGCGTGTATTTGAAATTCTGGACACCCCAATAGAAGTGGCTGAACCGCAAAACCCTCAGTACCTAGCCGAAGGCTCTATTCAAATCGATTTTCAGAAAGTGTCATTTAAATATAACGGGCGCCCATCTGTCATAAAGGACCTCAATCTGCATGTAGCTCCAAAACAAGTGACTGCAATCGTCGGTCACACAGGCGCAGGGAAGTCAACCATCGCTAACTTGGTGATGCGTACCTATGACGTAACATGTGGTAGCCTTCGACTCAACGGCATTGATATTCGTAATTTAAGTCTAGAACAGCTCCATGAGAAGATTGGATATGTCGCCCAAGATCCATTCTTGTTTGAAGGCAGTATACGAGAAAACTTACTACTTGCTAAACCAAGCACTAGCGAATCCGAGCTAATTAAAGCTCTTGAGCAAGCCTGCGCTTGGGATTTTGTATGCGAACTGCCTGAAAAAATTGATACTAATATAGGAGAGAAAGGTATTCGCCTCAGCCAAGGCGAGAAACAACGCCTCACTATAGCACGCGTGCTTTTAAAAAACCCGCCCTTAGTTATTTTAGATGAAGCTACTGCTAGTGTGGACACAATAACCGAGCGTAAAATACAACAAGCACTGGATAGCTTAGTGCGTGAGCGCACCGTCCTTGTCATAGCTCATCGGATGTCAACTGTTCGCCAAGCTAGCTGTATTGTAGTGCTCGACAGGGGTAGGATTATTGAATCCGGAACACATGAATCACTTATCAATGCAGGTGGTCACTATGCGAAATTATCTCAGCAACAAAATGAGATAATCACACAAAAAGAAAACTTAAAAGCTGAAATATAAGCTCAATCCATCTGTTTTTACACCTTGACCCGGAAAAACCACCGTCAATATTATGAAAAGTGTAGCTTGTTCAACAGTATGCTTCACGTGCCTAGATCAAATCTTTAAAGATATTGCTACGGATTAATATATTTATGCCAACTTCCGAATCCAACGAATCCATAAGCAAAGAACTCATTGTCAAAAACAAGATGGGGATTCATGCAAGACCTGCAGCAATGTTTGTACGCATCGCGAACTCCTTCGCGGGAGAGGTATGGGTAGAAAAAGATAAAGAACAGGTTAACGGAAAAAGCATTATGGGCTTAATGATGCTTGCTGCTGGTAGTGGCTCAAAACTAGTTGTCCGCGCCGAAGGATCTGCCAAAGATGCACAAATAATGTTAGACGAATTAGAATCTCTCTTTGAGCGACGCTTTGAGGAAGTCTAATTAACTTATACCGAATCCCAAGATTTGGG
>JAYYDJ010000033.1:0-24848 GCA_036160955.1 Verrucomicrobiota bacterium | reverse complement strand
GCTCAATGCAATCCTCATGTGTTCCCTTTGATTTCATAATCTTAAAAAGGATGGAAATATATAGCGGCACTACTGGTATCGCCGAACTAGCTTGAGTAACTACAGCCTTATTTACGGATACATAAGCATCACAATCGTATTTAGCTGTAATTTCGACAGCAGCTCGTTCAACATCTTTTTTCGCAGCGCCAATAGTTCCATTCGTATATACTGGCCAAGTAATTTCAGGGCCTATGTAAGAGTAAGCCACAGTTTTAGCACCTTGTGCCAAAACACCTGCTTTAGCAAGTGCCTGCATCCACAGTTCCCAATCCTCTCCGCCCATCACTTTAACTGTATCTTCAGCTTCCTTCTCCGTAGCAGCATCTATAGTAATATCACTAACCTGTGCCTTATCGGTATCAAGAGTACGATTTGTATAAGTTCCTCCGATTGGCTTGAGACAAGATTTATAAGTCACCCCTCTAGCTGGATCTGCACGGCGCGGAGATGCCAAACTATAAATAACCAAATCAACTTGCCCTAAGTCAGCTTTTATCGTGTCGATAGTCTGCTTTTTAACTTCTGTAGAAAATGCATCCCCATTAATACTTTTTGCATACAATCCAGACGTATGAGCAGCTTTCTCGAAAGCAACTGAATTATACCATCCAGCACTAGCAGGCTTACCCTTCAAGGAAGGTCTTTCAAAAAACACCCCTAACGTCGCTGCATCTGAACCAAAGGCAGCAACAATCCGCGAGGATAAACCATATCCAGTGGAAGCCCCAATTACGAGCACCTTCTTTGGTCCGCCGCTTTGTCGAGCGGCTTTAGCCACCTCAATTTCCCTCTGCACCTTGGCCGCGCAGCCAACAGGATGAGCAGTGATACAAACAAATCCTCGAATACGGGGTTTAACAATCATGGCTGGTATGTTTATTTTTAAGAGTAATAATTCTATTGAAGTCAAAATTACAGCAGACGCTGTGGCAACTGGTAAGTTATATCACTTCGCTAAGCTAATTAACGAAAAATTAGCTGCGGCCAATCCCGCTTGCCTCGAATCCAATTTCACGTAAAGCACCTAAATCTAGTATGTTACGCCCATCAAAAAGAAAAGCTGGTTGGTGCATATTCCGATAAATTCGTTCGAAATCAAGCGCCTTAAATTCATCCCACTCCGTTAGTAGGAGCACTGCATGTGCGTCGCAAGTTGCTTCATATGCATCCTTACACACGGTTAATTGCGTGTCATCAGTAGCAAGGCTCAATTCACGACGCATTTGTGCTTCCGTTACTTTGGGGTCATACACTGCGATGTTTGCTAATTCTTCAATTAAATCGCGACACACATAAATAGCAGCTGATTCTCTGGTATCGTTGGTATCTTTTTTAAAAGCAAACCCTAGCACAGCAATCTTCTTATCGGACACTGTATTAAACAGTGTAGTGACGATGCGGCGAGCAAAGCGATGCTTTTGGTAATCATTCATTTCGATTACGCTATTCCAGTAGGTAGCGACATCGGGCAGTCCGAAATATTCACACAAATAAACTAAATTAAGAATATCTTTTTGAAAGCAAGAACCCCCAAATCCAACTGATGACTTTAAGAACTTTGGACCTATACGACTATCTGTACCGACCGCGTGTGCCACTTCATCTACATCGGCTCCAGTCGCCTCGCAAAGTGCTGAGGTCGCGTTGATAGATGATATTCGCTGAGCCAAGAATGCATTTGCAGTTAGTTTGGATAATTCAGAAGACCAAAGATTGGTAGTAATAATTTTCTCACGAGGCACCCAACTAGCATACACATCGACTAATTTTTGGATAGCAGCTAATCCTTCTGGACATTGCGCTCCACCAATTAAGACGCGGTCTGGGGCTTCAAGGTCTTGCACCGCTGTTCCCTCCGCCAAAAATTCGGGATTCGAAAGAATCTGAAACTTACGACCATTAGAGTTCGATTCCAGTATGCGCTTTACTGACTCAGCAGTGCGTACTGGTAAAGTCGATTTCTCCACTACTATTTTATCTCCTTCAGAAACTTCGGCTATTTGACGAGCACACTTTTCAACATAACGAAGATCAGCAGCTCTACCTGCCCCTGTTCCGTAAGTCTTAGTCGGTGTATTTACTGATATAAAAATCATATCAGCATCACGAATTGCTTTTTCTACGTCCGTAGAAAAAAATAAGTTTTTTCCACGAGAAGCGCGCACAATTGTATCCAATCCTGGCTCGAAGATAGGCAAGCTTTCGGAGTTCCAAGCATCAATGCGTGACTTATTTAAATCCACTACAGTCACAGTATGGTCCATAGATTTGTGAGCAATCATAGCCATCGTAGGACCGCCTACATAACCACCACCAATACAGCAAATTTTCATAATAAAATGACTTAAGTTAAAAAAAGAGATAAATATCCCTAAGAATTACTTAAATTAAATACTGTTTGGTACCTCGAGGACAGCTCAAAATACGCGATTCATTATGAATGAAAATGAGACAAGTCACCACTAATCACTGAGTGGTACTAAATCAAGGGCTACTAAAGCAGTAATGACATCTGTAAATTGCTTGCCTGTAGCAGCGCTCAAATCTCGCCATACTAATTTACCATCATTAAAAATATACGCTTGTCGCTTGTATCTTTTTTTACCGAAGGCCTCATTAACACGTAAGTCTGTATCTGCTATTAAAGTATAAGGGAGCGAATACTTATCATGAAATTTGCGTTGTTTCGCAACACTGTCTCCGGAAACGCCAATAACCTCTACACCCATTGATTGAAGTTCCAAATAACCCTCACTTAGGCTGCAAGCCTGTTTTGTACAGCCTGGTGTACTCGCCATTGGGTAAAAGAATACTAAAGTAATGCCTGAGCTAAGTGAATCACCCAAGTCAAAGGATTCACCGTCTTGGTCGGTGACAAGTAGATTTGGCGCGGATGCGCCAAGGGATAATTCCTGAGCATTTGTTGCAAGCATAAAGGAAAACATAAACAGTAAGTAAATATGGCGCATAAAAAAATAATTTAAAATATATATCGCGCTTTGCTAACACTTACTTACTAAAAGTTTTTAATTACTCTACCTGTGAAGACATCGCTATCTTTATTGGAAACCATCCCAAGCGGGAGACTGCAACAGGTAATCTGGTACAAATTTACGGTCTTTCCAATTATGATGAAATACTTCGGTGGCAGAACCCGACATTGGAGGCACTAGCCAGCTCCAATTTCCAGAAACTAATCGACCTTGCTGCTGTTCCATCGACACAAAGCGCATAAATTCTGAAGAAGCACGGTGATGGTCCACTATACGAACACCATCGACAGAAAATGAATGAAGGACTGCTTCGTTGAGTTCTACGAGCGCACGATCCTTCCATAAACGATCTTTCTTTGGGCTCAAAAGACCCATTCGCTTCGCCAATTTGGGTAGTACATTATAGCGACCCGTATCGCCTAAATCGCGAGAACCAATCTCGGTCTCCATGTACCAACCATTAAATGGTGCAGCAGGAAAGTCCATCCCACCAATGCGTAGATTCATATCTGATAAAATTGGAACGCCATACCATCTAAGCCCTAACTGAGAGAACCACTCCAATTTAGGGTGTCTTAATGGAACTTCTAGGCAATCAGCTAAAGGAGGATCGAACAAGCATGGCTGTTCGCCACGCTTTTGAATAATCCAAGGCAGTAGATCAAAATTCGTGCGAGCTGGCTGCCAGCCGATCTCTAAGGCCTTGGTAGTAAAAATCTCATTTTTTGGATCTCCTAAATAGCTACCGTCTGCTTGCTTTCCGTATCCTGCATAGCCAAATAACTGATGGTTCCATATTCTTAGACGCGGGCCTTTCGTATCAGCTGGAGCGTAAACAGTTAATAAAGGTTGGATTTTACCTTGGTTGGTCGCAAGACGAATATGCTCGAGCAAATCTGCAGCCACGAGTTCTGGATTATCCAAATCTCTACGATCGCGTACTTTAAGAGAGGACCAAAACAGCCGACCAATGCAGCGCGCATTGTTACGCCAAGCAACTCGAGCACCATGCTCTAGTTCTTCATAGCTAAGCGAATATATTCCACTTGTTTGAAGTAATGATTCTACCTCATTACGTCTTTCATGCCAATCTGTCGATGATTTTTGCGAAAGTTCTCCGGCGCATAAGTCAGCAAACTCCATAGCTTCACTTAACAAATTCGTTTTATCCTGATTAATATTTTGCATCATGACTAAACTGCACTCTAGGTATTAAATATTAAGCGAATGCTCTAAAAAATCGAAGCAAATAGCTACAGCTTACGAATCTTTGAAAACATCCATTCATAAAATTCTTCCGAACTATATGTAACTCTTGCTGCGTCGTGACCTACATCACCATAACTACGTAATTGTACCTGCTGCCCACCTGCTGCGCGTATTGCTGCAACCATTCGCTCCGAACGCTCGGCTGGTACCACGCGATCCAGCGCTCCAACAAAAGCAAATACTGGCACGGTAGCTAATTTTTCAGCCCATTGCTTCAAATCGGTGGTCACATCTTTGGGTCCACCAGGACCGATACCGCCAACTATGGGACTAATAGCAGCAAAATTTTCTGGGCTATGACCACCCCAGGCCCAAGAACCATAACCGCCCATACTAACACCCGTTAGATACACACGATCGGCATCCACAGGAAGAGTAGCTAATAAATGATCAAGAAAATAATTAAGGTCCTTCGGAGTCCAAGTATTTTTTCCACCATCACTTGTACGTCGCAAGCATTGTGGAGCGACTACTATGCATGGGCCTTTTTTGTAGCGCTCAATTCCCCTACTTAATCGTTGTGACTGTCCCTTAATCTTTTGCAGTGACTCAAGACTATCTCCGCAACCTCCTCCTCCATGCAGCACAATAACTAGCGGGACTTTTTGCGACCCAATAGTGCCAACTTGCTGTAACCAGTAATATTCGTTTATTGTTTTGGTCTGCGAAAAGCGCTCTGTATCGATACGACACACTTCAGGCATAGCAAATGCGGAGTACGCAAATAAACTTGCTAAAAAAAAGGTAACAAGATGTTTAGGAAACGCCAGCATACTGTAAAAATTATCATACCAACAAAACTCGTGCTTTATACCTCTAGCAACTCTCAAATGACCGAACTTAATTGAGTGTGAAAGAAGTAATCACTAGTAAGTCTTAGCAAAAATCACTCGCTTTCCAGGTTGACCTGTAAATGCGCAGGGCACCACTTCGTCGGCAGTAGCAATTGGAATACAACGCACAGTCACCTTATATTGCTTAGCAATTTTTTCTTCAAGCGCTGAATCACAGCAAAATCCCATCGATGCAAATCCTCCATGAATTTCGGGATCATTCTTATTCTGCGGCGTGAAGAATTCAATGAAGTCTTTTTCAGAGCTTATTTCTTGGGTGTGTTGTTTGGCGTGAGCCTTTGCTTTTGCTAATAAATTGTCTTGGATCTCGTCTAGTAGTGCACCAATTTGTGACACAAAATCGTCACGCTTATAACTTTGCTTATCTTTGGGCGCTCGGTCTCGACGACCAACAAAGACGGAGTCATTCTCTATATCGCGCGGACCGACTTCAACTCTTAGAGGGATACCCTTTTTAATCCATTCCCAAGCTTTTTCACCACCGCGCAAGTCACGATCATCCAGTTCGACCTTTACCATTCCGTCGAGGAAAACCTGCAACTGAAGATCCTTTTTTAGCGCATCACAGTAATCGAGCACCTCTTGACGCGTCTCTTCCTTAGGTGTGACCGGAATGATAACGACATGCGAGGGCGCAATGCGTGGCGGTAGCACTAGACCATCGTCGTCTGAGTGTGTCATAATGAGACCACCGACGAGACGCGTGGATACTCCCCATGAAGTCGTCCAAGCAAACTCTTCTTTCCCTTCAGCACTGAGGTATTTAATATTACTGGACTTAGCAAAGTTTTGACCAAAGAAGTGAGAAGTGCCTGCTTGAAGAGCCTTTCGGTCTTGCATCATCGCTTCAATCGTGAAGGTAGCTTCCGCACCGGGGAATCGCTCTGCTTCGGTCTTTTCACCCGTCAGCACCGGCATCGCCATAAAACTCTCAGCAAAATCGGCATACAGATCAAGCATCTGACGGGTCTCCGCCATCGCCTCCTCGGAGCTCGCGTGGACGGTGTGCCCCTCTTGCCAGAGGAACTCGGCAGTTCGCAGAAAGAGACGTGTGCGCATCTCCCAGCGGACGACGTTGGCCCACTGATTAATGAGCAGAGGCAAGTCGCGGTAAGACTGCACCCATTTGGAAAAAAGTTCACCGATGATAGTTTCTGAAGTCGGACGTACGATGAGCGGCTCTTCGAGAGAGCCGGCAGGTTGGAGCTTACCATTAGAATCTGCTTCCAAGCGCGAGTGGGTAACCACTGCACACTCTTTAGCGAAGCCATCCACATGATCGGCTTCTTTCTGCAAAAAGCTCATTGGAATAAAAAGTGGGAAATAAGCATTCTTGTGCCCAGTCTCTTTAAAGCGCCTATCGAGCTCGCGCTGGATATTCTCCCATATAGCGTAGCCCCATGGTTTGATCACCATACAGCCGCGTACTGGAGAGGTTTCCGCTAAATCCGCAGCTTTAACAACCTGCTGATACCACTCAGGATAATCCTCTGCCCGAGTAGGGATGATTGCAGTTTTTGCCTTTTTTGCCATTTGATAGGGAGAAAAAACCACCTAGCTGTGCGCGCAAGGTCGAATTACATAATTAATAAAAATGCGCATGAATTCTAATTGCTAGGATCACCTTCCGGAAAAATCTCAGGTAATTTCTCAGAAGAAAACGACTGAACCCATTCGTTTATAGGTGTGGCTAACTCTGGGAAAAATTTAATCACAACGTAACCAATCGCGATAACAACTCCAAATAAAACAAGCCACTTACTATATTTAAATAAGAGTCTTATGATAAATATAGCAGAAATAACAAATCCTGCCCATGCTGGTATGCTACCGGAGCGTAGTGCTTCAATAAAAGATTCCATATAATTTAGAAGTATTTAAAATATTGTTACTGAGCGCAAGCATTGGCTACAGTAACAGTAGTGAGTCCTGATTAGGTACTTTCTCCAATAAACTCTTGCTGCATCCAGTACTGTAGACAGTCCGGTACTTTAACCCTACCATCGGCTTGTAAATTATTCTCTAAAATGGCGGCAAGTACACGCGGCACGGCAAGACCGGAACCATTTAGCGTGTGCGCATTTAATGGCTTACCATCAGCGCCACGGTAGCGAATCCCTGCCCTACGCGCCTGAAAGTCAGTAAAATTTGAACAACTTGATACTTCGAGCCAACGTTTTTGACCGGCAGAAAATACCTCAAGGTCATATTGCTTCGCATGAGGAAATCCAATATCACCTGTGCACATACGCAGCACGCGGTAGGGTAAGTCTAGCTTTTGTAAAGTCGCCTCTACATTACTACGTAGTTTCTCTAACTCCTCCATACTAGTATCTGCAGTTGTCCATTTAACTAGCTCAACCTTATCAAACTGATGTAAGCGGTTAAGCCCTCGAACATGGGCCCCCCAACTACCGGCCTCTCGACGAAAGCATGGCGTATACGCACAACGATAAATAGGTAATTTTTCCATATCCAAAATCTCATCACGATAAAAATTAGTTACGGGGATTTCTGCAGTAGGGATAAGGTAGAGTCCCTCATTATCATCGACGTACATTTGACCCTCTTTATCCGGTAATTGACCGGTCGCAGTAGCACTTTCTTCATTCACTATAATAGGCGGCATCACTTCTTCGTAGCCATTATTCTGGGCTTCTTGTAAGAAGAAATTAACCAGCGAGCGAACCATGCGCGACATTTCACCAACATAAAAAGGAAAGCCCGCTCCTGCAGTTTTTACGCCTCGAGCAAAGTCAATACGTGACTCAAACCAAGGGATATCAAAATGAGCACACGCGTGCGGATACTCGGCAGCAGCATCACCCCAAGTTGATGCGACTATATTATCATCTTCACCTTTTCCAATCGGCACCGAAGGATCCGGCATATTAGGGATGCTAAGAAATGCTTCTTGAAAGGCCTCATCGGCTGACTTGGCATCTGCCTCAAGAGCCTTGGCAGAGGCAGCCATCACTTTCATTTCCTTTACTTTTTCCAAAAATTCAGGCGATCCCTTCGCTAGACCTACCATGTCTTGATTTGCGGCTTTTTGCTTTGCCCGCGCTTGTTCAGCCTCCGTAATTTTAGTGCGCCGCAGCTGATCAAGCGTCAAGACAGCATCTATATCACAAGTGAATTTCTTATGGGCAACAGCAGCACGAATCAGTTCGGGTTGCTCGCGTAGGAGCTTAATATCAATCATGGCTCAAAAGTTAATAGTAGAGTATATTGTCCGAAGCGGGTCAAAAACATAATTAAAGTCAGTGCAAATACCGCCTAATTACTGTAAATTAAATAGACTGGCTCGTCTTGAATCTCAATCAATTCGATTTCCTTGCCTGTACAATCCAGTACTTTGTTTGGTTTTACTGGCCACGGCCCATTAAAAGTGCGTCCGTTACACCAGAGTAGAACAACTTGATCCTTCGCTCGTTCAAAGCGCATTGCATATACTTGTTCTGGCAGATCTATTTTTTCTACGAAGGTAGCTTGCCCTAATTCCTGCAGAAAAGTGCGTAGCATGTTAAATGCGATTCGCTTACGCCAACCATCTTTAGCACGCTCATCGACGAGCCCGAAGCCATGTGCCACCAGCCTCCACCAATATACTCTCTCCACAAATCCAGAGCAAAGCACTATTGCTAAATAGCGTATCATGTAACTTCCATAATACTCCTCACTTACATGCGCCCGACTTCCTAACTCTCCTTTAGGTAAATAAGAAGCTGCCACTGGAGACCAAACTCCGGTGCCAATTATTGGCCAATTCACTTCGGATACTATCACTCTGTCACCACAATGAAGGGAATGACTTGCTACAGCCTTTAGCAGAGCAGCTTTCTCACATGTAGCGAAGGTACCTTGCTTGTTCTCAGGTGCGCCCCTACGGTCTACATATAAATGATGCGAGAGTGCATCGAATTTAAGATCCTTTGGCAAATGATCAAGGGCGCCTACAGTATAGTGTAGTTCAAAATCGATACAGGCAGGCCCAACGATCTGTATATTTGGATGAATCACTTGAAGCTCAGCTACAGGCCTCATAAGCTCATAATATTCACTCATGTTGTGGATACCCCACTTCACGCGATTAATTACATGCCCAACCTCTACAAACTCAACTTTACCGTCAAATTTCTGAAAAAGATAAAACAAAAATTTACGCCAAGCTTCCGGCTTCAAGACTGCTTGTCTATCCTGCAGAACCGCGACCATGATAGGATGTCCTTTACTGTGTAGATCATACAAATATCCAAGCGTCTTATCCCATTGGGTTTTGTCTTCATGGTGACCGAAGCGTAGGAGCACAGGTATTTTTCCAAGCTCACCGAGTAATGAAATTTGTTGATTAAAATCCAGGTCTGCGGGCTCTAGAGACATACCAATTCTTCCAGTAAATTCAACCCTGTGCTGATAGGCTTGTGCTATCTGCTTACGATAAGTTTGCGTTATCCCAAAGAAAGATTTTATACTAGAAAATGCAATCTTACTGTAATTGAGCCATGAATAGCATTTTTTACGGTCTGCCCGATTCATCGTAATAGATGCTTGAGCAGAGCGCTCATCCCAAATCCAGAGATCTTTATACTTTAGGGATCGATTGCCTCCATCTCTTTTTAATTCTTTTAAAGTACAAATTGGATGACGAAAATTTCGGCTTTTCTGCCACCAGTAAAACCGGCGCCTCAGCCTCATCACATTTTTAAAAAAGCCGATCGGTTCGGATGAATGCCAATAAATCTTAATTAGAATATGCAAAAATTCTGATGGCAGATCGAGCCTTGAAAAATCACGAGCCCTGTCTTGAATGCTCAGCTTTTTTCGTATGCGTCCGCGATTTAAATCAAGGAAATACACCTGATCTTTTTCACCATTTGAGCCATGTAACAATTCTATGTTTTGATTGCCTAAATCTCGATGGCAAAAGCCAGCATCATGCATCCTTCGCATTGCTTTACCAACTTGCTCCAATAGATCGACTAATTTAGAACAAGGTCCTTTGGATTGGTAAATTTCCAAAAGTTCAGTCTTGAGATTTTTAAATCCATCAAAATAGTAGGATAAATAAAAACTTTCTGCCAAGCGCCCTTTTTCCCAACGCTCGAAATACGCCAAGGCAGGTGGAGTACTGATCTTATTTATTTTTAGGAAGCTAGCAGCCTTGAAAGAACGCGCTGCCTTACTGCCATACTTGCGGTCATATAGATCTTTCCATCTGCTTTGCTTACCAAAATATTTAACTGCAACAGGTAGCATAGCTCCTTTGTATTCAAAGTCAATTACAACAACTTGATGGCGCCCCAAAGCAAGCGCCCTATCACGGGCGACCTCTACTTCATTACGCAAACCAGACAAGCGCCCTAATGGGAGATTGGATAACCAATCCGTACGAGCTACACCCACAAATCCTTCACGGACAAATTCTGAAAAAACTGGGTTCATTGTAGTAGAATGGGTAGAATCAATCCACTGACTCTACATTTTAATTGGCTGTTTGTAGCTTAATAAAAAAATTAGAGAGGAGTTCAGCCTCATTTTTTAAAGAGTAATTCACTTCGGCGCAGAGCCTACCTTTTTGTCCCATTTCTTCAAGTTTTGGAATATTACTAAGAAGGTGCTCTAATGTATTTTTGGTAGCAGCAATATCGTTACATGGAACAATATTTCCTGTTTCTGTATTACGAACAATATCCTCCCAAGCGCCGGCCTTAGAAGCAAGCACAGCTGTTCCACTAGCCATCGCTTCTAATACAGTAAGCCCAAAGCCTTCATTACGACTTAGAGCAGCGACAAGGTGCATTGCTCTAAACAGTTTAGGAATCTTTGAAAACGGTTGTTTGCCGAGAAAAACAAATCGCTCTTCAAATCCTGCAGTTGCTATCTTTGTTCGAAGCGCACCGAAATACTTCTTATTGCTCGGTGTCACTTCTCCACAAACCACGACCGTGAAGTCTGAAAATTTTGCAAGTAACGGCAGCATGGCATCCACCAATACGTCGACGCCTTTCTGGTGCCGAACTCGGCCAAATATACCGATTCCATACTTTCCAGGCAGACCAAGCTCACTCCAAAGTTCTTTGCGATCAATAGCTGGATGGTATCGCTCTAAGTCAACTCCGTGCGGAGATATAATATCGGGGCCATCATGAATATAAGCTCCCGCAGCCGAGCACGTAGAGATAACCGCATCCGCTTTACGTATAATCCAACGTGTTATCCATGAGTGCTCGCGCTGCGCGGTCGATGTAAACGCAATTTTAAGTGGCGTGGGTGATAGACTCTTTAACGCAAAAGCTTGAAGTGCTTCATTATTACGCCGAGCGTGAAAGATGCGCGCTTTTCCGTTTGGCAGGGGACTCCTGCAAAGCTTTACAGCTTCCATAAAATTAATGGCGAGTGCGTCATCTGGGAGGTAGTGCTTACCAAGGACAGCTAGCGGCAATAATTTTTTTTGATGCTCTAGTACTTGTAACATAGTAGAAGTGACACCAGAAAATTTAGGATTTGAATTTCCTAGGATAAGCTCAGTCTCTTGTAATTTATGATATGACATGTTAGTGGAGAAGTTTTTGGATAACCCTAGGGAAAGTAGTTACAAAGTCATGATGATTATACTCGAACCAGTTGCGTGCATTTTTTCCATAGCTAATTTTATCTTCTGCGCTTAAATTAAATATTCTATTCAGCTCTTCAGTTAAGGCTTCCGGATCAGCGTAAAAATTGACACCAAGATGCCTGACTTCTTGCCTTTTGTAAGGAACCAATACTCCAGTGGAAGAATTAATAATCTCATTCATTGGCGGGGCATCGGTAGTGATTACAATAGCCTCACAACTCATAGCCTCCACAATATAGTGCCCCCAACCTTCCGACCTTGATAGGCATAGATGCACGCCATGAGCATTGAGTTCTCTCAGCAAATCATCTTTTTCTATGTAACCTGAAAGTAGCCGCACATTCTCTGGTACTACTTTAGGCGCATTTTCTTTACACTGCACTAGGGTGAGTTTTGGCCATTCAGGATGCTTGCTCCAAACATCTAAAATAGTTTCCGTGCCTTTTAGGGTGCTGCGACCAGCTAAATGTAGACATGTATTATAATCTTTATCAATGGTAGGCAGTGCTCGGTCTTCAGATGTAAAACCGATGTAATGGGCTGGAGTAAATTTTGTAAAAATATCCAACGCATGTCTTGTTTTACACAAAACAGCATCTACACGACGTAGATATTTCAAATGTCGACGAGGAAAACGCTCCTGATTTGGAATAAGAAAGTTTTTCTTTGCCGAAGACAACCAACGAGGGAAAATCCGCTCTAAAAAAATATTCACATCATACTGGGCACTACGACGCAAAAGGTAAGACCACAACGAAATACCGCGGCAGTGGCTAATAGTTACCTTAAAGCCAGCGTTCGTAAGCGCGTTAAAGACTAAGTCCACGTCTTGATCTAGACCAACTCCATTGGTGCGAGCTATGATATTTATACGGAGCAAAATAACTTCTACCTTTCGGCTAATATGGATTCATACAATTTCAAGTAATCAAGAGCCATTGCCTTAGTATTAAAATGCAATGATTGTTGATAAGCATTACAAACAATCTGATCGGTTAATGTCTTATTATTTTTTAACTGTTGGATATTTTTAGCTAAATCAGAAAAATCCCCAACATCAGAAAGTAGCCCCGTTTTTTGATGTATTACTAATTCCGGTATTCCACCCGCACGTGTGGCCACTACAGGTACTTTTGCAGCAAATGCATCAATAAGACTGGAGCCCAAGCCTTCTGTCTTAGACGTCATAAGAAAAATATCTAAAGAAGGTAAGACTTGCTCTATGTTCTTCAGAAATCCTGTAAAAATGAAAGAATCCTCCAATCCTCGCTCTGTTACAAAACTTCTTATTTCTGCTTCCTGTTCTCCTTCTCCAATCACAAAAAATCGCACATCATTGTCGAAATTTTGAATATAATACTCCGCTGTTCGAACAAAGGTGAAATAATCTTTATGTGGTGCAATCGCACTTGTGTTGCCAATTAAAGTAGTTGAAAAAGATAAATTATACTCACTACGAAGAAAGCTACCACCTATATGCGATTTGAATTTCTCATGATTTATCGAGTCGTATATCGTCGTGGATAATTCTTCACGCCCAGTCGCACTATTAACAATATTTCGTATCGCGTCGGATACGCACACAACTTTTTTAAGCTTTGGAAAAGTATATTTACACCTCGAAATCCAGCCTTTACTAACCTTAAAATCAACCCTCCGAGTTAGTATAACAGGTGTTTTATTTCTAAGAAGATAGGCAAGAAAGGCGCTGCCATGCCCGTGTGAACTATGCGCGTGAATAAGGTCAATCGATAGTTTTTGGCATAATCTTTTTAGCTTTATTGCTGAGCTAAAATCGACTGAGTTTTTCATTAATAAAGGAAAACAATACCACTGCCTCTTTGCGCAGTAATTTTCAAATTCTGAAGCTGGCTTGCATGCCACCAAAGGATCAACCCCTAAGAGATTAAGTTCAGAAACCAGATAAGCGATCTGCTGCTCCCCTCCTCTCCAACTTGCCTCAGAACTAAGATGAAGAATTCTCATGCTGCGACTTTAACTGTTTGAGTTTTGCAAATTTTAAGAATTTTTCATGAGCAGAAACAACTGCGATTACTAATCCATAAAACCCATCAAGAAACCCAAGCTTCAAAAAATATATTTTGAAAAAAGTAAAAAATGGATCAAATAACATTTTAAAATCTACAGCAACTTTTCGTTTCGATCGAAACAATTCTAATGCAGCTATTTCTGAGAATTTATTGGTTTGCTCTACATGCGCCTTTATACTTGGTGTCGTGTAGTGTAATATACTACTAGTAAGTTGAATCCTATCAGTATTTTTACTACAGATTATATGGTCATGAGGATTAGTACCACCCCACCTACCTATTCTTCTATCCCATAAACGAACTTTCATGTCTGGGTACCAACCACTGTGTCGAATCCATTTTCCACAATAATTATTTAATCGAGGCATTGAGTAAGCTGAATTAGTAACTGCATTACCTGCCTTTATTTTTTTTAATTCATCTATTAATTCGAGAGATAACCGCTCATCCGCATCAAGCGATAGGATAAAATCATTACTAGCTATGGATACTGCGAAATTTTTCTGCTCTACATGACCCTCAAAAATATTTTTAATAAATTGTACTTGATTAAAAACCTTACATATTTGCTCTGTTTGATCAGTTGAATAACTGTCCACAACTATAATCTCATCGGCTATATCCAGCAGAGACTCTAAACATTCCTTGATGTTACGCTCCTCATTAAAGGTGATAATAGTAGCACTAATTTTCATGTATGGTAATATAATAATTTATCAGCAAGCGAAGCAAAGTTAATTATTTTTCACCTTTTTAGTTTAACAAGCTTAGTCTGGTAAATGTACCACATTAAGTTATGGTTTGTGTCCAAAAGTCATCACATCTTAAAGCGTTTGTGAAACCAAAATCCACTTGTCGTATCGCTGGTTAGAACTTTTTCAAGCTCTTGGTTTGTCAACCTAGCAAAATCCTCTCTGGTGGTTGCTTTCTCAAAGTCTACTAAACGAAATGATGCTTTTAATCTACAACTTCTATCATACTTTAAAGTTAGAGAAAGAACAGATGCCTTAGCTCGCTTGGCTAGCACCCCAACAAGTGGTGTTGTCAAAGCAGGCTCCCCAAAAAATTCGACGCTTTCACCGGTATAGACACGTTGGTCTGCTAACAAGGCGAGTATACCGCCACTTTTCATAAATTTGAACACTTCTAGCAAACCTGCTTTACGCTTAAATAGCTGCATTCCTTGGCGCTCTCGCTGACTTCGGTACCATTTTTCCAAATAATCATTATTCAGTGTCCTATAAATTGCTCCAAGTGGAGACTTCACCCCATGATAGGTAAAATGCGCTGCAAAAGAGGATACTATCTCCCAAGGACCCATGTGAGCCATTAAGAGGACGACTCCATGCCCGCGGTCGACTGCATCCTTCAGTTTTTCTAGATTCTCAAACTCAACAAGTGGGTGTCGTTTCTTAAATGATAGAGCAGCAAAAGAAAAACTGCTGAGCAAATTAGCAGTGCTTCGGCTAAATACTTCTTGAGTCGCAGTATCAATATTTTTACCTTCGGCTATTCTTAGCAAAGTACTGGACTGTTCCTGCTGATCGATCCAGCCTTGGACAATTCTCAAGTTTTCTTTAACCGTTGCTCTGCGACCAGACATTAGCAACCAGCAAATCCAGCCAATTTTTTCTCCCAAAAAGTAAGCTAATCTTACTGGCAGAATTCTTAAAAAGCACACAGCGCACCGCGCAAAGCAATATTCTAAGAACTTATAAAATCCAGAATAAGCCCTACTTCGGTTAATTAAAGAGTTCACATTAGGTACACAGTACACTTAAGGAGATTCTTGCAAGAGTGCAGTCACATACGCTATTGTATTATATAAAATTATACTCATTCTATTAAAAATGGCTCTGAGTCATAAATACAATGACTCTTACTAAAAGGAATAGCTTAAGAAACGTGAAATCAACTTGCATCCTATAAATGGCTTCATTGAATTATGCTACTGCATCGCTTCAGACCCTATTTCAATTACCTTAAGCCAGTAAAAGTCCAATTCGGAGTTGGTTTACTAGCAGGCTTGATCTATGCGGCCTCTTCTGGCTTTGGCTTACCTTACGTGACCAAGCATTTGGTGCCACTCGTAACGAATCCAGAAAAGCCAGAATCTTCAATTCTGTTGGGCTATCTCGCTCTAGTTCCCATCATGTTCGCTTTACGTGCACTGGGCAGCTTCGTAAACTCATACTTTGTAGCCTATTCTGGTATGTATGTATTAGAGCGCATCCGTCGCAAGGTATTCGATCATATTCAAAAACTACCGCTTAGCTTTTTCCAAAAAAATAAATCCGGTGATTTGATGAGCCGCGTACTCGTAGACACAACACTCCTACAAACAGCCATCGTTAAAGTAGTGGATAGTTTAATTAAAGAACCGGCCACCTTGTTAGCTGCTGGCTGTTATTTGATATATCTATCTTTCCAAGCAGAAGATATTAGCTTCATACTAATTGCACTAGCGTCCATCCCAGCATGTGTGCTTCCTATTCGATTTATAGGCCAAGCAATTATAAAGAAAGCCACACTTGCCCAGGCCCAAGCAGGAGAGCTCAATCACGTACTAAATGAAAATCTCTCTGCTGCTCGAGAAATACGCGCCTATAATCTAGAGTCCCAACAAAGTGACCGCTTCGCTGAGACTTGCGCGCGCTTCTTTAAACAATCAATGAAAGTCGTAAAATACGACAAGGCGCTCACACCCATCATAGAAATCGTCACTGCCGGCGCGCTTGTTGGAGCTCTTTATATTGCTATTGAGCAAAATATAGACGCAGGCGCCCTAGCTTCTATTTTGGTGGCACTTTATATGTGCTACCAACCCACTAAAAAAATCGGAAGTGTGTCGAATACGATACGCCAAGCCGAAGCTTCGCTCAATCGATTGGAATACATACTACACACTGAGGACACAGTCCCAGATGCGATTGATCCAGTAGTTATTGGTGCGATGAAAGGTCATATCCAATTTGAAAATGTCTCTTTTCAATACGCAGACGAACCTGTCTTACAATCAGTCAGTACAGAAATACCCGCGGGGGAGTCAGTCGCATTGGTTGGACCCAGTGGCGCAGGAAAGACAACTTTCGCAAGCTTAGTACCGCGCTTTTATGATGTAACAAGTGGATGTATTTCTATTGACGGCTTCGACATTCGCACAATCTCCAAAGCTGATTTACGTGCACAAATTGCGCTCGTTTCCCAAGAAGCGGTTCTATTCGGTGATACTATTGCCAATAATATTCGTTTAGGTAAACCACTGGCAACGGATGCAGAAATTATAAAAGCCGCGCAAATGGCGAACGCGCATAAATTTATAGAGGCACTCGAAGAAGGCTATGAAACTAGGGTCGGTGAGCGCGGAGCAAGGCTCTCTGGTGGAGAGCGCCAGCGCATAGCAATAGCACGTGCTTTTTTAAAAGATGCACCGATTATTATCCTTGATGAACCCACATCCTCGCTCGATGCAGAAAGTGAACACCAAATCCAAGCTGCACTTGAAAAACTGTCTAGAGGGCGCTCTGTAATTATCATTGCTCACCGCTTTAGTACCATTCAGCACGCGAATAGTATTCTTGTCTTTGAATCAGGAACAGTCATCGCCAGCGGTACTCACGCGCAGTTGTATCCAAGAAACTTACTCTATAAAAACTTGTACGATAAACAGTTAAAAACTGCACTAGAAAATTAAACCATGAAAGTACTCAAGAAAATACTCTTCTTATCACTTCTAACTACATTGCTGATCAGTAGCTTTACCGCTTGCGCGAGCACAAGAAATGAAAATGGCGTTATAATACAAAAAGAACGCAACTGGAATCCCATAAATTATATTCCTTTTCTGTAAAGTAGCGGTCCCTACATTACAGAATAAAACCAGGATTTACATCCTATAGGCATTGCTGCGTAGGCGTCGCTACTCCGAGCTGAAACTCTGCAGAACTACCTGCATAGACTAACTCTCCACCAGACTCTCCACCTTCAGGACCAAGCTCTACAATCCAATCGGCGCAGCGAATGACATCAATATCATGCTCAATTACAATGATGGAATTACCCGCATCTCGTAAGCGAAATAATAGGTCAAGTAAACGTTGTACATCTAGCCAGTGCAGCCCAGTCGTAGGCTCATCTAAGATGTACAAAGTTTCTCCTTGCTGGCGCTTGCTTAGCTCTAAAGCAAGTTTGATTCGCTGAGCCTCGCCGCCAGATAAAGTAGTGGCTGGTTGTCCTATCTTAATATACCCCAAGCCAACATCCGCAAGTGTCTTTAGTTTTTCGTAGATGCGGGGCTGTTTATTAAATACATTCATTGCGTCCCGCACACTCATTTCTAATACATCCGAAATACTATAACCCTTAAAGCGTATATCCAGCGTCTCTCGATTGTATCTTTTTCCCTTGCAACTTGGGCATTCACTGTAAACGTCCGCCATAAATTGCATATCTAATTTGATCATACCATCTCCCTTGCATCGCTCACAGCGCCCCCCACTTACATTAAAGCTGAAACGACTACGCTTATAGCCACGAATTTTAGCTAGGGAGCACTTAGTAAAAAGATCGCGCAACTGATCAAATAGTTTGGTATAGGTAGCAGGATTGGATCGGGGGCTACGCCCAATTGGATCCTGATTAACTTGGACCACTGAGCTAAAAGAACCAAGGCCTTCAATTTTGTTATGCTTGCCAGGAATCGTTTTTGCACGGTTGAGTCTAAAGGCAGCGGCTTTCGCCAGTATATCATTAACTAGAGTACTTTTACCAGAGCCAGACATACCACATACAACGGTCAATAAACCCACGGGAAAATGCACATTAATTGTCTTTAAGTTGTTCTCTTTAGCGCCGATTACTTTCAACCATTCCTGCCTAGGTTCTAATGTTTTCGCCTCCTTTTGAACCGCATCCTTACCGGATAAAAAACTACCTGAATAACTAGTTGTAGAGGTAAATGAAGACTCTGGTGTACCTGAATAAATCAAAGATCCACCTTCACTTCCCGCCCCTGGTCCAAGTTCGATTAAATGATCTGCTGCGCGCATTGTATCGGCATCATGCTCCACTACTATTACAGAATTCCCACGATCACGAAGGCTTGAAAGAGTACGGATTAAGCGGCGGTTATCAAGTGGGTGAAGACCGATGCTCGGCTCATCTAAAATATAAACAACACCAACTAAAGACATCCCAAGCTGTGTGGCTAGTCGTACTCGCTGCGCCTCTCCACCACTGAGCGTAGAGTAGCATCTGTTCAGAGTTAGATAACTCAGCCCAACCTCATTCAAAAATTTTAATCGCGAGGATAATCCACGCACCGCATCACTTACTGCAGCATAATTAGGGCTAGTCTCTAGACGCTGAAGAAAGGAACAAGCTTGCGTTAATGATGACTCTAAAAAATCTGCAATCGAGGCTCCTTCGATAAGAACGCTTAAACTCTCCGCGCGTAATCGGCGTCCTCCACACTGCGCACATGGGCTACTCGTCTGATAAGCCATCAATCGAGCACGCAAGCCATCACTACTTGTCGTACGACGAGTACTTTCCAAGTCCGCTAAAACACCAAGAAATGGCAACATCTCTGGCTTTGAATTCCCCCCCTTCAGCTTGAAACTAAAAAGTCGCTCCCCAGTCCCGTGAAGAATCTGATCGTGGAGCTCTTTTGAGAGTTCATTCCAGGGCAAGTCTGGATCAAAAGGCAACTGCTCTGCTAATTGTTTTAACATCGCATTGCGCTTTATAATCATCTGCTTGGATCCTAATCGCCACGGCTTTAGCGCCCCTTTCTTCACTGACTTAGTAGGATCTGGAACCAGTAGTTCAGGCTGGAATTGCAAGGTTTCTCCCAAACCACCGCAACTCTGACAAGCACCTTCTGCATGATTCCATGAAAAACTTCGTGGAGTTAGTGGCTCGTAAACAGTTCCACAAATTACGCATGACAGGCGGTTACTTAAGGCAAACTCACTCCAATCTTCCGAGTCACTTTTTTGAACCATCACAATCGCACGATCCCCACCCTCACTGAACGCGAGTTCAAGCGAATCAGCTAGCCTGCTACGCTGGTCTTTTGCTAACACAATGCGGTCGACTACAATCTCCACGCTAATCTCGCTAGCTTTAGAATCTATAATACCAGGTTCATCTAAGCGGTGTACCACACCATTTAATCGCACCCGCTGAAACCCACGCTGTTGTAGGCGTGGCAGCTCTTCCCTTAGTATCGCCGGTTTAGTGGTTAAGAAAGGAGATAAAATCATCAAACGACTGCCATCTGCTTCAGCAAAGACCCTCGTCAAGCAATCATCCATCGAGCGACGCTCGATTAAACCACCATCGATTGGGCAATAAGGCGTCCCGCAAACTGCCCATAATACCCGAGCAAAATCAGCAATTTCTGTAACAGAGGCTACTGTACTTCGGGGATTAGCACCCCCTCCAGTGCGCTGCTCAACTGCTATTACTGGAGATAGCCCCTCAATAAAATCAACATCTGGGCGGGGCAACTGTTCAAGCACTAAGCGCGCCTTTGCAGATAAGCTATCCATATATTTACGGTAACCCTCTGCATATACTGTATCAAAAGCTAGGGAAGATTTACCCGAACCACTGACTCCGGTAATAACGACCAATTGATCACGAGGAATTTTTAAACTTAAATTACGTAAATTATGTTCGCGTGCGCCTTTTACAGAAATAAAATCAGTAGACTGTGCGGACAAAGAATTCATACTAAGAAATTTTAATTTATATCCATCGGTATTTATCGCGCAAGAAATAGAACCGTTTCTTTAAGGATTTAAATGTGTATTATTTAATTAAAATTTGCTACTTGTTACTGATATAACGAAATTCAGTTGTCAGTGCGTAGAAATATTCTACTTTTAAAGTATGCCTATATTAGCAAAACCTAAACTATACATTAAACCGGGATGCCCTTGGTGCGAAGAAGCTCTCAGTTACTTCAAAAAACAAGGTGTTGATCTCGATCTGAGAAATGTTAGCGAGGACCCTAAAGAGATGTCTGCTATGGTTAAAATTAGTGGGCAGACTTGTGCACCCACCTTCGAATTCGACGACTTTATGGTTGCTGATTTCTCAGTAGAAGAGTTTGTCACGGAGCTTAATAAATATCCTGAAGTGCAAATCAAACTAGGTATGGGTAAGACGAATAGTTAAGACATAATTAGCAACCTTGGTAGCTCCACTACTTATTTTCTCATACCAATCTAAAAACTTCCTACGATACCCTAAAGGGTTGCAAGTAAGGAGTTAAATGTTGAGCTAGGTCGCATAGCACTTGATGTAAGTGCTGCGTCTGGGCGAAAATATCCACCTATTTGCATAAACTTACCTTGAACATCATTTAATTCTTCAACAATACCCGCTTCATTATCACCAAGCGAGGCGGCAAAAGGAGTAAATCTCGCCCTTAACTCCGCATCCTCGTCTTGTTGTGCTAAAGCTTGTGCCCAATAAAGAGCTAGATAAAAATGGCTGCCTCTATTGTCTAATTCGCCGCACTTGCGTGAAGGAGACTTATTCGCTGCTAGAAACTGTGTGTTAGCAATATCCAGCGTCTTTGCAAGAACGCGCGCCTTATTGTTATTAAAGACTTCGGATAAATGCTCCAAAGAGACTCCGATTGCCAAGAATTCTCCGAGCGAATCCCAACGTAGGTGGTTTTCTTTTACAAATTGCTGCACATGCTTCGGCGCCGATCCCCCTGCTCCTGTTTCAAAGAGCCCGCCACCATTCATGAGGGGCACAATCGATAACATTTTAGCGCTAGTACCAAGTTCAAGAATTGGAAATAAATCAGTCAAATAATCTCGAAGCACATTGCCTGTAACTGAAATGGTATCTTCTCCGTCCTTTGCTCGCTGCAGGGTGAGTTTTGTTGCTTCCATAGGAGCTAAAATACGTAAATCTAATCCGTCTATTTCGTGCTCTAATAAATAAGCCTCCACCTTAGCGATCAATTGGGCATCATGTGCACGTGCTTTATCCAACCAAAATAATGCTGGTACACCAGTAGCGCGGGCGCGCGAAACTGCTAGTTTTACCCAGTCACGAATTGGAGCATCCTTAACTTGGCAAGCACGCCAGATATCACCCGTTTCCACTTTGTGCTGTAAAAGAACAGCACCGCAGCTATCGACTATACGAATCATGCCATTAGTTGGCACTTCAAAGGTCTTATCGTGAGAACCATATTCCTCAGCTTTTTGAGCCATGAGTCCAACATTGGGAACGGTTCCCATAGTGGCGGGATCAAAAGCGCCATGCTCTTTACAAAATTCTACTGTGGTTGCATAGACGCCAGAATAACTACGATCAGGAATTATAAAATTCGTATCTTGCTGTACTCCATCCTTATTCCACATTTGGCCGGAAGAGCGAATAGCCGCAGGCATCGAGGCATCGATGATAACATCACTAGGCACATGAAGGTTAGTAATACCTTTATCGGAATCAACCATAGCAATGTCCGGCGCAGATTCATAAACTCTCGAGATATCCGCTTTAATCTCAGAACTTATTTCTGGAGGAAGATCTTCGATTTTTGCATAAAGGTCACCCAGTCCATTTCTGACATCGACACCAAGCTCGGTGATAATTGCAGCATGCTTTTCGAAAACATCTTTAAAGAAAACAGAAACACAATGACCAAAAACTATAGGGTCAGAAACCTTCATCATTGTCGCTTTCATATGCAAAGAAAACAAAATCTGCGCACTCTTCGTAGCAGCAATCTGTTCGGCTAAGAACTTACGTAGCGACTTAACACTCATAAAGGTTGCGTCCAAAACTTCCCCCTCCTGTAACGCGATTCCTTCTTTGAGGACTACAGTCTCTTGGCTAGTGACGAGCTCAATTTTTGCAGTGGTCGCTTTATCGATGGTGATTGATTTTTCGTTCCCGAAAAAATCACCTGTAGCCATACTAGAAACAACCGATTTAGAATTGTCTGACCATTCTCCCATGTGGTGTGGGTTATTTTTCGCAAACTGCTTAACTGCTGCTGCGGCGCGACGATCCGAATTACCTTCTCGCAAGACTGGATTGACCGCACTTCCTTTAATCTTATCGTAGCGCGATTGGATCTGACGATCCTCTTCATTTTTAGGCTCTTCCGGATAACTTGGCACATTAAATCCCTGCCCCTGAAGTTCCGCAATCGCAGCTTTCATTTGCGGAATAGACGCGGAAATATTCGGTAACTTAATGATATTAGCTTCCGGTAACTTCGCAAGTTCTCCAAGTTCAGCTAGGTCATCTGAAATTCGCTGTGATTGCAGTAAGAACTCTGGAAAGCTAGCTAAAATACGGCCCGACAAAGAGATGTCCCTTACCTCCACTGCTACACCAGCAGCAGCAGTGTAAGCACTAATAATTGGTAGTAATGAATGTGTCGCGAGAGCTGGAGCTTCGTCAGTTATCGTGTAGATAATTTTTTCTTTATTATTCATAGATTAACTACTCTAAAATGAACCTATCAAATTTTCTAATATATGGATTGTTAAAGCCCTTTACAAAAACGAGCGATTCGCTCAATACCTTTTTCAATCATACTATCGGATATAGCGTAGCTAAGGCGAACATAGCCTGGAGCGCCAAAGCCTTCACCTGGTACAAGAGCGACTTTTTCATCCCGAAGTATCTTCGCTGCAAAATCGTTAGCGCTCAGTCCAAATGAATCAACATTGGGAAATAGGTAAAAAGCACCTTGCGCACGAGGACATTCGATTCCGTCAATCGATTGCAAGCCTTCGAGCAAACGTAAGCGGCGCATGTTAAACACTTCAAGCATGCCATGAATTGCTGATAATGATTTTTCCCAATTTTGCATTGCTGCCAATGCCCCGTGTTGCGCAAAAGTAGTCGCATTTGAACTGGTTTGGCTTTGAATACTGGATACAGCTTTCGCAATTGGCAAAGGTGCCATTAATGTTCCAAGACGCCACCCTGTCATGGAGAAAGTTTTACTAAAACCTGAAACAGTGATGACTAATTGTGCAGCTTCTTTTGAAAAAGACGCAGGGCTCACATGCTCTACTCCGTCATAAAGCAGATATTCATATATTTCGTCGGACATAATATAAATGCCAGCTTCAACCGCTACTTGTGTGAGCGCTTCAATTTCTGAAGGAGTATAAACCGCCCCAGTTGGATTGGAGGGACTATTTATTATTACCATGCGCGTCTTTGGTGTAATTGACTCGCGAAGCTGCTCTGGTGAAATCTTAAATCCAGCATCTTTACCTGCAAAAATAATCTTAGACACTCCTCCAGCTAGCTTTACCATCTCGGGGTAACTTACCCAATAAGGTGCTGGAACTATAACTTCATCGCCTGGGCTAATGACCGCAAGAATTGCCAAATAGCAGGAATACTTTCCACCGGGACTGACTACAACCTGAGCAGCTTCGACTCCATCCACACCATTGCCACGTTGATATTTTTCAGCAATAGTAGCGCGTAACTCTGGAATGCCTGGTGCAGGAGCGTACTTAGTCTTGCCCTCACTAAGAGCCTTCACGCAAGCCTCCTTAATAAAGACTGGTGTGTCAAAATCAGGCTCGCCAGCCCCAAAGCCACAAACGTCTTCGCCTGCTGCTTTTAATTCCTTAGCTTTCGCATCAACAGCTAGTGTTGGCGAAGGCGCTATGTTCTTTGCCCAAGTAGATAGTTTTAGAGAATCATTCATAACAATAAAAAGCGCTTTCACAATATTGTCTTACTAAGACAAGTAGTGAAAGCGCTGGATCAAAAACTTCTGCTTTAGCAAAAGCAAGCCTAGCCTAAGAATGCGACAGAAAAGAACTTACTTTTTCTTCTTAGCTACCTTCTTTTTAGCCGGTGCCTTCTTAGCTACCTTCTTTTTAGCCGGTGCCTTCTTAGCTACCTTCTTTTTAGCCGGTGCTTTTTTAGCGACCTTCTTTTTAGCCGGTGCTTTTTTAGCGACCTTCTTTTTAGCAGGTGCTTTCTTAGCTACCTTCTTTTTAGCAGG
>JAYYDJ010000032.1:0-6005 GCA_036160955.1 Verrucomicrobiota bacterium | reverse complement strand
AACGGTTAGTCGTTTTCCCATAATTCGCCAGTGGGATCTGTACGGATCCGCCAGTCTCAGAGGGAACTTAGCGCTACTTTTGGATACGAAGGAAGAATTGGGCACAAAGACTTTAATGATCAATGCTCACCCACCCGCAGGCGGAGCTGATACTACTCGACAAGCTGAAGTAGACGCAATCATGGCATTTATCCGCGACGCTCGTGATCCGGAAGGCGTACTCACTCTCGAGGAAAATACCCCCGTCGTAATCGCCGGCGATATGAACCTTGTAGGACGTATTGACCAATTAATCACCTTTCTTACAGGAGACATTTTCAACAATGAACAACAAGGTGAAGACTTCGCTCCGGATTGGGATGGTTCAGAGTTTACCAGCATCACACCACGTCACTCGGATCAACGAATGGGCTACACCTGGAGAGATGATTTTGATCCTAGATTCAACTACTACTGGCCTGGCCATCTCGATTACATCTTCTATTCTGACAGCGTTCTGGACCTCGTAAAAAGCTACGTTGTACACACCCCCTCCATGTCTTCGGAAAGATTGCAGCTGTATGGCTTGGAAGCCAATGACTCACTAGGATCGGATCACTTTCTTTTTGTAGCTGACTTTCGTCCGGCTTTCATCGATTCCGATGGAAACGGACTGCCGGATTTCTGGGAGCAAGTCGCTTTTGGAGAAGTCGGAACATCTACAGCCATTGAAGATCCCGATTTCGACGGCTCGAACAATCTGGAAGAATTCTATGCAGGCACAGACCCCAAGGATAAGAACTCTCGTTTTGCGATTCAGCAATACACAGTTGATGAAAGTGAAATATCTATTCGCTGGAGCACTATTGATCAAAGAGTGTATCGCTTACAGGAGTCATTGGATCTCATAAGTTGGTTGGGTCTTTCAGAACAAATACCTGGAACTGGAGAAGACCTCGAAAAACAGATATTCAGGAATCAAACAGACCAGCTTTTTTACCGAATTATAGCAGAATAAAACTTATGACACTATGGCGACCATTTTCGCAATGAGCAGCTCTATGTTGGTAACAAAGTGACATAAGCTACAGCGTCAGTGACATTACCATCATAACTGCCTAATAAAACACATTTTCTAATTGAATGATTTCTTCTACTCGACGGCATCGAATTAGTAGCGCAAAAGTCTCAACAGAAGCAGGCTTTAAACGAGAAGCGATAAAATCCCGCTAATTTATATACACCAATATTTCTTCTATTTTTTTGTTTAAAAAATACCTAATACAAAGAGCCGCCTCTTTCGAGACGCCTTCAATAGTGGTGGCCGGACCCAGAATCGAACTGGGGACACAAGGATTTTCAGTCCTCTGCTCTACCAACTGAGCTATCCGGCCTAAAGTAAAAGCAGTGGATTAAGGGATGCTCATCAGCGGTCGTCAATCGAGTTTTTTTGTTTTATGAGTAGATAGGGGAAACAAGTGTATGATATATCTAGTTGACAGAGGTTAGCATGAACGGAAAACATATATCTAGTAATTCTATTACATTAAAATATGGTAAAAAGGCTACTTATTTTACTAATAGCAGCGCCCATTATTTTTGGTGCATACGAATACTACAAAATTCGAGCTAATGGCTATCCAACAAAAACTTATTTACTGAATAATAAGTATCGATTGATACCTGTAAATATCCAAGGAGTAACCAGCACACACTTACAGTTAAATCATCGCAATAATGACCAATTATACTTTGTTCCGATCGATGATCTTCATCTTGTCAGTCGTCTACAGGTCAAACTATATCCACTCAACTCATATATAATTGAGGATCACACAGGACATGGTCTCCCCATCGAACATGTTCGTCTAACTTTAGCCAAGCATGGTCAAATCATATCACAGTTAGAAGAGTTGCGGGAACAACGTGAGTTGTCTCAATCAGATATAAAAAAAAGAAGCATCACGCGTGAAATGAACCGTATGTTAATACAATTAAAAGGACTAGAAAAAACTCTTGATCGCCACGAGGTTGATTACCAACGCTATTCGAATAAAAAAAATAGAACGATACTCAAAAGACTAATCAATTTAGTTGAGAAAATTGCTAACCGAGCCGAAACTCACACAAACTGAATATTTTTATTCCTGAGCTTTGCAAAATCAAATCCTTCATGCCAATTGCAAGGATGGCAAAATTGATAATGGAGCATCTGGCAAATCAGGTATGCAACCACTAGGATCTATACAAGCAGCAAAGGCAATCATTGCTGCATTGTCACCGCTATGATGAGGATGCGCTATTAAACATGGAATCGAATATCGCTTCGCAAGTTCATCAAACGAACTGCGTAAAGAGTTATTATTAGCCACTCCACCAGAGAGACCGAGGCTACTGTAATGACTGCCACTTAACAAATGCTGGGTCTTACCACGCAATTGATCGACTACAGCCAACTGATAAGATGCACAAATGTCGGACATTGAATTAGCTAGTTGTGCATCGCTAATTTTTTCTAATCGGTAGCGTAAGCTAGTCTTTAGTCCTGAAAAGCTAAAGCGCCTTTCATTTCTAGGAGCGATCGCTTTTGGAAAGTCAAAACTTAGCGGATTACCGCTTAGTGCTAGTTCCTCGATTTGTGGACCACCTGGATAAGGCAGGCCAAGAAGTTTCGCTCCTTTATCTAACGCCTCTCCTGCTGCATCATCGACAGTCTCTGCCAATACTTTAATCGCTCCGTCTCTACTGATTTCAAAAAGAATGGTATTACCTCCTGAAACAATTAGACCAAGGTGAGGTAACATTTTTTTATATGCAGCGCTAAATCCATCTGGATCACTTTTATGCAAAGTAATGAAAGGAGAGAGCGCATGACCACGTAAATGATTCACCCCATAAAGCGGTAATTGCCAAGCAAAAGCTAAACTTTTTGCAAATGCGATACCAAGAGCCAAAGATCCAGCTAGTCCAGGTCCATGAGTGACTGCGATCGCACTAAGCTCTGAGCAGCGAGCTTGGATACCTGAGGTCTCTAAAAGTGGTAAAAAGTTTTTTAAGTGCTCGCGACTAGCAAGATCTGGAACCACGCCACCATACTGCTCATGTAAAAGAATTTGGCTGTGTACCCACTCATCAAGAACCCCGCTAGCAGGGTCAAACATGGCAAGCGCGGACTCGTCGCAAGAACTTTCAATACCCAAAATCACAGAAAAATCACAGCGCACTAATATAATTTCTTCAACAAAGAATTACAGCCAAAATAACTGCTCTTCGCTAACAGGAATATATCAAAAATAGAGTGAATTTTAAAAAGCGCTTGTTCCTTCACCGCTTGTCTGCTGTTTGTTCTATTGATGAGGAGTACACAGGACATTATTTTTGACCGACTGCGTACCTACTGTGCAGATGGGCCAATTAGTTACTGTGATTTTATTAATGAAGTACTCTACACTAAAGACTATGGTTACTATACTAGTGAGCGCAAACGAATAGGACGCACCCCCCAACGCGATTTTTACACAGCCGAAAGTTTAGGTCCTGTTTTTGCCGAGTTAGTGGTGACAAGTGTACAAGATATAATTGGAGAATCACTTGCCCGTGAAAGTTGCTTCATTGAAATAGCTGCTGAACCTGGCGTCGATTTACTCAGCCACATAGACTCCCATCCCTTTGCTGAAACTAAATTAATTAGGCATGGACAAACATTTCAAGCGAAGGGACCCGCTATTATATTTGCAAACGAATGGCTCGACGCCCTGCCCTTTCATCGTTTGATCTATCGCGATGGACATTGGCGAGAGCGCGCAGTAAACATTTTAGAAGATCAACTTGTTGAAGTATTATTGGACGAACTGACTCCAGCTGTTGCTGCCCAAATCGACCGCTTACCAGTGGACGCTCCCGATGGATATCAAATCGATCTACCCCTGCAAACTGAATCAGCCCTAAAGGAATTACTATCACAAGATTGGGAAGGTCTTATTTTACTTTTTGACTACGGAAAAACTTGGGAAGAATTAACGCAAAATTGCCCTAGCGGCACAGCGAGATGTTATCATAAGCACCAGCAAAATTACAACCTACTAAACCGCATTGGCGAGCAAGATATTACCTGTGATGTGAATTGGTCACCGCTACAATCACAACTAATTGAGAGTAACCTTAAGAACGTAACACTGCAAAGCCAAGAGTCATTTTTTGTTCACCATGGACATAAAGTTGCAGAAACAATCGTTAGCGAATCTGCATGGAGCCTAAGCAAACGCCGTCAAACGCTTTTGGAACTAATACATCCCTCCCATATGGGGCAACGTTTTCAAACATTATGGGGTATTCGCGCAACGCAAACTTTTATATGAAAATGCTTGCTTGGTTCACCCTAAAGCCTACTTTCCTGCACTTTCATCAAAAAATTAAGGATTTTTATGGCACGAATTTGCGCAATCACAGGTAAGCGACCAGTCAAGGGTGGTCGCATCATCCGTAAGGGTCTAACAAAGAAAAGCGGCGGTATTGGTACTTCGCTCGTTAAAAATACGAGGCGTCGCTTCAGCCCAAACGTGCAGCGTATTCGTGTGAAACTACCTAGTGGAGAAGTCAAGCGCATGTGGGTATCTGTGAAAGCAATCAAAGCTGGTAAAATCCAAAAAGCTTAGACTCCACTGCTCATCACATTTTACAAGTCTTAGCTTACTAGTTAGGGCTTTTTAATATCTAGTTAAACTAGAAAGGTGAAAATCTATCAGTGCTTATCGCGGCAAGCACTGCAGACACAAACATGCTCACCTTCTACAAAGCGGTAACGAAAATCTAAATCAGGATGCGACTTATCAGTAGCTGGACATAAGGAACAAGTGTGCAGAGCTTGTTCGGACCGCTCTATCAACTGCGCCTGAAATTGTTTACGTCGCTGACTGGAACGAAACGAGTGCGAGAGTGTGGCACGAAAGAACAAAACAAAATTCATAACTGGCATTATTATGACCACTCGCTCACCCAAAGTGGATACTGTTAAAATTTCAAAAAGTAATAAAGCTGCTGAAAAATAAGCAAACCACTTTACCTTAACTGGTAGTACAAAAAATAAATAAAATTCAAAATTTGGGTTCAATACTGCGAAAGCAAAAAATACACTGATATATAAAAAATTAGGAAAGATTACAATTGGAGCCATTGGTGAAATCCAATAACCGATAAAAGCGCCTACAATCGTCAGAAAAATTCCGATTAGTAAGTAGCAGTTAAATCGGAAGGTACCCCAAGCAGACTCAATCGCACCGCTCATCATCCATAAAATATACCAAAAAATAGCGAGAAAGAGACCTCCAAATGCACCTGCAGGGACATAAGGAGGTGCAATAATAAATGTAATTAATCGCCAAAATTGCTGCTCTTGAATGACTGCGGCAGGTATCAACGGCATCGTAGCAAAAGACATCATACCAGTAAGAAGCAAAGCATAAACTACAAGCTGAGAAATTACTATGTAGAGCATAACATTTGGCACAGCCCAAGAGCCAAATTTTTTCTCTAAGCGATTTAGCGTTCCCATACTACTAACGATTCAAATTCTCCGCTTGCTGTCAATATGTGCCGATTAAATCTTCGAAGTTTAGAATTTATATTTTAAACTTAATAACAGCTAGTAATAGGACTCGCACTTTGGGCAAAGGCCGATTAATTAATACCAGTCATGCAAGACAGTCTTAATAGTGATAAAAGCCGAACAAAGTTAGTCGATATCATTCTACCTTTGGAGCAATCCGAAGACCAAGATGCCTGGCAAAAAGCTATCAGTAAAGAGTTAGAAATAAAGGCGAAGGAGCGGGTTTTACTGGAGTAATTGTAAGTGCCGCGCTGGACGGATTGCGCTGTGCGGAAGCTGCCTTTAAGTAAATTATTCAACGCTTAAAAGCCTACTAAATTTAGCATTAGGCAAGACGAAATCATCCCCTACGCGTAAACCTAATAAACAGTGCACTAGTGGAGATTGCGGACTCACAATAGTTACCGTTTTAGATTCAACT
>JAYYDJ010000031.1:0-11549 GCA_036160955.1 Verrucomicrobiota bacterium | reverse complement strand
TTTAAAGATAATATCAAAACGATCACTGGCGCAGTCGACAAAGTTAAGCAGCTTAGAGGGGTGGAATAGACCCTTAAAAGTAATGGTAAAGACAGTGTAGGAGTGATCGCCCAAGAAGTTGAAGAGGTGTATCCTCAGCTAGTTTCTACTAGTGATGAACGTCTTGGCGTGAAGGATGCTAAGTCAGTGAATTATAGTAGCTTAATTGGAGTCTTGATTGAGGCGGTAAAAGAACAGCAATCGCAAATTGAGGCACTTAAGACTCAAGTTAATGAGCTTCAGGAAAATAACACCAATACAGAAAATACCAGCACGAACCTAGTCGTACTTGGAGCGAACAATTAACTATCCTGCCATGTGTTGGACTCTTCCCATCGCTTTCTTTCTTGGTCACTAAAACCAGAGATTCGACCTTCATCAAAGTCGATCATATCCATGACAGATTGAATCTGCCCAATCTTTTCAGGCGTGCCCATATTAGTTAAGGACTCTGCTAGAAATTCGCGTCCCGCTTTGGTTTGGCCTTTTTGCACGACTTCGCGGTTCCATTCGGCTACTTTAAGATCCGCTGGAAAGCACTCCGCAAGCAAGCGGTCCAACTCTTTAGCATCCTCACCTGCCGTGCGTACTGCATCGACCACTTGCGCGGGATCTATTCCAAGGTGCATGCACAAGAATCGATCAAATCCACGGCAGAAGTTTTTCTGGTACGACTTCGGCAGCTCTTCATTTAGGTGCTTTTTACACTTAGCGATAAAGCGCGGTAAATGTAGTAAGCCGCACGGGTGCGGCTCGTAAGGGGAGGGCAGGTCAAAGCAGATTTCTCCTGTTGGTCCAAGTGATGCATTAGTCATAAGCTCTATTAAAAAAGCTTTCGTTTTTGCTACGTAAAGACAATAGATCCGCGAAATCCCCTTAATTCATGGTTGCTTTTTAATGAAACTGACTTTCGTTATTAACCGATTATGAGTTGTACAAACACAGAGTGTCATCCTTCAGGTGGATGGATTGACAAGTTTGCCATTAGTTTGGCAATGGTATGTGCCGTGCATTGTTTACTCATGCCTGTCGTCATCCTATTACTTCCGATAATAGCTACGTCTTTTTTTGTGCATCAAGATTTTCACTTATGGATGCTTTTCCTCGTGATACCGACGACAAGTTTGACAATATTTTTAGGTTGCCGCAGGCATAAAGATAAGTGGGTGTTTGCTCTAAGCGCTGCAGGACTTTGTTTTCTGATATATGTTGTTTTTTATGAACGGATGGTTGTACCAGGGACCTTACCAGAGTCAGCTGCAACGGATGCTTGCTTGCACTGCTTGCAAAATTTAAGTGAAGACGGTTTTACAATTAGTTCAGTGGCATGGCTTAATTCGATAGGTGGGCTTTTTCTAGCTAGCGGACACTTGCGCAACTTTTTATTGTGCAGAAAGTCACAGTGTGCGCAGTAGAACGGTGCCGTACGTTAAGCCTCTTCGCAGTCTTCGCAGAGACCGTAGACTTCCAATACATGTGCTATGTTCGTAAAACCTTTAGCTTTCGCTTGGCCTTCCACATCTTTACCAATACAAAGGTCTAGCCTTTCCGCTTTGTGGCAGGCTCGGCAAATTAGGTGGTGGTAGTGCTCTCCTAAAGCAGTTAGCTCAAAAACATGTGTGCCATTTTCTAGCGGTATACGCTGTAGCGCTTGAACGGATTCAAAGGTCTCTAAATTTCTGTAAACAGTGACTAGATCGCTGCTAGGTAATTCTGCCCTCTCACGTATTTCTTCTGCAGTAGCGGGGCGATTAAAAGTTAATAAAGCACCCAATATCCGCTCTCGCTTTTTTGTCATACGCGAACCACTCGCTTTAAGTGCTTTAATAACTTCTGGCAAAATACTTGTTTTAGACATCTTGATTACTAGATCGATAGTGAAGCTACTAGGCAATTAGAATAAAAAAAACCTACCTGCTCTCACAGGTAGGTTTGATGTACATTAAAAGACCTTATTAATTTAAGTCAGAGTAGCGGCAACCATTAGAATTGCACGCGTGCACCTACCATGAAGTTACGCCCTGGAAGCGGCGCTTTGTCCTTCACAAAAGAGCTGTGGTGACGAATGACTTCATCAAGAAGGTTATCTCCACGAGCGAAAATGCTCAGTACATTACCGCCAGCAAGTGAGTGCTTGTACGCTACTTCTAATTTTAAATCAGTGTAAGCTGCAGTTTCTGTTTCCTGAGCGGCCACAATGCGATCTTGCTTAAACACGCGGCGCAATAGCAAGCTTCCTTCCCATGGGCCAGATTCAAGCATGATTTCTCCACCTACGCGGAAGGGAGGTATGCGCGGTAGGTTGGCTCCGGTGTCCTTGTTTTTAGCACGCACCGAATCCATCAATATTTTTGCGCTCATTTTTAGCGAATCTGTTTGTATAAGCTGGCGACCAAACTCTGCTTCAAAGCCGTAGAACTTTGCATCCGTCGCTACATACGCGTACTTTGGTAATCCCTCTTCTAATATAGTTACGCCGTTTTCTGTATGTTCTTCCATGTCATATTCACCAGTAAAGGATGAGAAAATGTGATTATCAAATTGAGTATAGAACAACGTCAAATTAGCGTTCCATAAGTTGTGCTTTAAGCGGTAGCTAAGATCGACGGTGTAAGCTGTTTCAACTCCTAGATCATCGTCACCTATTTCAAACTGACTAGTCGCATGGTGCGGACCATTTGCATACAGCTCAGTTGAATTTGGATGACGCTGTGTGCGTTGAAGGCTGATAGCTAGGGTATCATTGTCGTTTAAGTCATATATTAGACTAGCTGCTAGGCTGTATGCAGTATCATCGTAGTCTTTTAATGTAGCGTCTTCAGTCTTGTCTACTTCAACTTGTTGCGATTCTAGGCGGCCACCCACTTCAAAATGCCAAGCGCCATTGTGCATGTGCTCGCTCAAGAAGATCGCCTGGTTCTGCGTTTCGGAAGCAGGACCGAATGCAGCTGCCTCTCCTTCATGCTCATCATGTTCGCCCTCTTCCTCGCCCTCATGCTCTTCTTCCTCACCGGCGGCTACGAAATCGGCATCTATTATTTGTGCGCCAATTACACCATGGTCAAATATAGACCAGGCATTGTGGGCTGCGTCAGCGCGCAACTCCCAGCCCTCACGGTCAAAAACTGTCGCATGGTCTTCTTCGTATTCGGTGTGCGTATAGTCGCTGATACCAAAACGTACTCGCGCGGCTGCAATCCAGTCCGTAGGATCAAACAGGGCAATTTCAAGGTCAAAGCGCTCTCGCAAAAGGTCAATATAAACACCGTGCTCTTCTTCCTCTTCTTCCGCGCCACCTTCTTCTTCCTCATGCTCTTCATGTTCTTCATGTACGTGGCCTGGCACACCATAGTAGGAATCATATTTGGAGAAAGACGCGCCAATATAATTACGCTCACCAAAGAAATGCGTAGCACCAATAGAGTAAGAAGAATTTTCAAGGTAGCTATCCGCTAGTATATCTGTTGGACCTTCCTCATGCTCTTCCTCCTCCTCATCATGCCCCTCTTCCTCCTCGTGGATTACGGAACCGTCTGGTATCGAGTAATTTTCTGCTTTGCGCTCTAGACCAGTGAAACTGACTGCCCAGTCTTCACCGCCAGTAGTTGCATAGCCCAAAAATGTTTCCCCATCTGACACGGTATCGAAGCGTGTTTCTATGGCTCCAGTAATTGTATCGCTAGCGACTCGCTCGCGTGGCATCTCTTTACTGATTACATTGACAACGCCACCAATCGCAGCGCCACCATATAGTAGAGCAGAAGGACCTCGCAAGATTTCTACTCTGTTGACTAAGAGAGGTTCAATCGTGACAGCATGGTCTGGGCTGGCGACAGCAACATCAAGCGAGCCTAGTCCAGACTCAAGAACATTAACACGAGGCCCATCCAAGCCACGTATGACTGGGCGACTTGCACCTGCGCCATAACTGGTTGCTGAAACGCCAAGCTGACCTTCCAGTAGTTGGCCAATAGAGTTTGCGTTGCTGCTCTGTATCGCTGTCTCATCTAGAGAGCTAAATGGCATAGCATATTCGCTAATTGGGCGAGATAGAGGCCCGGCTGTGACACAAAAGTCATCGAGCACATAGATCTCATCTGAAAGATCCGCATGTACTGCTGTTACACTGAGCGCAGCGCATACAAAAGCGCTGCTTTTAGTAAAAGATTTATTCATTATGTTTGTTTGGTTGTTTGTTCGCTGTCTTTAATGAAAGACACTTGCAATAAGATTATTAAAATTCGAGAGTCGTCAAGTCCACGATTGCCAGATTTTTAGAAAATGTTTCATCTATACTTATGGAAATGTACCTTGGAGTCGTTATTGGCGTCGTAATTGGAGCGGCTGCGACTGCTTTGTTTTTATCGCGCGGGCATAGTGTTACCAAGGGCAAGCTGCTAGCGCTTCAAGCACAGCGAGAAGCTGAGCTAAACAGCGCCGAAGAAAAGCTCTTGCTCCTACAAGGGGCGCAGTCGCAGTTGCAAGACAGCTTCAAGGCACTTTCAGCCGAAGCTCTATCTAAAAATAATACCGATTTTCTTAATTTAGCGAAAACAACATTAGAGAAATATCAAGAGGGCGCTAGGGGTGACCTTGACAAGCGCCAGCAGGCGATACAAAAAACCGTGGAGCCCGTGGGCAAAGCGCTTGAAAAATTTGAGGAGCGAGTGAGCAACCTTGAGGAGCGCCGCACCAAAACCGATGCTGGACTAAAAGAGCAGCTGGAGAATCTCGCGCAATCACAGATACGTCTAAGTCAGACCACTGCTGGGCTAGTCAATGCACTGCGTAAGCCAGAGGGTCGCGGCCGTTGGGGTGAGCTGCAATTGCGCCGCACGGTCGAACTGGCGGGCATGATTAATTACTGTGACTTTGAAGAGCAAACAAATGTGGAGACAGATGCAGGTGAGCGCCTCCGCCCAGATATGTTGATACGACTTCCGAATGAGCGTCGCGTCGTAGTCGATTCAAAAGTACCTCTAGCTGCCTATTTGGATGCTTTAGATGAAGCAGATGCAGATGTTAAAACTACTCAGCTAGAGCGCCATGCTCGCCATATCCGTGACCATATAAAAGGGCTGTCACAGAAGAAGTACTGGAGCCAATTTGAGCATACGCCTGAATTTGTTGTGCTATTCATCCCCAATGAGGCGATCTTTAGTGCAGCTCTAGAAGTAGATCCTCAGTTAATTGAGCTTGGCGTCGAAAATCGAGTCATTTTAGCGACACCGACTACTTTAATTGCCTTACTTAAAGCGATTGCATATGGGTGGCAGCAAGATGCTGTCGCGCGTGAAGCGCGCGAAATTAGTGCCTTAGGTAAGGAGCTTTATGAGCGTATCGGGGTTGTTATGGGATATTTTTCGAGTGTTGGCAGAAGCCTCGGCCAGGTGGTCACTCACTATAATAAGGCAGTAAATTCTGCGGAGAGCCGCTTGCTTGTGACAGCGCGAAAGTTTGAGGCGCTCGAGAGTTCTACAGAAGAGACGCTGCCAGATATTAAAGTAGTCGAGGAGCAGCCAACTCTTCCGAAGGAGGAGTAATGACCGAGAGCGCCGATCTAGACCCAGTAGAGTTTGTGATAACTTCCGAGCTCGACCTGCATACCTTTAGGCCAAGTGACCTAGGTGAGCTTATTCCAGATTACATAGGGTTATGCCTAGAGAAAAAATTGACTCGCGTACGTATCATTCATGGCAAGGGCATCGGCACCTTGCGGGAAACTGTTCATGCGCTTTTAAAAAAGGACCCGAGAGTTCAGCGCTTCCAACTTGCCGACCAAACTGAGGGCGGTTGGGGCGCCACAATTACATGGCTCAAATAAAAATCGATTAATAAGGTGGGCACTACTTGGTCATAGCGCGCGTGTATCCCCACTAAAGCGTTAACTGCAAAGACACTTGCCAGAGCACTACTTATTCATCATTTTCGCAACTTTTTCTATTGTTCAGTTGTCCTGTAATCGGGTACACGTAAAGATAATTAGTACAATTTACATCAATCGATCTCGATGATTTCACGAATTCTTAAAAAGTTCTCTGGTCGCCACTATGAGAAATACCAAAAAAAGTGCACACCACTGATTGCTCGGATCAATGCACTGGAGCTGGAGTATCAGGCGCTCAGCGAGGCAGAATTATGTGCAAAAACACCCGAGTTTATGGAGCGCTATCAGCAGGGCACGAGTCTCGATGAATTGCTTCCAGAGGCATTTGCTACCGTTAAGAATGCTGCGCGTCGGATGTGCGGAAAAAGCTACGAAGTCTGTGATCATCCGCTGCCATGGAACATGGTCCACTATGATGTACAGCTTCTAGGTGGCATCGCTTTGCACGAAAAACGCATTGCGGAAATGGCAACTGGGGAGGGTAAAACGCTCGTTTCTACCTGCCCATTGTATTTAAACGCACTAAGCGGTAATAATTGTCAATTAGTCACCGTTAATGATTATCTTGCTCGTCGAGACTCTGAGTGGATGGGCCACTTATTTAATTTTCTCGGGCTAAGCGTAGGCTGTATTCAAAATAGCATGGACCCAAGTGTACGCCGTGAAATGTATGGCTGTAATATTACTTATGGTACAGCTTCGGAGTTTGGTTTTGATTATTTACGAGATAACGGCATGGCCTCTCGTAAGGAAGATCAAGTACAGCGCGACCATTTCTTTTGTATCATTGACGAGGTGGACTCAATTCTTGTCGATGAAGCACGCACTCCCTTAATTATATCGGGACCAATGCAGGAGGATAATCCTCTGCCGTTTAAAGAGCATCGACCTATTGTGCAGAATTTAGTTTCGAAGCAGCAGTCGTATTGTAATAAGATGGCAGCGGAGGCAAAGTTCGAACTCGATTCCGATGACAACGACGCTGAGTCCCAACAAGAAGCGATTTCTAAGCTTTGGAAAGTTCGCTTAGGCATGCCTAAAAACAAGCAACTTATGCGCTTAAATGAGGTGCCAGCAATTCGCCGATTGCTCGACAAGTTTGATCTCGAAATGAATAGCGACTTTAACAAAGAGCAGCGCTATTCAATTAAAGAGCAGTTGTTTTATATAATTGACGAAAAGCAGCAGCAAGCAGACCTCACCGAAAAAGGACGGAACCTAATTAGCCCTAATGACCCAGATGCATTTATGCTTCCCGACCTACCAACCGAATATATTGAAATTGATAAGCACAAGGAGCTTAGCCTGGAAGAGCGCCAACAGCGCAAAGTCGACGCGGAGCACAAATTCCAGCATACTAGCGAGAGAATCCACTGTATTAGTCAATTACTTCGAGCGTATAGCTTGTATGATCGTGATAAAGAATACGTCGTGCAGGGAGGAAAAGTTAATATTGTCGATCAAAATACGGGACGCGTCATGCCTGGTCGTCGCTGGTCCGACGGGCTCCACCAAGCAGTGGAAGCTAAAGAAAACTGTACTATTGAAAAAGAGACCAAGACGTATGCGACCGTGACCATTCAAAATTATTTTCGACTGTATGAAAAAATTGCTGGGATGACAGGTACTGCTGAAACCGAAGCTGCGGAGTTTAATGAGATTTACGGACTATCTGTGATGGTCATACCGACGAATAAGCCTTGCGTACGCGAGGATCGTAACGACCGGATCTATAAGACTCGCCGTCATAAATTTGCCGCTGTATTAGAGGAGGTTGAGCAAGCAAATAAAAAAGGGCAGCCCGTATTAGTGGGTACCGCTAGCGTGGAGGCATCCGAAGTGATGAGTCGCATGTTTAAGCGCAGCAATATCACTCACAGCGTACTAAATGCAAAGTTCCACGAGCAGGAAGCGGAAATTGTCGCACGCGCAGGTCAAAAAGCAGCGGTAACAATAGCTACTAATATGGCAGGCCGCGGAACGGACATTAAATTAGGTGTAGGTGTTCCTGAGCTTGGTGGATTATACGTGATTGGCACAGAGCGTCATGAGTCTCGAAGAATTGATCGGCAACTGCGCGGTCGCTGCGCTCGCCAAGGTGATCCTGGTGGCTCCAGATTTTTTGTGTCCTTAGAAGATGACTTGATGCGCTTGTTTGCTAATGCTGGGCCTCTTTCAAAGATATTAGAAAAAAACATGTCGGAAGATGAATCGCTGGAGCACGGCATGCTTAACTATTCTATTCAAAATGCGCAAAAAAAAGTAGAGCAGCAAAACTTCTCTATTCGTAAGCGCTTACTTCAATTTGATGATGTTCTTAATACGCAGCGTGAAGTAATTTACGGAATTCGTAATGAAGCGATCCAATCGGATACTCCGCGCGACATTATCAATGAGATGATAGAAGAAGAGCTAGAGCTTAGGCTCGAGAACTTGGAGGCCGAGGCAGACGGTCCTGCTATGGAGCGCTTCTTAGGGTGGCTCAATGCTTACTTTCCGATCGCAGTACAATCCGAGCAGCTCGAGCCATTAGATCTCGAATCTCGCCAAGCCTTTATAGTCGAGCGAATTGTAGAGGCCTACGCGAAGCGAGAAACAATTGAAGGCAAGGAAGCACTTGTTGGTCTCGAGCGTTATATCATATTGCGCTCGATTGACCGGCGCTGGCAGGACCACTTAACCGAAATGGAGGAGCTTCGTCGTTCGGTTAATCTTCGAGGTTATGGTCAGAAAGACCCATTAAGTGAATATAAGAGTGAAGCATTTGGATTTTTTGAGGAACTTATGGGCAATGTACGTACGGAGATTTGTAATGGTATCTTTCGATCGGCGACCTCTGCTCAGGCATTTGAGGCAATGTTGTCACGCATGGCAGTGCCCATACAGCAAGCAGGTCCTGCTCAAGGTCAACCAAGCGCAATCGCAGCAGCGGCCTCTCAAAGTCAAGCTGCACAACCGCGTCAAACAAATCAATCGATTGAGCGGCCAAAGGTAGAGCCAATTCGCCGTGAGCTGCCTAAGATCGGGCGTAACGACATTGTTACCATCCGTAAAGGTGTCGAGGAAAGACAGATCAAATTTAAAAAGGCTGAAGCGCTGATACTTAATCATGGCTGGGAATTAGTTCATAAGTAAAATCACCTCGTATGTTCTGTTATCAAGCAGTACTAGCTAAGTGCATTAGATGAGTCGAAATTCAACAGCCTGGGGGATTTTTGCTGGCGCACTAACATCGCTCTTGTGGGTCGTGTCGATTCCCCCATTTGAATTTGCTGAGGCTGCCTACATCACATTTGTACCACTGTTATTGTGGTTAAGCACAAAGCCATCGCGCAGGGTTGTGACCTGGGTATCGTTCGGCTCGGGTTTCCTCGCATGGTGCGCTATTCTTATTTGGCTGCGCCATGTTACTATAATAGGTACTCTTGCTCTGTCCGCAGTGCTCGCAGCCTATTTTGTGCTATGGATGTTAGTTGCGCGACTGGTAGTAGCACGGGTTCAAAATGCTGGGTTTTTTGTGCGGCTCTTTGGGTTTGCGGGCCTTGCTAGTGCTTGGGTTATTTTGGAGTGGATGCGCGGATTGGCATCATGGGGATTTCCTTGGGCGCCTCTAGCTTTGAGTCAGTGGGAGCGCTCAGCGGTCTTGCAAATAGCTGCTTGGACAGGCGCATATGGGGTGTCCTTTTTGCTAGTATTTTTTAATATGTGTGTAGCACAGACTCTGTGGTTTCGCGCGAAAACGCGAGAGCGCAGACTATTAACCGGATGGTTTAGCCCAGACTTGTATGCCGCTATTACCGCGCTATCTATCTGCATGGTAGTTTTTTTTAAATCACTGCCACAGTCTACCAGTAGCGAACTTTTATTTACTGCCGGTGTGGTGCAGCCCTATATCCCGGCAGCGTATAAGTGGGACTCTGCGCGTGAGCAGAAAAATATGGATACTCTACTGCAGCAGACTCGCTTAGTTTCTTATTTAGATAGCGACTTAATCGTATGGCCGGAGGCCGCTACGCCTTGGCCAATAGTGGGGTATCCCAAAATGCGTCAACAGGTTGAGTCGCTAGTTGACGAATTAGCGCGGCCAATTCTCATGGGAAACTTAGCATGGCTGCGAGACTCCGACATTTGGCAAAACGGGGCTTTTTTAGTACGGCCGCAATTTGGCTTAGCGGAGCAGCATTATGTGAAGCGTATGCTCGTGCCTTTCGGTGAATATGTGCCGAAACCGTTCGGGTTTATTAATAAAGTTGTGCCGGTGGGCAATGCCTTTACGCCTGGCACTTCAGCAGGAATCATCTCGCTACCTGTGAGGGGAAGAAAAGTACAAGTCGGATCGTTAGTGTGTTATGAAGATTGTTTTCCAGCGCTTGCACGGGAGAGTGTTCAAGCAGGCGCTCAGGTACTATTTGTTGCTACTAATAACGCCTGGTACGGGGAAGAGGGCGGAGCCTCTCAACACGCGGCACATTCAGTGCTTCGGGCAGTTGAGAATCGTCGCCCAGTAATTCGCTGTGGAAATGGTGGTTGGAGTGGCTGGATTGACGAATATGGTATTGTACGTGAAAATCTCACTGACGCAGATGGTAGTATTTATTTTCGCGGAGGGGGGACACTAACGGTTTCTCAGTATTCAGATTGGGAGCTTCGGAAGTCCTATTACACGGTCAAGGGCGATTGGCTTATTTTGGTGTGTAGTGCTATAGCCGCTGCTACTATCTTGATGCTATGGAAACGCGCGAGCTAGCCTCAATAGTGCTTAGTGCCTGATGAGCAAGCAGTTGCTTAAAAAACGAATCCAATACCAAAACTAATGCGATCGCCATTCGCATATTCAGCTTGTCGCTTGCTGACCCTGGAAATAAAATCGTGTTTCCACTCGAACCGAGTATGTATCGTATCACTAAATCTATAATAAACAGCGGGTCCTGCGGATAATATAAATGCATCTTCAGCATCCAGTTTAAAGTCACTCTCCCACAAGTATAACAGCCGGTCGCCTGATTTTAAACCAAGGTCTATGGAGCCTCCCCATAGATTAGCTTTGCGGCATTCATAAGCCCATGCGCTCACGCTTGCAGCAAAGAACCAATGGTAGGTCTCGGTTTCATAGCCAAGGGAAATCCCGCTACCCCATATTCGGTTTGCAACTGAGTAGTTATGTTCATTATCTGCCGCTCCTAGTGGAATTATTATTTGAGGCACAATACTCCAGTTTCCACTGCGAGTGGAAAGGTTGAAATACTGCTTCAGTGGTAGAGCAAGGGTAAGGTCACCAATGTCTTGATTATGTTGTACCACTTTCTCATTGTTGATGCCAAGCACTTCACGCTTTGCGCTTACGACATATGGCAACTTGAAGGTGAAGCGAACCGATCGATCCCACGTATAGACACCTTGAAGATGCAATAATTGTATGTTTTCAGAATAACCTTTACCAACCACTACATCTCTAAGTTTTAAGTCGCTTCGATGAATAGTTTCAGCTAATACTTGCACGCCATATCCACCATCCCAGCGAGGCATCATATTCATAATTGGCTGGTCCCCAAGTAGAGGGGAGCAGCCAATTACTAGCAGAAGAGCGATCCGCCTAAACGGAGTGCCAATAGCAAGTATCATT
>JAYYDJ010000030.1:0-11111 GCA_036160955.1 Verrucomicrobiota bacterium | reverse complement strand
AAAGAAATAGTATAAGAGATGTTATTGCTTTCCCGAAAAATCAACGTGCCCAAGAAATGATGACCGCAAGTCCAGGTTCCGCCACTGCCAAACAACTTAAGGATCTACACGTTAAGGTTTCTTTGCCCAAAGGTGAGGTTTCATAGTATACGATGCTTCGAATCGTGTTAATTAGAGTCTCAGACTTCATCTCCGATTCTATTTAGTTATATGTCTTTACGAGTATACTTTTTGTCTTTGCAACTACTTTTATTCTTTCTGCAATTGCCTGCTCAGGATGATAAATTTTTGCCTTCTGCACCTATTAAGAACTTTCGTTTTCCACATTTTGGAGATAACGGATATACTCAATGGGTACTTAAGGGTGAAGAAGGCATTTATGACGAATCGAACAAGATTCACGTAAAAAAAATGGGCCTTCGAATCTATACAGGGGATAAGAATATGGATCTTGATTTGTCGCTGGATAGTCCCTTTGCAGTTCTTCGTTTAGATGAAAACAAAGCACAGTCAGAAGAATCAATAACTATAATTGGTGGAAACTTTCACATTACCGGAAATGGTTGGACATGGGATGGCACAACCAAAGAAATCTCAGTTTTAATGAATACTCGTGTTGAATTTAAAGAAACTTTCGCTGAGAGCATCACTGGAAATACAATTGAAAACAAAGATGAGAAAAAAACAGTCATCACCAGTCAACGATTGAATCTAAGAACATCTGAAGATTTTCATAATTTTAATTTTTTAGAAGATGTAAAAATTGACTCTTCAGCAATGTTATTAACTGCAGATGCATTGCAAGCTATAGCCGCAATACCAAGCAACTTACCTAGTTCGATTAGCTCTCCAGTTAATGTTAAGATTAATTCTTTAAGAGAAATACGTGCACGTGGTGGCGTTTTTATAGAACATTCAGATCGTAAAATACGTGCAGACGCAGCAGACTTTTTCCCTTTTAAGCAACTAGCTCACTTTGGGGGTAAACCTGAAATAGAACTTAAGGGAGCTTATTTAAGCGGTGATGCAATTCGCGCGCAGTCTGGTGCTATTGAGCTCCTTGGCTCTAACGAGAATGGGCGAGCGCAAATGTTGCTTTATGAGACAGGAGGACTAGGGTTAGATGTAGGCACCTCAATAAGCACAGATACAATTGTGCTAGCTTATAAAATTTTAATCCTGGAAGATCAAAATAAAAATCTCTTTGAATTTACAGATAATGCTGAAGTTCTATCTGGGGATCTTCAAATGGATGCAAAAAAAATTACTGTTAGTGCTTATAAAGGCAACACACCGAAGGATTTCATAGACCAACCTATACAAGTTAATAAAGTTGAAAATATAATAGCTGAAGGCAATGTGTGTATTATTAGAGATGGACAGCAAGCTACCTGTCAAAATGCTCTCATCTATCCGTTAAAGGGACGAGCAGAGCTATTTGGAAATCCACACATTTCATTTGGAGAATCATCTGTCTCTGGTTATCGCATGGAACTATTAAAAAATGAATCCAACGTGTACGGTAATAGCGTGGATAACGTTAATGTTTTTGTGAAACTGCCAGCCATGCAAGAACTAGGAAAAATTGAAATTGATCCATCGACTAATGCTATCGATGTACCTAAAGTAATGACAGAAGAAACTATTGTTAAATGCATGCAGCTACATATCCTAGATCAGTTAGATCATACGCTTTTCGTATGTAAAGACGCTGTTAAAGTTACAGGAACTAATTTAATTGCTGACTGTGAGAGATTAGAGGTAACAGCAGTGAGTGATAACATAACGAATTCAAAATCTGAACCAATGACTAATATGAAAATAGTAAAGATAAAGGCAGACGAACATGTCAAAATTCAGCAAGAGGATAGAATCGCAACAGCTAATACTGCATTAATATTTCCGAATGATGGACGCATAGAATTAGAGGGCACAGCATCAGTTACTGATCCTTCAGGTACGGCTAAAGGTCACCGTATTATAATAAATCAAGGTGAGAGTAGAGCCCAAGTCGAATCCGGTAATGGTCAGCGAGCTAAAGTTATTTTACCTGAACTTGATAATTAACAATTATATAAGGATATGGTTGCGGTACACCGCAGTACTCCTTTTTGTATAAGTATGTCAGAATTAGACCCTGTTATTAACATTAGTACTAAAAGTTTAGTTCGTACATATGGTAAACGAAGGGTAGTCAATGATGTTAACATCTCTATGAATGCAGGAGAAGTCGTCGGCCTCCTTGGTCCGAATGGAGCTGGTAAAACTACTACCTTTTACATGATAGTTGGATTAATAAAACCAACTAGTGGGGATATATATATAAATAAGAATAATTTAACCCAATTACCTATGCATAAACGTGCGCGTATGGGGATAGCTTATTTACCTCAAGAACCTTCTGTTTTTCGAAAGATGACAGTAATACAAAATATTAGGGCTGTCGCAGAAATTCTTCCATTGAATAAATCACAGAGAGATGAATGCGTACAAGAACATCTAAATGAATTAGGATTAGAGGGTTTAGCTAAGCAAAAAGCATACACTTTAAGTGGTGGCGAGAGGCGTCGATTGGAAATCAGTCGCGCTTTAGTTGCCAAACCTAAGTTTCTGTTAATGGACGAACCATTTAGCGGCGTTGATCCGATAAGCGTTAGCGAAGTTCAAGACATTATCATTCAATTAAAAAAGCGAGGTATCGGTGTGCTCATTACAGATCATAATGTCAGGGAGACATTACGCATTGTCGATCGTGCATATTTACTACATCAGGGGTCAATCTTGAGTAGTGGCACTAGTGATTTTCTAATCAACGACACAAAGAGTCGCGAGTTTTACCTAGGAAAAAATTTCAATCTTTGATCCTGATAAGCAATGTCTAAACAAAAAAACCGGCCTAAATTTGTTGAAGCAGTTCCTGTTCGTGATTTTTATAATTCATTTAAGGAACCACTAAATTTAGAATTAGTTGCAGGTGAGGGCGGCATGGATAAAACTATTAGAGAACGTAGCTTGAATCGTCCAGCTTTAGCGATTACGGGTTACTTCAACTACTTTGCAGCGAAGCGTATACAGCTTTTCGGAGCGGGTGAAATGGGTTATCTGCGTGACCTTGATGAAGAATGTGAGGTATCTGTCTTGACTGATATTATGAAGCGTAAGGTTCCTTGCATTTTAATTTCACGCAACTTAGCACCTTCTAAAATAATGCGTCAATTAGCCAATAATTATTCCATACCTCTTATTCGTTCTTCTCTAAAGTCCAAAACGTTAACTACTGAAGCTACTTTGTTATTGGAAGAGCAATTTGCTCCGAGCACTCAAATTCACGGTACACTCTTAGATATACGTGGAGTCGGTACCATGATATGCGGTGAAAGTGGGGTAGGTAAAAGTGAATGTGCATTGGCTCTTATCGAACGAGGACATAGTTTAGTTGCAGACGATTTAACACATGTTAAGCGCTTAAGTGATCGTGAGCTCATAGGTACCTCTTCTGAATTGAGTCGTGGCTACATGGAATGCCGAGGGCTTGGTATAATTAATATTGCAGACTTATTTGGTGTACGCTCACTTCGCTTAAATAAAAGGATCGATATGGTTATAAATTTTAAGGCATGGACATCTGGCATGCATGAGGAGCGAACTGGCCTAGAAGAAAACTTTATGGACATTCTAGATATTAAGATACCAATGATGGAAATACCTGTTCGCCCAGGTCGCGATATGGCTCGTTTAGCAGAAGTAGCAGCTATGGTACACGCGCTTAAAATAATGGGACACGATTCAGCAAATGAATTTAATGAAAGACTCATTGATCATATGGCCAAGGATGAAAAATAATTTTTACGCCTATTCAGTTGCTGTCGTTTATTTGAATGATACACCGATATCTAAAAATAATTATGGAAATAGCTTTAAAACAATTACTAATAAAACAATTACTAGCAGTAAATAGGTCGCAAATATTGTATAAAATATTGATATTTATAAATTGTTAATAACTTGTGCAGAAGTTGAACTTGCAAAGACCAACAAGCATGCACTTTTTATTAAAAATCACTTTTACTATATTGTTTATTTTATATTTTTTTAATAACTAAGTTTAGTTTAATTTATCGTTAACAGGGTTTTATTATTACATAATCTATTGATTTACATGTACTTATAATATTTATATTAATAGTATATAAAAATTAACTAATATCAATTTACTACTTTTTACTTATTTAGCTCTATTACATCCTTTATTTCTCACATTGTTACATATTTGTTTCTCCAACTGTGAATAATTAAACCTTTCTAATTTCCAAAATGCCAAATTCGTCATCTACTCTCAATCTTTGGGAAGGTATCGCTCGTGAATTAAAGTTACTTTTTCCCGAAGATCTTTATGGCATGTGGTTTCGGGAATTACGTTGTGTTGCACAGTCAAATGATAAGCTTGTTCTTGAGGCTCCCAATGAATTCAATGCTATATGGATTGAGAGTAATTACTTAGATGTTATTACTCAACAAGCACGTGCGCATGCAGGGACAGCCATCACTGTTACTGTACAAGCAGAAGCTGATAAGACAACGGCTCCTACTAGTAACAGATTAGATGTAAATAAATCTTCCTTTCTAAAGGACCCCTCAAGTCAAACTGACGATAATAGAAGACACACTAGCACTGCAGGGAAAGCCCATAATCGTATTCTTATTAATCCACGTAATACTTTTCAGAATTTCGTGATTGGTTCAGGTAATCAATTAGCACACGCTGCTAGCATTGCTGTAGCTAATGCTCCGGGACGCGCATATAATCCACTATTCGTGTATGGAGAAACTGGACTTGGTAAAACTCATCTAATGCATGCAGTTGCACACCAAATGCTCGTTAATAATCCTGATGCTCGAATTGCCTATGTATCAACCGAGAAGTTTACTAATGAATTCATTCACGCTATTAGGGAAAATAAGTTAGCTAAATTCCGTAAGTACTACCGCACCGTAGACGCACTGCTTGTAGATGATATACACTTTCTTTCTGGAAAAGAAAGTACACAGGAAGAGTTTTTCCACACTTTTAACGATTTATTTGAATCAGGTAGGCAAATATTTTTAGCAAGTGATCGCCCAGCAAACGAAATAGAGCGGTTAGAAAATAGGCTTATTTCTCGTTTTCAGTGGGGTTTAGTAACAGATATTCAGGCTCCAGATTTTGAAACAAGAGTTGCTATCTTACGCAAAAAAGCAGCAACGGCAAAACTCTCTATGAGTGATGAAATAATGGAATTTCTAGCAGAAAGAGTGTCACGGAATGTGCGTAGAATGGAAGGTGCATTAACGCGAATTGCGAGTTATAAAAACTTAATCAACAGAGAGCTAGATTTAGAAGCAGTTGAACGATTAATAGGTGATTTGTTACACGAAGAAGCTGCAAGCATAGTTACAGTCGAGCAAATACAGAAAAAGGTAGCCGACTATTATCAGATCAGGGTCAGTGAGTTAATCGGTCGTCGCCGCACAAGTCAGATAGTATTTCCAAGACAAGTAGCAATGTATGTTAGTCGCACTTTAACCAGTGACCCCCTAAAAATAATTGGAGATGCGTATGGAGGTAGAGACCATGGAACTGTTATTCATGCCTGTAAGCAGGTGGAAAACATGATGGATCAAGATAGTACAATTAAACGAGCGGTCGATTACCTGATCAACCAACTCTCGCATAATCGAAGCTAGTAATCTTCACCTGACATCATCCATTAATGGACAGTCTATTTGGCTAGAATTAATGTTTATTTTAGAAAAATTACCTTTTAAATAAATGGATATCACGGAGTCACAAAAAGTAAGAATTGCTGATTGGGTCAAACAAGTGGAGAGCATAGCTTTTATACAGCGAAGACTACGCGAAGAAATGGAGCTGTCTCTAACATATATGGATGTCCGCTTTCTCGTAGATGATTTAAATTTAGTCTACTCTGAGCCAGAAGATGACTGTGAAATGGATGATGAAAGCGCAATCAATGAGGAAGAAATAGAAGCTAGTGATGCGATAGAGGAGCCTGAATTAGTAAGCAGTGTGCAGGTGAATGTTGATCCTGTTACACCACCTGGGGCTCTTGTCTGCGGAACAGTTAATTTTAGTGACGGTAAGCAGTTAGCGTGGCAGTTAAGCGCCGCAGGACAATTAGGATTAGTGCCAGGGGATGATCCAGATTATAGGCCGACCCCCGAGGATCTACAGGATTTTCAATCGCAATTACAACAAGTGCTACAAAAACACGGCTACCAATAAAATAGATTACTGTTACGAGTCTAAATATTACTTCGTAGCAGTATGGATAGCTACAATTGAAAATGTATGACCGCTTGATTCAACGTACTTAAATCCAGACTGCGATATCTGCTTAGAGAGCTCAGATTTAGTAGGAAAACTTTCGATTGTGCCTGCTAAGTAATCATATGCGTCCTTCTTGCCAGTAGCTAAAGCTGCAACTGATGGCAGTATATACTTTAGGTAAGCGTAATAAATTGGTCGAAACCAACTCTCTGGCTGAGAGAATTCTAAAATGAATAATTTACCGCCCGGAATTAATATGCGATTAATTTCACGCAATCCTCGCTGCCGATCTTCAAAATTTCTTACACCGAAGGATATTGTAACGGCGTCAACACTTGCATCCTCTAATGGCAGACTCATACAGTCGCCATAAGTAAACAATAAATTAGAGCCGATCTTTCTGTCTGCTTTTTTGCGTCTTGCTATCTCCAACATTGGTTCGCAAAAATCCATAGCTTCTATCTTAGAACTACTACCCAAATGATGATATAGCTTAAATGCTACATCTCCACTACCAGTAGCTAGATCAACTACGCTTTGTGGTCTGTACAACTTAACCTTATCGATAAGTACTTTACGCCAATAATAATCAATGCCACCACTCAATAAATGATTAGCAAAGTCATATCTGCCGGAAATACCCGCAAACATCTTGTTTACTGCAATACCTTTAGGCATAATGAATGTGGTAGAGGGCCAATATAAAAACTATTACTTTTTTTAAGTGTGGATAATTTGTAGCAGAGAGGTTTACGTGTTATTAAGTATGGCATTTTCTGTGCTCCTAGTTACCCAATTTATTAGTTCTTTTGTAGGATTATCTATAGCTAACTTACCGATTTTAAATACCGTTTGACCAGTATTTTGATTGATTAGACTTAAACCAGCTTGGTAACCCTTAAACTTATTGTTACAAACAACATAAACAGATTGACCACTTTGCTGCCCTTCAGATATAAGAGCTAACACAGCTAGTGGTATAAACACTAAGCAGTAACCGTGCAGAGCCTCGTATTCTGCAGAAAAACGTTTAATATCCAAATTCATAATTCTTGTCGTTATTTGATATAACAAGTTTGTTAGTTCGATTATATAAGGTTAATTGTGCATAAAGATTATTATATGCAGAGAAAAACGTAATGAATACAATAAAGTACATTATTGATAAAAGCACAAATGATCATAAAAAAATACAAATTTACCATTATTTTGAGGACTAGTGTTTTTCACGTTTGACAGTAATTTCCGTATAGAATTATCAATAATGTAGTTATTCATAATCACTGCCTAAATACAGCAAGCAACAACGACTATTATATATTAAAGCATGTCAAATAACCTTACTAAACGTGATATCGTACTAGACATATACGATAAAACTGATTTCCCTCAAAAAGATGTGCGTGCTACAGTGCAGTTAACACTAGATGCTATCTCTACTGCACTGAGCGAAGGTCGAAACGTTGAACTACGAAACTTCGGTGTTTTTGAAGTTCAATTACGTAAATCACGTATAGGTCGTAACCCGAACAAGCCAGAAACTGATGTATTAATTCCCACGCGAGCTGTGATAAAATTTAAAGCAGGAAAAGAGTTAAAGGCTCAGTTAAAAGAGATAGATTTAGACTCGCTGTAAGAAATTGAATGAAATTTAGCCAACTTATTTTAGCCATAAAAAGTATTAAATTACTGGCTCTATAAAGTTGTTAGTTCTATGCAGTTTTCTACTTTACCTGGTTTTCGTGATTTTTATCCAGATCTGTGTGTCCGCAAAATACATATTTTCAATACTTGGCGCAATACTGCTCAAAGTTTTAACTTCCTCGAATACGATGCCCCCATTCTTGAACCGCTAGATCTTTACATTGAAAAATCAGGTAGTGAGATTATCGGACAGTTGTTTAACTTTCAAGATCGTGGTGATCGAGCAGTGGCTCTACGACCTGAATTAACTCCGTCATTAGCTAGAATGATTGGAGCTAAGGCAAACAGTCTTAAACGTCCAATCAAGTGGTTTAATATAGGAGAAAACTTTAGATATGAGCGTCCGCAAAAGGGACGGCTTCGATCGTTTTATCAATTTAATGCTGATATTTTTGGTGAGCCCGGACCTGGGGCAGATGCAGAAGTAATATCACTATTGGGTAATACCCTCCAAGCTTTTGGGCTTAAAGAAGGTGACTTTACGATCAGACTAAGTGATCGTGACATATGGCTTCTAATACTCGCAGCTGAGGGTATTTATGAGGCGGATGCTACCTCAGTCCTTGGCATTATCGACAAGATGGATCGAACCGACCGAAGTCAAAGCTTAGAACAATTAAGTGACGTTATCGATAAGCGAGCGGATGACTTCATGGCCATGATTGAAAATATAATGAAAATCCGTGATTTTGCATCCTTATGCGAGCTGCTGCTGAACTTAAAACTTGACCCAGAACGAACTGAAGAAGCAAAGCTACGAATCAATCAATGGGACAATTTATTATCAACATTAAACAGTACTTGTGTTGCCAATAGCATACAAATAGACTTAAGTATTGTGCGTGGGTTAGCATATTACACAGGTTTCGTATTTGAGGCATTTGAATCTGGAGGTGCGGGCAGGGCACTTGCTGGTGGAGGACGTTACGACTCGTTAGTGCAAAAGCTTGGCGGACCTGAATTGCCAGCAACCGGGTTTGCGATGGGGGATGTCACGCTGTCTAATTTATTAGAAGATCACAGTTTATTAAGTGAAATATGTATTAAGTCACCTGAGTTTATTGTTATTATCGGAGCTAGTGGTGCTTGTAAAGAAGCCCTTGAAGACGCAAGCAAGCTTCGTAGCCTTGGATATAATGTGGAGTATCCGTTAAAGTTCAATTCGTTGAGCAAACAACTAAAAGAGGCCAATCGTATAGGTGCTAAGATTGCGCTTATTTACCAAACATGTGATCAATCCAGCAAGAATGTTATAGTTCGTGATCTTAAAAACAAAGCGGAAGATGTTTTTCCCAGGGATTTACTAATAAAAAAATCACAGGATTGGTTAACTAATGGTATCACTGCAAAATAAGTGCATATTGTATTTAAATTGATTGGATTAATGACTAGTTTAAACAACCAGGTGGGTTGGCATGATGATAGCTTTATGAACGTTTTATAGTGTTTTATATTATTAGTCCTCTTTATTTTTAGTATGTCCAAAAATATCGGCTTTATTTCCACTCGTTTTGCTGGTTCCGATGGTGTTTCGCTGGAAAGCGCTAAATGGGCAGAAGTATTGTGGGACGACGCGCACATAAGTTATTGGTATAGTGGGCGCAATGATCGTGATATAGGTTGTAGTTACTGCATCCCAGAAGCTTATTTTGGTCATCCCGAAAATATATGGATAAACGAAAGGATTTGGGGGCATACGCTTCGTGATCCTAAGGTAACCGATCGCATTCATGCCCTAGCAAAATACTTAAAGAAGACATTATATGCATTTGTGGATTTTTATAAGATCGATATACTAATACCTCAAAATGTACTAGCGATTCCTATGCATGTACCACTAGGTATTGCAGTTACAGAATTCTTGGCAGAGACACAAATGCCAGCGATAGCTCACCAACACGATTTTTATTGGGAACGCTCTCGATTTTCGGTTGGTGCAGTTAAGGATTACTTGGATATGGCATTCCCGCCGAGCTTACCAAACCTACACCACATATGTATCAACCAAGCAGCTATTGAACAATTAGGTCTTCGTAAGGGCGTGACCGCATCACTAATGCCTAATGTTTTTGATTTTGATAACCCTCCCAAGCAATCGATAGACTCCTATACAGCTGATATTCGTAAAGAGATTGGTATCGATAATGATGATATTCTTATATTACAACCAACTCGTATAGTACCTAGAAAGGGGATTGAACATTCTATAAAGCTAGTAGGGATGCTTAATGATGATCGATTTAAATTAGTGATATCACACGATGCTGGCGACGAAGGTTTAGATTATAAAAATCAGCTGACGGAATTAGCCGAGCAGGAAGGGGTAGACCTACGTTTTTTTGCAGCTCGTATTGGTGAAGCTAGGCAAGTCGACCATGAAGGTAAAAAGGTGTATACTCTCTGGGATATATATCAACATGCAGATCTAATGACTTATCCAAGCACCTATGAAGGTTTCGGAAATGCCCTTCTTGAAGCAATCTATTTTAGAGTACCAGTTATCATCAATCGCTATTCAATATACATTCAAGACATAGAGCCAAAAGGCTTTAAATTACTAGAAATGGACGGCTTCATTACGCCTCAACTTGTAAAACTCGTAAGACGCATAGTCGACGACATTAATTATAAAGAATCTATAGTGGAGCACAACTACGCAGTAGCTAAGAAATACTACAGCTACACTGTATTGAGGCGATTACTGCGACAACACATAGCCCAACTAACCGGAGATGCTCCAGAAGAGTCTGTACCTAAACGCTAAAGATGGGACAATAATAGTATGATTAGATCGGTTTCAAGAGAACAATTACAACGCGTGCGGCGTCATTTTATTCATCTCTATGGGGGGCGCTCAGAGCAACTGATAGATCGTTTTTGTATGATGATAGGTCGTTATGGACTTGAGGACGTCACCGTTCCAACATCGAACGTTTGGGATGAACACGATACAATCTTAATAAGCTACGCAGATTCATTGCAGGATGACTCTATCGGTAAACCATTGAGAGTGCTTCATTCATTTGCTAACCGACATCTTAAAGGAGCTATACGAACAGTACACCTACTTCCATTTTGC
>JAYYDJ010000029.1:0-22399 GCA_036160955.1 Verrucomicrobiota bacterium | reverse complement strand
TTCGGTATACGATAAAAGCGGCGCACAGCGCGAACGATGATTTGGAGAAGCCAGTTCTGACTATCAATCTTAAGGACAAGAGCGATGTCGCACAGAAGCGATTTTACAGAATTCGTTATGGTGAGGATTGATCTTTTTTGCACCTTTGTTAAATAGCTCATTAGAAAAATCGGCTTCACTCCTAGGCTTGACTGGTGGACGGCTAGCGCCCTAATTGTGTGGATTCTAATTTTACTTACGCCCGGGTGGTGGAATGGTAGACACTGGGGACTTAAAATCCCTTGCCAGTAATGGCGTGCGGGTTCAAGTCCCGCCTCGGGTACCACCTCTTATTACTTCTTCGATAATTCCCTATTACATCCATTCATTGATTTTGTAGAGTATATCGTTTTCTTTCTTTTTTTGTAATGGAAGTATCAAATACCGATCGTTTGTGGAAGATCGCCGCCTTTTATCATTTTACTGAATTTTCAGATTTTGAGGCGTGGGCGGATCGTTTAGTAGAGCATGGTTTGTCTGTTGGCTTGCGAGGCACAATTATTCTCGCGCAAGAGGGCATTAACTCGACCTGCTCTGGATCTGTAGAAGCAATTGATAGCACGATAGAACTACTTCGCTCAGACGAGCGCTTTAAATCGATAGAAGTCAAATACTCCTACGCAGATTTCTGCCCCTTTCCCAAGTTTAAAGTAAAGAAAAAGCCGGAGATTGTCACCTTCCGCCAGAGCGGGGCAGACCCTAGAAGCGCAGTTGGTGAATACCTAGATCCAGAAGAGTGGAACCAATTAATCAGCGATCCAGAGGTGGTTACCATTGATACAAGAAATGACTACGAAGTAAAAGTTGGTAAATTTCAGGGTTCAATAAACCCTAAAACCGATGACTTCAGCGATTTTGCTACTTTTGTTGACCAGCAATTAATCGAGCATAAAGAAAAAAAGATCGCGATGTACTGCACTGGCGGAATTCGCTGTGAGCGCTCCACCGCATATTTAAAAGAAAAAGGTTTTCACCATGTCTATCATTTGAAAGGTGGCATCTTAAAATATTTAGAATCCATGCCAAAAAAAGAAAGTCTATGGGAAGGCGATTGTTTTGTTTTTGATTATCGAGTGGCCGTGAATCATGACTTACAACCAGCTCTTTGGAAAATTGATCCGGAGAGTAATATGCCTGAACCGATGAATCCTTCTGAAATAGAAAAAATTGCTGAAAGAAGGCGAAGTGGGGCGATTTTTAAAAAGCCGTATACTGTCTGACCGCAGTGGGGATAGATTTTGATAACGCCAGGCGAACTTTAGGTTAATTGCCAGCTTGTTAATTACTAATCTTAAGATTGATTGCAGCGCTTTGCAGGCTATCTATTTGAGTGCTTCGATTATGTTTTGCATTATTGCATTCACATACACATACTTACTATATTCATATATTTATATACCCTTAACAGCATCCTATGTTAAAACATTTATTTATTTCTGCTAGTATTATACTATCAGCATTACTTTCTGCTTCGGCTATATCTATCGGAGAAATTGGTTTTTTTGGTGATGTAACTGGCAATGCAGCATCAAATTGGCCTCATTTTATCACTCTTGCTACAAGCGACGAGCCGAATAGTGGTGGAGTACAAACACTAAACATTAGGATAACTTCGCTACCAGCAGGTGGAGCCAATTACAGAGTGGTAAGGACTGTCGGCACCGGCCAATGGGATACGGGTGATTCTAAAGAGTTAAAAATAGGTTCTAACCTAATCACTGTACCAGAGGGCGCGTTTTCAAGAGTGGTTAAGATACAATTTTCCAGCGGCGAGGTAGAATATGATTCTTTAATAGTGAATGGAACTGCGCTATCTCTTGATACGTCAAAACCATCAATTTCACTAAGTGAGGCTATCTGGTTTACGGATTCAGGTAACGATGATTGGCCTAAATTTTCAACACTCACAATAAGTGCTGAAGGCTCATATAGCCGAAGTGAGCAAACATTAGAAATGTATGTAACTTCGCTTCCACCAAGCGGCGCAAATCTGAGAGTCTTCAAGACAACCGCAAACGGTAATGATTACTTCGGTGATCCACAACAAATAAAATTAGGTCCAAATACTGTAACTGTCTCAAGCGTTAGTTTTGATAGAACCGTTAAAATACAGTTTTCCTCTTCAGATTTAGACTTTAACGATCTAGCTGTTAATGGATCGGTGCTTTACGATGGATCTGTTCGTGATACACTTCCGCCAGTAATAACTCTAAATGGAGATTCTAGTATCACTCTTACCGTTGGTGATACTTACCAAGAATTAGGCGCTAGTTCTACAGATTCTACCGATGGCACTGTAGAGGTAATTATTTCTGGCGAAGTAAATACAAGCTCTATTGGTACCTACACTATCACCTATGCTGCCACTGATGCTGCCGGTAATTCAGCATCAGTAAATAGAACCGTTACAGTTGAAGAGGCGGATGCTGATGGCGATGGCTTTGCCGATAATATCGACGTACACCCCGGATTTGACGATGGTAAACTGACCACTTATCTGACCACTTGGCTAACTGTAAATAATTATGTCAGCACTTCGGCTATTGAAGACTTAAGAGCAGGTTCAACTTCGGTAGCAGTATCGGGTGGAATCGCTACGATTAATTTAGAAATAGAGCAAAGCGATGATTTGAAGGTATGGAACCCAACAGGCGAGTCCGCCACGGTGAATGTTACAGTAAGTGAAGATACTCGATTCTACCGTATAAAGTTAGCCGATTAGTCTTACATTCGTTTGAGCAAATACTCCACTGGTAGTCAGCCACTCAAGATACAATACGTAATTACGGGTTGGGTTTTTTATGTTAGCATTAACTATTTCTATGTATAAATAAGCTACTAAACATTTGGGGATTCTATATTCAAAGAGGACTGCAATTATTGATTTGTTGGTAATTTAAAAGGAGTATTATGAAAAAAAGATTATTTGGTATAATTTTTTCTATTTATTTGGGTTTTGTAAATTTGGTGATAGGTGAAAAACCGAACATCATTTTCATAATGTCGGATGACCATACATGGCAGGCAGTTGGTTCATATGAATCTAGATTTAAGCACCTAAACCCCACCCCAAATATCGATACATTAGCGAGGAGGGGAATGGTTTTTGATCAGGTTATTTGTGGTAATGCAATATGCACCCCTAGCCGAGCGAGCATTATGACAGGTCAATATAGTCATATTAATGGAGTGATGACTTTGGATGATAGATTACCTGAGCCGAAGCAACATTTAGCACATGAAATGAAAAAAGCTGGGTATCAAACAGCAGTTATTGGTAAGTGGCATTTAAGAGACTTACCATCAGCTTTTGATTACTACAAAGTTCTTCCAGGGCAGGGTAAGTATTTTGATCCAGAATTTTTCGAATCCGGTGTTAAGAAAAAATTCAGAATGCAAGGACACTCAACAGACTGTATTATGGATTCAGCGCTAGACTGGTTCGATAATTACCGATCATTGGACAAACCTTTTTTCTTAAAATTACACTTTAAAGCGCCACATGACTATTTTGAATATGCGCCGCGTTATGAGTCTTATTTAGAGGATACTGTAATGCCTGAACCACCGAGCTTATGGAAGAGGGGAGAGGGCTCTATCGCGACACGAGGTGTCAATAATGAGCTAGAAAGAGTTATCGGTACATCGATTGGTCGTAGAAACTTTCGCCGAAGCTATGCTGCCGATTGGCAAGTAGCTGATGATTTGTCAGATACTGAAGCGAAAAGAGCGGCATATAATATCTACTTAAAAAAATATCTACGCTGCGTAAAAGGAGTGGATGATAATATTGGAAGGCTGCTTTCTTATTTGAAAAAAGAAGGACTATTAGAAAATACTGTAATTGTCTACACTGGGGACCAAGGATTTTTCTTAGGAGAGCATGATATGCAGGATAAAAGATGGGCATATGAGCCATCTGTTCGGATGCCATTAATAGTCAGTTACCCTGGAGTAGTTCCAGTTAACACTCGCTCAGATGCGATAATTGAAAACATTGATTTTCCCGCTACCATGTTAGATTTTGCAGGATTGAAGACACCAAGTTACATGCAGGGAGAATCTTTCCGCACAATTTTAGAGACTGGCAAAGAGCCGAATAGCTGGAAAAAAGCTGCTTATTATCAATATTGGATGCACATGGCACATCATGATGTCCCTGGCCATATTGCTATGCGCACAAAACGGTATAAATTAATCCAATTTTACGGGACGGCAGGAAATGTCGGCTATCGCTCGGAGCGCTCCAAGCATGCGACGCCAGCAGCCTGGGAGTTATACGATTTGCAGGTTGACCCAACTGAAAGCAATAATGTTTATGATGATAAAAAATACAGAAGTACTCGTGAAAAGTTAAAAAAACAATTCACAGATTTAAGAGTTAAAGTTCGAGCTAGCGTGATCGATGAAGATTTTTCAGATACAGCAAAAGCACGTATCGTTTTAGTTAATCAGGCAATTAATAGTAATTGGGTATACAATACAGCGTCCAAGCAGGAGGCAGAAAACAATTCAAAAAGTTATTTAGAAAAATTTGGTAATCCTGAAACTATCGAACCTTATATTGTTCCATGGCTCAGAACCGCTAATTTGGATACCAAGTAAGTAAGAGAAGACACAATCAAATCACCGCGCTTTACTAACTCTTTTTCATTAAAATATTTCTAAGGGAGCCTTAAAGACGAGAAACCTTAATGAAATTTCTGCTAATGTAACTTAGGTAGAGAAACTAGCTGTATCTTGTAAATCAGTCTTTTTACGTGTTGTATTATTCAGCCGCAACAAATTGTACTCATACTATAATTATTTTGGATAAGGTTATCAAGATGGCAAAATAAAATATGTGGATTTATGCATAAGGGTATGATATAAAAATTATTAGGTTATATGAAAACTTTTATAGTTTACGTTTATTGCGTCTTTATTTTTAGCATTAATTCTTTTTTAAATGCTCATATTATTGCTGATGAAAAACTGCCTCTTCATGATGAGATTACAGATCATGTGAGACAATTTTCCCATGAAGGCACTGACTTTAACATATATTACAACGATGATGACGCATCAATACATCGCGTAGCGGTCAGTGATATTGATAATATTCAAGATTATATTATCGAATCATATGATGGATTAGTAAATGTAATGGGGTTCAGACCACCTTGGCAGTCAATTCTACCAGATTATGACTTCGTGGTCAAAGATGATTGGTGGTATGCTAGGCATAATCATATTGTTTTACATTCAGGTCCCGGTAACGGTATTCGGAACTTTGATTTTACCCAAATGGGGGTGATGACCCTGCATGAGTTATTTCATAATGTTCAGCGTAATTATATGGATTTGGTTGTAGATACTGCAGGTGGTATGAGCTCTATAGGTGGATTATGGGGTAAATTAGTTTCTGAAGGAACTGCTGATGCAATGCAGGATAAAGCAGTTGCAGATTTTGACAATGACTCGGGATATCCATTTTATGATGGCTCAGCTGAGAATTTTTTATCAAGTCCAGATGAAAGTTTATTTAGCAAAGATTACGATGGCTGTTTGTGGTGGAATTATTTGATGGAGCAGTTAGGCACTAATAGGGCTTTTGAGCCATATTACGGCAGTGAATTTATGCGGGAATTCTGGAATCAAATTGTTTCAGATGCATCAACTTCAGACGCAAATGCAAAAGTCACTATGGAAAACTTAATCGAATCAAGAGGTCGAACCCTCGAATCGATATTCCATGATTTTGTTATATGCAATTATACTCGGGAATTTGATATCACGGGAATTGAGAATCGAGAAAGATATTATTATGTAGATGAGCAAGATAATCCTTTAGCTAATGTTGAAAAAACTATTACTTCTACGAAAGGCTTTGGTTCTACAGAAATAGATTCATGGGCGGCTCATTATATTGAAGCAGAAGTAACGAGTAAAGGTGAATGCGTAGCTGTCGGATTTAAGGCAAATTGTTCAAGCGATAAAATCGCAATAGCTATAGTAGCAGTGGATGAGTCTAATGCCGTTATAGGGATTAAGAAGGTTAGGGGAAATGAGGGAGCTGGAGTATTCTTTTCAGAACCAACACGACCTATAGCTAAGTTGTGTGGAATAATTGCAGGACTAGAAGAGCCTGTAACGGTAGATTGGGAATTTGATGAGGGGACTCCAGTTATTGATTTATTGAGGCCTTCATTTACTAGACCAGCTTATCCAGGTGAATATAATGATCCCGGCAATTTAGTAATCACGGCTAAAGTAACGGGACTTCCAGCAATATCCCCTGATGGCCCTGATAATCCGTCGATATTAGGGTTAGATAAAGAATACTTCAATGTTAGCATAGGGGGAATTGATGCTAATGTAATAGATGCATCTTATGTAGGGGGTCTTTGGGACATACTAGTAGAGGCTCCCGTACAACCCACTAATGGACCATATGATGTCAGAGTAACTCTTTGTGGAATTACAGACATGAAAGTCTCCGCTTCGTTTTACGGAGATATGACTTTTCACCATGCAGTAGTATTAGACATATCTGGATCTATGGAATACCCAGATAGTCAGAAATTAGTCGCAGCAAAGAAAGCAGCGAACTTTTATATAGATTCAATAAGTAATAATGATAAGTTTACAGTAGTTACTTTTTCGGGAGATGGATCCGAGATTAATAGTGATGCAGATAATCTTAGGCCATCTGGAGGACTTTTTCCAGGTGATGACGTTTCTAGAATTTTTATGAAAGCGGCGGTAAATTATCAAACTTCCGAGAATTTTACATCCATCGGCGATGGTTTATGGATCGCACAAGATGCCTTGGATTTAGCTTCGGATCCTAACGCAATAGATACAGTTTTACTCTTAACTGATGGGCAAGAAAACGAATCATATTATTGGGATAAAGATCCAGATGGTTATGGTACGACGGTAAAGCCAAGAATATTGTCTTCTAAAACAATTGTGAATACTAGGGCTTTTGGTAACTATGCGGAAACGGATCTTTGCCAAGAAATTGCAATGGCAACCGATGGTGATTATTTATTTAATCCAATTGATAGTTCTGCTTCAACTTCGTCTGTTAGAGTCGCAAGAAGTTTAAGCAGTAATAGTGCATATACGCATATGCCAGGCATTACTAATTCTATTGATATAGAAGACGCTCAGAATCGTCTAGTTTTGCAATTTCTATCAGGTTTAGAGCACTCTAAACAACTAAATCGAGTAGGTTTAGGAAAGAGTGACTTTGCCCCATATGGTACTAGGGCTCTGTCTCTTGAACAATCGCATAACCTAGTTGAAGAGCCTATTTTGTATGTCGGATGGTCAGGTAATTCAAAATTTGATTTAACACTTACGGATCCAAATGGTATTGACATCGGCACCTACAGTAATGTGTACACTGACACAAACCATATTATTTTTCACCCTAGTGCTAGCATTGTAAAAGGAGACTATAGTTTTAGATTAACTGAAACTTCGGGTAATTCTACAGAATTATTTTATGGTATCTCTGGTAAACCAAGCAACGACTTAGAATTTTCAATATCTCTATCACCTATAACAAATGGAGGTGCAGCTGCCAGAAGGTCGAGTGGTAGGGAAATCTTTGAACATGGAATGCCAGTTGATGTTAATGTTTCAGCTACTGATTCTAAAGGGCGCATTCAAGAACTAAACGTTACATGTACAGTTAAAATGCCTAATGGAAATTACGCATGTCCAACTTATTTCACACTAAAAGATGATGGTGCCAATTACGATGGCAATGAAGGAGATGGTAGATATGGATTTAGGTATACAAGAACGCCATATGCTTCCTCTTATCCTAGTACTCGTAGAGATGAGATTTCAAAAAATTCAAGTACTTTAAATTATGGGGGGACCTATATTATAACATTTTATGTAAATGGGTATGATAATTTAGGTGGTAGGTTTGAAAGGACTTTTGAAAAAGCTTTTCAAGTGTATCAAAGAGAGAGTCAATACGGCTCCCAAGAGGAACTTTACAGTGATTATGATAATGATGGCATCCCTGACACTTGGGAAATCTTTTATGGAACAGATAGAGATTACAATGATTCCCTTGTAGATTATGACAATGATGGCTTATCTAACCGTGAGGAATTTCTGTATGGTACAAATCCATATGACCCAGATACAGACAATGGAGGCACAGTAGATAGCTACGAGATTAATAATGCGTTATGTTCTTTGTGCGATAGAGACGACCCATTTCCTAATTTAGCAAGCGTTTCAGTTATCAGCACCACTGACGCCCATGGGAATGACTATGTGTTAATGCCTGAAGCCTTATTATTACAATTTCCGGATAATCTTGGATATCATTCAATGGAAATTTTCAGGGATACAGTGCCAGATTTTCAATGTAATAATAGAACACTAATAGCAAATGTGGATATGGGAGGTAGTGATTTGGTAACCAATTACTATGATGAAAATTTAGCAGATGGAGTTACTTACTACTATAGATTAAGAGCCGCTAATGCCAACGCAGAAATGCTGACTCCGTTATCGAGGGTCATTAGTGGAACTGCAAGATTAGATCCGATAGAGCCTTTTGGGACAATAGATATATGTGGGCATCAGAATAGAACTGACAGAAGAGAGTTAGCTATTAAAGTATCTTCCCCCAGTGATGGTTATTACAGACTATCTGACAAAAGACTCACTCCATCGGATAGTTGGATTCCTTTAAACCTTAATAGTCCCGGATCTATCATTAATTACACGGTCACAGACCCTCTCATTAACGATCAAGATACAATTAAAATATACTATGAGTTTAAGTCTGCCAGTGGAGTATTGTCTAGAAGCTACCATAAAGAAATAACATTAGACCTTAGTTCAGATAATGATTTAGATGGTATAATAGATTCAATTGATACTGATGATGATAATGATGGTGTATTGGATATAGATGAACTGTTTACTCATGGAAGTAACCAATACCTAAGAGATTCCGACTATGATGGCTACAGGGATGCTGCTGAGTTTAGTTATGGTACTGATCTCTTAGATTCAGAAAGCAAACCAGATCGCGATGGCGATGGGTATGACTATTTGTTGGAGAAATATTATAATTCTAGCGATCAGGATGCTAATCAAATACCTGATCTTGGGCTGGAGATTATAATAGATGATGGCTATGCTAATGTCTCATTTAATACGGTTTCTGGTGTAGTTTACAGAATACATGAGAGGACTGATTTACTACATAGGGTAAGAGATTGGAATAGATTAAGTGGCTTAATTACCGGAGATGGAACCAGGCAAACGCATCAGGTACTAGAGCTTAGTGATGAAAACTTTTATGGTGTAAGCTTTGATTTAGCTCCAAATAATTAAGTAAATTCATTTCTATTTTCTCTTGTAACAATCAGCTCCTACGCTGTAGGAAGAGCAAAATTCAAAGAAGTTATTTAGAGAAATTCATTAACCCTTAAATTACGTAACCCTTTAACGTTCTCCGGTTCAGAATCGCAAATTAGCATACCAATTAAGAAAGAGAAAATCGTAATTAAAGTGATAAAAAATTCGTGGATTATTGCCTGGCTTGTGTGGTCCTCCGTTAGCGCATTCGCTGCCTTAGAGCGCATTTCTGTTAATGACGGTCGTTTTGTCTATCCTAACGGCGATGAAGTCAGTTTGTGGGGGGTTAATTTTCAGCCCTCACTTGGTTGGGAGTATGACCGTTTTATCAAAGCAGGCTTGATCGAACGCGGCGCATATGACGAGGCAAGTTATTTTAAAATCGTTGATGAAGGGTTATCAGAGATACAGAAGCTAGGTTGTGAGGTGATTCGTGTTACTTTATCGCCACATGAGTTGGCCTACTACGATGGTTCCCTCATGAACAGCCCGAATGCGCGTACATTGGACTACCTAATGTCACAATGTCGTCAGCGAGGAATTTACTATTACTTCGCTTTTATAAATGAGCTGGGCGCCAATAATAGAAATGTAGCTGGTACTCTAATGGAAGATTTGAATGAGGGCGGTAAGATCAGTTATTATGAGTGGTTAATTAACCCCAGTTTTATCCAGCGTTCGCAGGCCTATATTCGTAATCTTCTAACACATGAAAATATTTATGACGGGATTCGCATAATTGATGATCCAGCCTTCTGCATTGCTGAGCTAGTCAATGAACCGCATACTCCTAATGAGGATGATCCAGAGGCTTCTTTTCATACATATTACAAAGAGTGGCTAAACTCAAAAAGACTGGATAATACTAGTGAAAATTTCCAACTCTGGCGTAAAGAGTACACACTTAATTATATTGATCAAATGTGTGATTTCTTTCACGGGATAGGTTGCCAAGCTCCGGTTGCATGGTCGCATAAGTGGTCCATGGCGATACGCCATAATGGTGGTGATGCGGAGTGGTTAGTCTCGTTAGAGTCTGCAGTGCCGGCTGTGTGTTTTGCAACATATCCGACCCAAGGTACTGTCTATAATTATGTACGGGACGCACAAAAAGATCTTCGCAAATTAGGTTCGGAGCATAATGCCTTACCGTATTTACAGAGATCTTATGATGAGAGAGAGTTACAAGGATGGGCCAATGAGCCTGCTTTCCGCAATAAGGCGCACTACGTTTACGAGTGGGAAACTCACGCTAACATGACGTCATATATGTATCCGGCCATGGCTAAATACTTTCGAGCGCAAGGTGCGCAAATCGCAACTATGTGGACATATATACTTCCTAAGCTAGCCAATCGCATCGCAGCGCAACATTTCTTAAATTTGAAGTCCACGCCTGGGAAGTCGGCTGCGTTTATTGCTGCTGGTGAAGTCTTTCGCAACACTCCTTTGTACGAGCCCTTTACCACAACCGGGCATGACGAGGATTATTCTAAAAATGCGGCTGTTGATTTTAAGGAGCTCAGCTCGGCTTATGCAGATGATACAATGCTTATATATTCTAGTGATATGCCGCCTCGTTATGTGGAGCACCTCTTGACTCCAAAATCCATCGAGGGCGGATTTGATCGGATTGTAGGAGTCGGTAATTCACCATTTGTGCAGTATTCAGGTACGGGACTTTACTTCATCGAGTTTGAGCCATCGGGCCGGACTTTAATCGAGATTATGCCCGATGTTGAGTGGCTGCGTTCCGCTGTGACAGGGGGTAAAATGCTTGATCTAGATGGGCAGGTACCTTTGGACGACGACCCGCCGTATTCAAGCCCGCAAGAGTACTATGCAATTGCTAGAAAGTACCGTAAGCAACTCTCTAATCGATATAGGAGCGATGTGGCGCACACTATAATCATCACTGCCTCAAACTTGCCGACTCGCCCTAAGGTATTTAGCGTCGATATCAATGGGCGCACCCAGCTTAGTTTAATTAGCGAAAGTCCACTAATTTTTAAGGCTAAGCCAGGAACTTATGTCATAGAGCCTGCTTGGAATTAGTAGTAATTGATGCCGTAATCACAGCATAAAAATGGCGATGCTTTCCATATTTGATAATTCTTTGGATGGCTAAAGTATTAAATATCTAAATTGACTCCAAGGGTAGCTCATCAATTTAGTGTATATCTAATCTTTCAGTGTTTTTAAAAATTAAGATGATAAGTGTAAGGATTGTATTATTGGTTTTGTTATCGGCTGCATGCGGAACGGCTATTTTTGCTACACCGCAGCCGAATATAGTATTAATTTATGCGGATGATTTAGATGCTGATGAGCTGAATTTGACCATGAACCGTGTGGATACTTGGGCGACGCCGCACGGTGCGCGTAAAGTTGTGGGTAAGGGTTACAAGGCTGGAGTACCAAAAGTATTTACACCACACATTGATTCTTTGGCTCAGGATGGTCTTTTGTTCACTCGTTTTTATGTAAATGGGACGGTCTGTACATCAAGTCGCTATTGTTTACTTACTGGAAGATATGCCACCAGAGGCCTAGAGCTGCAAAAGGACTATCCTGTGAATACACATGCTACATTAGAATGGCGACCAGCCATCCTCAGAGAGGAGAGTAACTTGGCTAAAGAGCTAAAAAATTTAGGTTATCGCACGGGTATTATCGGGAAATGGCATAATATGCCAGACAAGGTATTGCCAAAGCGTAACAAAAAAGCGCACGCGGCAAATGCTACTTATGAGACGACCAAGAAGTTTGAAAAAGCCATTAGGGAATACTACGAAGCTGGGATTGATTATCTAAGTAGTGGTTTCGGTTGGGATGTAGTCGACCGTATGGAATGGGGTAACTCAATTGTGAATCTTGATTGGCAATGCGAGGGTGCATTAAAATTTATTGAAGAGAGCAAGGGAAGGCCTTTCTTTCTTTATTGTGCGCTTCCAGTTCCGCATGGGCAGTATTATTTCGATTATAATAATATCTCTTCTTATGATCAGCGAGTGACTTCGGCTGGAATTGTTGAAGAGCCGATTTTAGTTTTACCGACAGCCGAAAACGTACTGGATAGAACTCGTGCTAAAGGAGTCTCAATAAAAAATGCTATGGCTACTCGCATGGATGATTATGTCGGTGCCGTGCTAGGTAAGTTAGATGCGCTTGGTTTGAGCGATAATACCATAGTAATTTTTACTAGTGATCATGGCAGTCGGGGTAAAAACAGTGTTTTTGAAGGAGGCGCTAAAGTACCAATGATGGTCAAATGGCCAGATCGTATTGAGGCGGGTACCGAAAACGACAGCTTGATTGGCAACGTAGATATTGCAGCAACCTTGATTGAAGTAGCTGGAGGTACTATTCCTAAAGATATGTCAATAGATGGCTGTAGCTTTTTGCCGCAGCTTATGAGCCAAGCAGAACCCAAAGATTGGCGAGCATCCATGCTGATTGAAGCGGGTAATTCTCGTGCTATTGTTACTCGGGATTGGAAGTATATTGCGAATCGTGTGCCGCTAGAAGTTGCTGCTAAAATGGCGGCTAGGCCGCGAGAGGTATTCTGGACGGGTGTGGACCATCACAATTATCAGACCGAGAAGATGTATCCTGCATACTGGGACGCAGACCAGCTATACGACTTAAATGAAGACTTATACGAACAGCAGAATTTATCACAGCACCCAGACTACCAAAAACAATTAGTGAAAATGCAAAAGGAATTGCAGTTAGTGATTTCTACTTTGCCGCATACTTTTGGTGAATTTGGTACTAATCGCGATTAACTTTGATGAAAATCATCACCTTTTTTTTAGTGTGCTTTGCCTGTAGTGTATTGTCTGCAGAGCGAATGAATGTATTGCTTTTTATCGTAGACGATTTGAGGCCAGAGTTAGGATGTTATGGAGCTGATTATATTGTATCTCCCAACATTGACCAGCTTGCAAGAGAGGGGACCTTGTTCGAGCGTGCTTATGTGCAGCAACCTGTTTGCACAGCCTCTAGGGCAAGCTTCCTTACAGGTCTAAGACCTGATACGACCGGCACTGATTATCCCTACTCAATTTATACAGTAGAAAATCTTTTAGATGGGGATCGACCCTCTTTTCTACGCTATTTCATGAATCAAGGCTATTATGTGCGTGGAGTAGGAAAGATTCATCATGGATATCACGAGGACTTTACAGAGAATTCTTACAGCGCTGGTTATGGAACTAAATACTTGGATCCAAGCTTGAAAAAATTGAGTAAGAAGGATCGTCCACCGTATGAATTTGCTGACGTAGATGATGACTTCTACGACGACGGAAAAAATACGCTGGAGGCAGTCGCAACCTTGCAGCGTATGGCAAATCAAAAGAAGCCATTCATGTTGGCTGTAGGCTATTGGAAGCCCCATCTGCCTTGGTGTGCACCGAAAAAGTATTGGGATCTCTACAAGGATATAAATGTCCCCCTTTCGCTAAATCCGGCACATCCTAAAAATTCACCTGCTTATTCGACTGACTGGTGCAATCTTCAGAAATATAAGCTTCCTGAATCCCCTAATGAATTGTTGGTCGGCGACCAAGGGGTCGCCCGCACTATGAAGCGCGCTTATGCGGCTTGCGTATCCTATGTGGATGCCCAAGTGGGAAAGATTATGGATGAATTAGAATCACTGGGATTACGCGACAATACTTTGGTCATGCTGATTTCAGATCATGGCTGGCATTTAGGAGAGCAAGATCATTGGGGAAAATCCACAAACTTTGATAACTCTATTCGAGCGCCGATGATTATCTCAGCTCCGAAAATAAAACCGAATCAGCGTACTAGTGCCCTTGTTGAATATGTAGATATATACCCAACTTTATGTGAACTTGCAGGGCTGCAGTCACCAAGCTACTTGGAAGGAAATAGTGTCGCTCCTTTACTTGAAGAGCCTTCGCGTCAATGGAAGACCGCGGTATTTAGTCAATACCCGCGGGGGTGGCCGCGGGCAAAGTTTGAGGGTTTTTCGATCCGCACGGAACGCTACAATTATATTCAGTGGCGCGAACTGGATGGATCATTTAAAGGCCATGAGCTATATGATCATAGTAGTGACCCCGCCGAGTCTATTAATGTAGTCGATAGTAATAAGTATCGTGAGGTAGTAGAAAGTTTGAAGTCACAGCTAGTTGCTGGTTGGAAGGCAGCTTTACCAAGTGGCATAGAAAATCACTCTGACAATCCTGTGGCGCCAGATTTTTTACCCTGGGGCAAGGAGGCAACTTTTGGACCCTATGCCAAACAAAATGGAAAATGATTTATGAAACTTTTTAGTATATTAATTATTTTATTCTGTTCGTCTCTTACAGCAAAGGACAAGAATGTTCTGTTCATTGCAGTTGATGACTTGAAGCCGTTACTTAATTGCTATGGTTATAACTACGCGGTGTCGCCAAATATAGATAAGTTGGCAGGAGATGGTACAATTTTCTCAAATGCGCATTGTCAGCAAGCGATCTGCGGACCATCGCGTGTGAGTTTGCTCACTGGATATTTTCCAGATACAATTGGTATATATGGTATGGGAGGGGGTAAATATAAGCTACGCGAAATGCATCCTGACATTCTGACAATACCTCAGCATTTTAAGAATAATGGCTATGCAACGATCGGAACTGGCAAGATTTTTGATCCGAGGAATGTCGAGGATGACTGGCATGGTGCGCAGGATGTCATCTCATGGACTGAATTTTTTGGAAAGAATCCTTATAATCAGCTTACTGGTGGTCCTAAGGCAGGGCACTATCACGACCCCAAGGTATTAGCATTGGCTAAAGTTCTTGAGGCAGAGGGGAAGGGGAAGGGCTTAAAAGGCAAAGAGCTACGCAATTATATGCGCGATCGTGGCGCAGGTCCTGCCGTGGAAAACTTTGACGTGCCAGATGACGCCTATAAAGACGGCGGGATTACGAATCGCGGCTTGCAGCAACTCGAGCGATTCAAAGATTCATCGCAACCCTTCTTTCTTGCGCTGGGTTTTTTGAAACCACATCTGCCCTTTGTAGCTCCAAAAAAATATTGGGACCTATATGATCGGGAATCTTTAACATTAGCACCTTTTCAGCAACTCCCTGCAGGCGCTCCAGCTTGCTCGGTTGGAGATTATGTAGAGGCTCGCACCTACGGTGGTGTACCTAAAGATGGACAGATAGCGGAGGCAACGCAGCGAGAACTTATTCATGGCTACCTAGCGTGCGTCTCGTATATAGACGCTCAAATCGGTAGGCTTGTTGCCAAGTTAAAAGAAATTGGAAAGTATGATGATACGGTCATAGTATTGTGGGGTGACCACGGATTTCACCTTGGCGATAAGCATCTTTTTGGTAAGCACACTAATTATGAAGAGGCGACACGTTCACCTTTGATCATATCAAATACGGGCATGGGATCTGGCGCTATTTGCGATAGTCCGGTGAATTTGATAGATATTTTCCCAACGCTCTGCGATTTGACCGGGCTAGCTACGCCGCAAGGAATCGACGGAGTAAGCTTGGTTCCTGCTCTAGACGATGCTTCGGTTAATATCCAAGAGTACGCATCCAGCTTGTATCCTAATAAAGGTTACATGGGCATTGCTATTCGCACAAAGCAATTCCGTTATGTGGCCTGGTATAAGGGGTGGAAGAAGCCAGGCTGGTGCGGAAACCGTTATCGTAAGGAACCCGAATTTGTTGAGCTATATGACTATGTTCAAGATCCCTCAGAGACCAAGAACTTTTCGGGGCAGGCATCATACGTAGAGATCGAAGCGCGCATGAGGCAATTGAGCCTTCAACACGTTGCCTACACACAAGGAAAACAGTTTAGAGAACTGTAAGAATGAGACGAATAATTTAAATTTAGCTTATTAACTATTCGGCTTTAGTATAAGGAGTAACTATCTTTTAGTTTGCCGTAGACTAACTGATAATTAATTATTCTTTAATCATTTTTTTGTATATTTTTTTCAACCTTAAAAGTCATGCTTATTAATAACCTATTGCCCTATCTCGTAGTCTTTCTATTAACGTTTACCACAGCAAATGCGCAGTTGTCAGTTGTCTTTGGCTCTGAACAAGGCCCGCCAAGAGAAGCATCACCGTCAGGCAGTCCCCCGCCTGAACAAGGTAATGATGTAAATATAACCGAGATATTTAGTACTACGTTGGGCATCAACAACAGGCAGAGTGCTGCAAGTATCAACTCAGTAACAGCGGGCACTAGTATAAATAGTCCTTACACTGTTGGAACTTTAAATACTGCTAATCCAGCAGGGGTTTCATTTGATATTGTTTTTGCTGTCAGTGCGAATAGCAATGCAAATGACCAAAATGATGGATTAGGTGTACATGGTGGTGGATCTAACAATGCTATCGATAATTACTTTGTTGGTAAAAACTCTAATGTTAACCAAGACGCGAGTCTCACGAATCAAGAAGCAAATTTAGAATGGATATCTATCAAATTAGATAATGTTACAGGCTTAGCCCCGGGCGAGCAGTTAGTTTTCACAGAGCTGTACACTCTCTTCGCCACTCCAAGCACTAGTAGCAGGCAGCCAGAGACTTATCGATTAACGAAAGAATTCGATCTTGCTCCAACTGCTGCCGATCAAAGTATTTTTGGAAAAGCTGTTGGCGGAAAAAACTCTGTGGGCGGTCGTAATAGTCAATACCATCGCTTTGAAATTAACAGCTCCCAATTCACGATAGGTTCTGGCACGCGTGTTGATGAAAGTGGGGAGGCAATAGCTAACTCATTTATATTAAATGGGCTTACAATAGATGTGGTTAAAGTACCTTAATTGAGTAACTACACACAAATTATTAACTTGCTACAATTGGCGTTCTAGCAGCGCCTTCGCGGCTGAATCATCTAGTTTTATAATTATCTGGATACTCTCGATACACTCTTTGTGTGTTGGGTTTATTTTGTATTCTAATGCGAGTACTTCTAAACTGTAACTCTAACTATTAGCTATTCACATTTTAATATAGTCGAGGATATCTATCGACAGAGTACTATGCTGTTTGTTTAGAATGTGGGGATTACTAGTTTCTACAATTTTACGCATTTACTAGAAATTAACGATTCAATGTCACACAATTTTCCACAAAAAATGCAGGTCGTGAAAGGCGTACTACGCACTACTGATGGTGCAGAAGTTTGTTTGTGGGGCAGTAATTTTCAGCCCAATCTCTTTTGGGAGTATAAGTTTCGTATGGAGCACTTGGGATTTACGCAGTCGTTAGATACTATGAAGCAACTATGTGACGATGGCCTTAAAGATATGAAGCAGATGCGCTGCACTGTCATTCGCTGCCATTTAACTCCTTCTGACTTTACTGATGCAGCAGGTAATTTAGTCGAAAACATGTGGCTTGATATGCTTGGCTACATGATCGCAAAAGCCCGTGAATACCGCATTTATGTTTATATCACTTTTATTAATCAAATGGACTTTACCTTGATCGAGGAGTCCTTTGTGGCAAATGCGACTCGGGAGGAATGGATTTTTGATCCACATGTCGTGGAAGCGACCCATAATTATGTGCGTCAGTTAATGAACTACAAGAATCCCTATTCAGGCCTTCATCTTAAGGACGACATGACAATTGCTGTTTGGGGACTCATTAACGAGCCAGAGTATCTAACTTACGCTCAAATGATGTCGGATAACAGAAAGAAGGCCGCTTTTAAGGATTGGTTAGAGCTGAGCGATCATCCTTGGAACGATGTATACTATGGAAAATATCGCGAAGAGATAGTACGTACTTATATTGATGAATTGCACGACCTACTGCGCGATGTAGGTGCCGAACAACCCGTAGTTTGGAATTGTAATTGGCCACGTATGATTGATGGACGAAGTGATGTTTTTCGTGCAGTCGCAACCTCAAAAGCCGATGCGGTTTCATTTTGTCTCTATCCAGGTCAAGATGACGTCGGAGATCCATTTGTAGATAACCCAGTTGATACCAGTAGTAAAAATTATTTACCCTATCTAAAGCATTGTTATGAGGACTACCTTCATCTTGGGTGGTTACGCTCAGATCAGTTTGCTAGTAAGGCAAAGCTGGTATACGAATTTGAAACAATGTATAACGCTACTAGTTCATATTTGCACCCAGCAATTGCTAAACTCTTTAGGTCTTTGGGAGTGCAGATGGCCACCATGTGGACGCATACTTTCAATCATTATGCTCCATACCAAGGTGGCTCGCATGTATTGAATCTGAGAACGACGCCTAAGAAGGCCGCAAGTTATATAATTGCTGGAGAAGTGTTTCGTTCTTTACCGCGCAACTTTGAATTTGAGTTGAGCGGTCAAACAGAGGATGTATTCGGTGATTTTGCGCTCTCTTTTGATAAGGATCTGTCTGTTAGTCGTGCGAATAATACTTTTATGCACTCTGGAGATATTGCATGCTGTCCTTTGGAATTAACTGGCACACCAAAGCAAATCGTCGGTTATGGTAATTCCCCCTACGTTGAGTACGAGGGTACGGGACTCTATTTTATTAATGTGTTGGACGAATCAGTGGAGGTCGAACTGCTGCCTCACTCGAAACGCTTGCGTAATTTCTGGGAGTGGCATATAGACGCGCAGCCGTATGTTGAATTAGATTCGAGCACAGCGCTACCATTCGAGCTGAAATTACCAGGTTTTAGGTCTATATCTTTTAAGAAAAAACCAGGGCGGTATGACTTCCCACTGATCAAGGAGACTATTTCCGCCGATAATGCGCCTACTTCCTTAAAATAGCTTTTTAAAAGTCTAATATGAGTGACAATAACAAGACTAATGCCAAAGACCGTCTGCCGATGGGGCAGAAGTTGGCTGTTGGAGCAGGTGGATTCCCTATTCAAAATGGTGGACTCATCGTTCAATATATGGCGCAGCCAATTTTCCAAATTTTTCTTGGTTTAAACCCAGCCTTATTTGGCTTGGCAATGACTATCCCCCGCATTTGGGATGCTTTTACAGATCCTTTGATGGGGCGCATTTCCGATCGTAGCCAGTCGCGATACGGACGTCGCCGCCCTTACGTGTTCATTGGTGCGTTTCTTATGGCTGTGAGTTTTATAAGTATATGGATGGTACCGGAAAACATGAGCGATATGGGTATTTTCTTATGGTTAACTATAGGAAGTGTATTATTTTTCACAGCTTTTACCATCTATTCGGTACCTTTCAACGCGCTAGTTTATGAGCAAACACCTGATTACCATGAACGCACGCGCTTGATGTTTTATTTAGCACTTTTTTATAATATAGGAAATTTATGTGTTAACTGGTACGTACCCGCTACAAATTGGAGTGGTTTTGAAAGCCCGCTAGCGGGGGCTCGTTGGATAGCGCTGGGCTTATCGTTAACCGTATTTTTAGGCCTTGGTATTTTACCAGCGATTTTTGGAAAAGAGCGATTTTACAAGGTCGCTCAAAGAGAGAAAAAAGAAATTGGGTTTATCAAAGCGATCGGGCAAGCCGCCTCTTCAAAGCCAATGCTGGGCTTGGTTGGCATTGTATTTGCGCTCAATTTTTGTGGGACCATAGCTGGTAGTATCGCGATGTACATTGTAATTTATTATGTAAAAGCAGGTGATGTAGCTGGCGGATTGGTCTTAAATGCGATGAATGGAACAGGCTTTGCTATCGTTGGTTTTTTAGGCATTTTTGCGTTACGCTGGTTGGCGCTTAGATATGGCAAACGTCAGGCGATGTGCTGTGTACTTCTACTAACCGCTATTGGAGGAGTTTCCAAATGGTTTATTTTCACCCCAGAATATCCTCATCTGCTTTTATTAGATGCTGTATTAAATGGTCCTGTTTGGGTTTCTCTTGGAGTAATTGTTCCCTCGATGATTGCCGATCTATGCGATTGGGACGAACATAAATTCGGCGAGCGACGTGAAGGTGTTATTAGCTCTGTATTTACTTGGATTACCAAATTCGGTACATCCTTTACATTTCTAGTCTCGGGAGTCGCTTTATACTTTAGCGGTTTTGATGAATCACTTGGTGCAGACCAGCCAGATGGCACGATCACAACGCTACGTCTATTCTTTGTTGGTGCCTCTGTTTTAGCACCTGTCCTCGCAATATTCTCTTTAAAACTTTATGGTATTACTGAAGATAGTGCTTATAGTATCCGCAAGGAGCTCGAAGCTCGGCGCGGAGAGGTATAGTAAGAAAAGATACTCAAACGAATGAAAAAGATAATCAAATCTTGGGTGATTCTATTGTTACTAGTTAATCATGTATTGCTGGCTAGCTCGTTTCAATCAATCACTGCAAGTAAGGGACGTTTGCTTTATGCAGATGGAAGCGAGGTAAATTTATTTGGTGTGAATTTTCAGCCTATGCTTAGTTGGGAACACGCTGCTCGCATGCACAACCAAGGCGTGCTGATGCCATTAAAAGCGCAGGATTTGAAACAAGTAGCGGATGCAAGTTTTGATCAGATACAGCAGCTAGGAGCTGAAATTATTCGGATCCATCTTCACCCCGCCGATTTCACAGATGCTAAAGGCAATCTAGTCGAAACGATCTGGCTGGATGTACTCGATTATACTCTGTCGCAGGCGCAGAGTCGCGGTCTTTATGTCTACTTAACTTTGTTGAACCATTTAGATCACGACGGCACGCAGTTTCCATATAATCGCGAATCCTTTGCTGCAAAATATTCTCGTGAAGAGTGGATGATTGATGATGAAGCGATTTCCGCTACTAAACGCTATATTGTTCAATTACTCAACCGGCAAAATCCTTACAACGGGGAAATGTACAAGGCACATGCTGCGCTTGCCGTTTTAGAACCAATTAATGAACCCGCATACGTTCAATATGATAAATGGCAGCTGACTAATAAGGACGGTACTCGCGACCAATTTGATCTTTGGAGCTATAATAATGCTAAGAACTACATCAACGATATGGTAGTATTACTGCGTGCAGAAGGAATGAAGCAACCGGTCGTGTGGAACTGTGGTTGGGCACGCTTAATAACTAAGAACCGGGCTTCATTTCGCGGGATTGCTGAATCGCATATTGATGCAGTTTCCTTCTGCCTATACCCAGGGCAAGCGGATCTGAAAGCTCCATTTTGGAAAAACACCGAAGATTTAAGTGAGCAAAATTATTTGCCATATATTACAGAGTGTTCGGACAACTTGGACGGGCTCGGCTGGTTAAGATCCGATGCTTTTAAGGGTAAAGCTAAGCTAGTATACGAATACGAAACTTTTTGTAATCAAAGCGCCTATCTTTATCCAGCAATGGCAGCATTTTTTCGCTCTGTTGGTGCACAGATTGCTACTCAGTGGACCTATGGGCTGACTTCTTATGCTGAATATTTGGGCGGCTCTCATGTCTTTAATATAAATACCACGCCACGCAAAGCGGCCTCATTCATGGTGGCCAAGCAACAGTTTAAAGATGTCTCCACGACTTACTCCTATGAATCGCGCTCAAGCGCTGTTTTATATGATGGTTGTTTGATTTATTCTGGGTGGCCTGAAAGCGAAGAATGGTCGCATGCAGTACTTGGTAGTAAGACCTCAACAGTTCAATCAATAATTGGATTCGGGAATTCGCCTTTTGTGCGCTATGCCGGCAGTGGATTGTATTTTGTTCAGCCATGCGAAAATGACGCTTTACGCCTTACAATTATGCCAGATGTGGAGTTTATCCGTCCGCACTGGAAGGAACTTCATACAGGGGAAATGGTGGCGAGACTGGACGATGCCTCCAAGCATCGCTTTGATTTACTACTGCCAGATTTTAAAGGTGTTAATTGGATCTACCGCAGGGACAATTGGCGATGGCAGTTAGTTGAAAAGATTGAAGGTACGGTCAGCTTTGAAGCGCAAGCAGGTGAATATTTAATTGAGAAACAGCCCGTACATATTAACCGTAAAGTACTAGAAGAAGGATGGGGGAACTAAGATGATAGGAGTT
>JAYYDJ010000028.1:0-34855 GCA_036160955.1 Verrucomicrobiota bacterium | reverse complement strand
CTGATCTCAGTCTTTCGTAACTTTAATCCTGGGCCGATGAGCAGCTATGAAAAGCAGGCACGTAATCGTTTAATCGATACGAATAATTCAGTCAAAGAGCCTGTTGATTCTACAATTCATAATGGCGCATGGCTAGGAGCTGTAGTACCAATACTGGTACTAGCACTTGCTGTTCCTGTAGTCAGCTATTGTATTGGAACAGACTCGATATGGCCTCTAACTCTTCGTAAATTTGCTACTGCGTATCAAGTAGCCGAGTCACAGGTTCCCATTATTCTAATCGCCTCAGGAATTTTGGCATCCATAGTTGCCGCTGTATGGTTGGTGCTCCCTATGCTGGGCGCAAACCAAGCTCGTCCTGAAGTACTATCCATATTTTTTCTTGGGATGGGCAACCTATTACGACCACTCGCAATATTAATTGCTGCGTGGATGCTGGGAACTGCTATTTCTAACTTAGGTGCTGCTACTTTTTTATCCTCTCAACTAAGTGGGCATGTAGCTATTATTTACATGCCTGCCATTATATTTTTGGTAGGTGCATGCATCTCATTTTCGACAGGTACCTCTTGGGGTACAATGGCTGTTCTAATGCCGCTTAGTATACCGCTCATTTTTGCAATGACTGGAGAACTTTCTAACGTAGAGCGTGATCCATTTATTTTCGCTGCCATTGGCGCAGTCTTTAGCGGCGCAGTCTTTGGAGATCATTGTAGTCCATTTAGTGATACAACTATAATTGCATCAATTGCTGCTGGAGTCGAACCTCTCGAGCACTTTCGCACGCAGTTGCCATTTGCTGCATTAACTGGCTTGGTTGCAGTGTTAGCTGGATTTTTACCTCTCGGATATGGCGTGTCACCACCAGTGTGTTTGTTAAGTGGCCTCGCTTTTTTACTTCTTATTGCTCACGTTTATCCAAAAAAAAATGCGCATTGAATTGGAAGATAATTTTGAGGATGTTCTTATTAAGGCTGCTACAGGATTAGGTCTTGGTAAGTCAAAAGTTGCCGAATTAGCAGGACTGACAACGCAGCAGGTAACAAGCTTACTAAAAGGAAACTTTGATCCACTTGCTTCATCTAAAGTCGCTACTGTCCTAGGACTACACCCGGATGCAGTGGAAGCTCTTGCCAGTAACGACTCCACGCCAAAGCGATTCAAATTAAAAGATTTGCATACTTTTAATACCTCTTTCTCGATGCCTGGATTCGGGCAGATGACTGTTAATAGTTTCTTAGTGAAGTGTCCTAAAAGTTCGGCAGCGGTACTCTTTGACACCGGAACCGACCCAGACCAAATTCTTGCTGCAATTCATTCGATAGGCGCTTCGCTACAGGCGATCTATCTCACGCATACCCACCGGGATCATGTCGCTTCAGTAAGCGCTCTGCTTGCAGCTTTTTCTACTGCTACTTTGTACGGACCAAAGCGCGAACCCTTTGCAGGTGCATATGCTGTGAGTGACGGAGACTGCTTTGATGTTGGAAGTTTAAAAATAAAAGCGCGCTTAACAAATGGTCACTCAATAGGTGGAATGAGTTATTTAATTGATGGATTAACAAAAAAAATAGCCTGTGTAGGAGACGCCCTTTTTGCTTGCTCACAGGGCGGTGTGCCTGCTGATCTATATGCCAAATCACTCGAAATTAACCGCTCCAAATTACTTAGCTTGCCGAGCGATACTGTGCTCTGTCCTGGACATGGACCGCTAACAACAGTTGCCCATGAACGTAGCTGGAATCCCTTTTATGCAGGTCTAAAATAATAACATATCAAAATATCAGGATATTTTGATGTAAGTCTTGCATAGTCAGCCCCGATTTACGTATGTTAAAAATATAGTATGAGCAAAAATTTTATATTTTCTTCAGAATCTGTCGGCGAAGGTCATCCTGACAAGGTCTCCGATTATATTTCAGACAGTATTTTAGATGCATGCTTAGAGCAGGATCCAAACAGTCGCGTAGCCTGCGAAACTTTAGTTAAAAGTAATTATGTCTTTTTAGCTGGAGAAATCACCACTAGTGCAAAGCTCAACTATGAAGCGATCGTGCGTCAGGCTATACGAGAAATTGGTTATATTAATGATGATGATGTGTTTAATGCTGACAAAGTCATTGTGTCTAATATCCTTACTGCTCAATCGTCTGATATAGCACAAGGTGTGGATGCTGCCGGGGCATCTGGTAAAGATACCGAGGAGCAAGGTGCAGGTGATCAAGGTATAATGTTCGGCTATGCGTGTCAGCAAACCCCAGAACTGATGCCAGCACCAATAATGTTTGCGCATCGCTTACTTCGAGAAATGGCGCACCAACGCAAGGAAGTGCATGTGCCATGGCTACGCCCCGACGTGAAGAGCCAAGTTGCTTTGGAGTATGTCGACGGCAAGCCAGTAGCTATTAAGAATGTAGTCATTTCCACGCAACATTCTGCATCTGTGGAGCATGCCGAAATCCGAGAATTTTGTATTAATGAAGTCATCAAGAAAGTACTACCTGCTGAATTAATTACTGCTGATACAGAGTACTTAATAAATCCTACAGGTAATTTTGTAATCGGTGGTCCGCAGGGTGATGCTGGTCTTACAGGACGTAAAATTATTGTAGATACCTATGGCGGATGGGCGCGCCATGGGGGCGGCGCTTTTTCTGGAAAGGACCCCTCAAAGGTAGACCGCTCTGCCGCATATTTTGCTCGCTGGGTAGCGAAAAATATTGTCGCTGCAGGCCTTGCTGATTCCTGTGAGTTAGAGGTGGCATATGCGATTGGTCACCCACACCCTACAAGTATTCACGTGGATACTTTTGGAACCGGCACTACAAGCGACGAAAAGATAGCACAGGCAGCGCAAAAAGTATTTAGTTTTAAGCCTGCTGATATCGTCAGCCAATTAGATCTACTTCGCCCAATCTACCGTGGATCCACCAATTACGGACATTTCGCTAAAAATAATTTACCATGGGAGTCTACAGACAAAGCGGAGGCTCTAAAAGCTGCACTATAACTACATTAACATTCGGATTATGAGCACAGATACACTCACAAAAACTACGATCGATTATAAGGTTAAAGACATAAATTTAGCCGATTTTGGTCAAAAAGAAATCGAGATCGCGCAGCACGAGATGCCTGGACTCATGGCAACACGTGAAAAATATGCTAAGGAGCAACCGCTCAAAGGTGTCCGTATTATGGGGTCACTGCACATGACAGTACAAACAGCTGTACTCATTGAGACTTTGCAAGTTTTAGGAGCGGATCTGCGTTGGTGCTCTTGTAATATTTTTTCAACTCAGGACCATGCGGCTGCCTATGTAGCGAAGAATCTGGATGTGCCTGTTTTTGCTTGGAAGGGCGAGACCCTAGAAGATTATTGGTGGTGTACCGAGCAGGCACTCACTTGGCCAGATGGTTCAGGCCCGCAGCTCATTGTTGACGCTGGCGGGTATGCGACCCTGCTAATTCATACGGGATATGACCTCGAGGATGGAAGCGACTGGGTAGAATCGGATTCTGCAAGCATGGAAGAAGAAGTGATTAAAAATCTACTCAAGAAAATGTATGCTAATAAGCCCAACCACTGGCACGCCGTAGTGGAGGAATGGGTGGGAGTTTCTGAAGAAACCACTACCGGTGTACACCGCTTATACGAGATGCACAATGCTGGTAAATTATTAGTCCCAGCAATTAATGTTAATGACTCCGTTACTAAGAGTAAATTTGATAACTTATATGGTTGCCGAGAATCCCTCCTCGATGGCATCAAACGTGCAACCGATGTAATGATTTCTGGAAAGGTAGGCGTTGTATGCGGCTACGGTGATGTAGGTAAGGGCTGCGCTGCAGCGCTTAAGGGTATGGGCGCACAGGTGGTAGTAACCGAAGTAGATCCAATTTGTGCCTTGCAAGCAGCCATGGAAGGCTACCGCGTATTAACTGTAGAAGATACCCTTGGGTGGGGAGACATCTATGTGACGACCACAGGAAATTGTGGTATCATTTCTGCCGATCAAATGTCTAAGATGAAAGACCAAGCGATTGTGTGTAATATTGGACACTTCGACAATGAGATAGAGGTGGATGGCTTAAATGACATGCCAGGGGTCGATATCGAGGAAATTAAGCCAGATGATCAAGGCGCGGTTGATAAGTACACTTTCCCCGGTGGAAATAGTATTTACCTCCTAGCAAAGGGTCGCCTAGTAAACTTAGGTTGCGCGACAGGGCACCCATCATTTGTGATGTCTAATAGCTTTACCAATCAAGCACTAGCTCAAATTGAGCTATGGAAACAGCTCGAAAAATATTCGCCTGGAGTTTATATTTTGCCCAAGCATATTGATGAAGAGGTAGCGCGCTTGCACCTTGAAAAAATCGGTTGTAAGTTAACGACTCTAAGCGATGAGCAAGCTAGGTATATTGGCGTAGCGCCTGGAGGACCCTACAAGTCCGAGCATTACCGCTATTAAAAAAGGTATGTATTTATTATAAAGCACGCATTGATGTAACCGCTTTTAATGAATAAAAATTAGTGCCATTTTAATATAGATACTTTACTGTTATAATTATGCCAAAAAAAACTACGCCACACAAAGATTCTAGTGCACAAAAAAAAACGTATAAAGCGCCTGATTTTCTTATAGACCTTCTTGACGCTCGTACACCCACCGGGCACGAACATGAAGCGCAAGCTGTTGTGGACACACAGGTCATGCCTGTTGTCGATGAATATCGCAAAGACACAATGGGTAATCGTTTTGCTACGGTGAATCCAAAAGGGGATCCATCTATACTTTTTACCGGCCACATCGATGAATTGGGCCTCATTGTAACGTATATTAATGAGAAAGGATTTGTTTATTTCGATACATTAGGCGGTCATGATAAGTCCATGATTTCTGGTCGACGCGTGTCAATTTTGACCCGTGATGGAGTTGTAAAAGGTATAACTGGAAAGCGAGCGATTCATTTGATGAGTGCGGAGGATCGGAAAAAAGTACCCCAGACTCATGAAATTTGGATTGATCTAGGTGTGGCATCAAAGAAAGAAGCTGAAGCGCTCGTACGAATAGGTGACTGCGCAGTCTATGATCAAAGCTTCGAACTCATTCGTGGTAGCGTTGGCGTCGCGCGGGCGTTTGATGATAAGGCAGGAGCTTATGCAGTCCTCGAGGCTGTGCGTAGACTGGCTAAATATAAATTGTCGGCTCGAGTGACCGCTGCAGCTACCACTCAAGAAGAAATTGGTACACGCGGCGCAATTACCGCAGCCTTTTCTGAAAATCCAGATTTTGCTATAGCAGTGGATGTTGGGCATGCGACCGATTCTCCAGATTGTGATCCACGAAAGTATGGTAATTTTAATCTAGGTGGTGGGCCTATTATTTGTCGTGGTCCAAATATTAATCCATTAATTTTTGAGCGTATCGTGGCAGTAGCCGAAAAATCAAAAATTGCTTATCAGATTGAAGCCGACCCTCGCCCAACTGGTACTGATGCTCGGGCCATACAAGTGGCTCAGGCTGGAATTGCTACTGGACTTCTTTCCATTCCACTACGTTACATGCACACACCCAGTGAGATGGTTGACTTAGATGATATTGAGTCGACAGTACAGTTACTCGTAGCAGTAGCTCGCTCGCTTAATAATGGTGATCGTGGAGTTTGGTGATCTTCTCACAAAGCATTTGCTAAATCCTCCAGTGGGTAAGTCCATATTTCAGATAATGTCGGGTGGTACCAGTGTACTTTCAATAGATCGTGTATATTTGCCTTTAGGCTAACCGCTACGGCCATCGAGTGAATCAGTTCTCCTGCATCTTTTCCTACACACACAGCTCCTAAGATTCTCCCAAATAGATCGCAGTAAACCTGAACATATCCATATTTTGCATTCATGAGCATCGATTTCCCGTGATCATCAAAAGGATAATCTGCAGAAAGGTATTCAGCTCCACGGGCATCTAGCTGCTGTTTACTGAGTCCGACCTGAGCGACCTGTGGATCTGTAAAAACAACACTCACTAAAGAGTCATAATTTACTGGATCAACTACTTGACCAGTTGCATGTTTTGCAGCTACTTCGCCTTGAAGAATTGCGACATGAACAATTTCGTGTGGGCCTGTAACGTCACCGCTTGCATAGACCTTTGGGTTGGTTGTTTGCTGGAATTTATTACAAATAATTTGTCCATTTTTGTTTGTAGAAATACCTGCTTCACTAAGATCTAAATTTTGCGTTGCTGGCTTACGTCCAAGTGCATTCAAAAGGTGAGGAGTCTGGATGGAAAGACTTTTATTTTCGTGTTCAAAGATAACTTCATATTGATCGTCAACTTTATTTACCGATTGAAGAGAAGTGCCTGTGTATAGTATAATTCCTTCTTTACGGAATTTATTTTCTATGACTGCAGATGCTTTACTTGGCGAGCCTTTTAGAATGTGATTACTGCGCTGAATAAGTGTGACTTTAGTCCCGATTCGAGTGAGGAACTGAGCAAGTTCACATGCCACAACTCCACCACCAAGTACCACCACCTCTTTGGGAGTTGAGTCCAGATTTAATATATGGTCACTTGTCCAGCAGTTACTCTCTGCTAATCCCGGTACACTTGGAGTGGCTACAACGGATCCAGTAGCTACCATGTAATGGTCTGCTGATAATATCTGACCGTTGCCGAGTTGCACCTTATCTTCATCAATGAACTTCGCCTCAGTTCTAAATAAGCTAAAGCGGGTGCTGTTTAATTGATCCCCTCGATAGTCGGCAAATTCCTTTATTAGTGCTTGTTTGCGCTTCTGTAGAGTGGTCATATCAATCTCCGCTGCTGGAATTTTTAGTCCATAACTAGTGGCTTGTTTAGCATCATAGAGTAATTGCCCTGAGTAGAGTAAGGCTTTAGAGGGCATACATCCTCGTAAAATGCAAAGACCTCCTAATGTGTCAGCAGAATCAATGATAGCAACGCGCTCTACTGACTCGCGTGCAGTTCGAGCAGCAGCGTATCCGCCACTACCTCCACCAATGACAATATAATCAAAATGCTGAGTCTGCATATTTATGAGTTAAGCCATATTGAATCTATTTAGTTACATCCTTGTACTCACCAGTAAAAATAGGAACTCCACGTTCTTTGTCGGAAATTACTAATTGCGGTTTAGTATCTAAAGAATCTTCTATTCGGCTGATTTTTGCCCATCGCATTGCACTAAAGAAAACGATAAAAAAGCTTAAAAATACGGCAGGAGACATGAACGGAGAATCGAAAAAAGCTAATACTACGACTCCAGCACAGCCAATGAGCAGGTGCCGACTTAAAACAACATTTCGTCTTTCCCTCAGATATTCTAACAAAATAATGAGACATGTAACAGGAAGTAATATAGCACCTAAAAATCCTAACTCTGCTAGATAATGAACAACGTCGGTAGAGGCACGATCATACCTTGCACCTAATATTGTATCTGCAGTATAAAAGGGGGCAATCTGTGCAAAGCTATCGAATCCCCATCCCAAAAATGGTCGGTCTTTAAATATTTCTAATGCTGCTTGATGAAGTAGTTTATAATCAGAACTATCTGTATCGAACTGAAATAGTCGCACGATTGATGCAGCGAATATAATAGAACTTCCAAGACCGCAAAAAAGAGCGATATGATTACGGTTTCTATCCATTGACTTTGTTAAAAAATGTATAGCTACAAGCATTAGTAAAATGGAAAATGTGATTAGTAGTACAGTGCTCGGCCATTTAGCTTGGATTATGAATCCACTGGCACCTAGTAAAGTAGCACCAGTCAAATACCATGGGCCAGATGAATCAATAAAGTTACCGTCTGGATCATATCGAGAATTTAGCAGAGCCATGCCGATGCATACAGCTGTCCAAATAGTGGCGAATGCAGCCCAATGTCCATCGTATGGAAAGAATGCAAAGAAGTCCGATTGATTAGTTCCTTTTGTAAAAATTACATCATTTGCCCCCAGAGCTAATTGAAGGTATCCGAATCCTGCTAAAATAACTGCTAGGAGACAAAACGGTGGTAGGGCAACTTCAAAGAATGCTCGAGACTTTGGAACAATATACAGGTTCATTGACAGCAAATACATGGATGCATAAGCGAGCACCGCTAACCATGTTTTAGGAGTAATCACAGAGGCAGGAAGCCATGCAGAAGTAGTTACTATGGAATCATAAAATTTTCCTTCGAATTCTATACTAACTACAGGCTTGTTCATGAGGCCGACAACAAATTGTAAGCACATAAATGTAATAGGAGCACTGTAGATCCAAAAGCGGCGCCATAAAGCAAAGATAATGAATGGGTGATTACGCTCGTGAACTTTTAGGATTGCAGGTGCTAAGATGCCTAAAATTAAAATAAATCCCATAGACCAGTAGGAACGAGGGTCTGCGACTGTAAATAGTACAATAGAAGCTACTAGAAGGATGGAGAGCGTCAAGTGCTCCGCTATGGTATATTTATCGCGTAGTAATCTCTCTCGCTCATTAATTTTTGATCTAGGTGAATTTTTGCTCTCATTCATGGATGTTGTAAAATCTTGATTTAGGTCTGACCAGCAAATGGCTTCATTCTACTATTAGATTGTCGAATATTTGATACATCTAGATAGCTGTCGAGCATTTGTAATTTTGCGAATTCAGTGCATTTAGAGTATTTGATGTTTCATCAGATTAGTTTACTAATATCAGGTATAGGGTATGCTCTTTGTCCACTTGTAAGACGCTCAATATACTTATCTGGCTGACGGTCATCTGGCATTTGATCTTCAAATTCGTCTTCCTCTATAGGGGTTAGTTTATCAAAATAAAGGGATACTCGTCGTGCCTCGACCTCGAGGACTTCTGCTGGATTTTGGATACACCCTTTTTTAACTAATAAGAATCTACAAGGGTAATGATTTTTAGTGTAACGATCTTTAAATTTTTTCACCCAGTTATTCTTGATGCCTGCTCGGGCTGCTAATAAGATAATATCTGAAAAGTGGATACAGGCATCAAACCAAGTTTGTGCCCTTGGATTTGACTCTAGGAAACCGCAATGGACGACTGTAATTACTCGTGCAATAGCACAGTCATTAAGATCTACCCAATCTTTAAGTGCTTCTATAAAATCTGCAGGGTCAGAATCTCCAGGCGCTAAAAAAAATATTTTTTCGGCGAGTGCATTAATTTTTCTGTGTAATAATCTAGAATCCTTAAGAGTTGATTCAATAACACTGACATTTTTTAGCCCTAAAAGCGCAGCATCGGTTTTAGAAGGGACTTCATTTTTCGGCCTAAAGTAAAGAACTTGTTCTTCGCTGTTGATGCCTTCTTTAATTACGTCGTAAAGAACTTCTCGACGCTCAGCCCCAAACACACCACCCCCCAAATACACACGCGGCGCTTTAGGAATCCCTTAAAATACACACGACTCGCACTGGGCCTTGTGGCGCATCCAGTGGTCCACGAGTACAAGTGCTGCCATAGATTCTACAATTGGGACAGCACGAGGCACAACGCATGGGTCATGACGACCGCGTCCCATGAGCTCAGTTGTTTTACCTGATGCATCTACAGTTTTTTGTTTTTGGATCAACGTAGCTGTTGGCTTAAATGCAACTCTGAAGATAATCTCTTCGCCGTTAGAAATCCCACCTTGAGCTCCTCCCGAGCGGTTGGTCTCTGTTCCAACTTTACCATCTTTATTAATAAAAGAGTCATTGTGCTCGGATCCCTTTAATAAGCTTCCATTGAATCCACTGCCAATTTCGAATCCCTTTGTTGCTGGCAACGATAACATAGCTTTAGCTAAGTCAGCTTCAATTCTATCAAATACAGGTGCGCCTATGCCAACAGGTAAGTGACGAATGCGACATTCAATTAGACCACCAATAGAATCACCTTCACTTCGAGCTTCACGAATACGCTTTGCCATTTTTTCAGCAGATTGAGGATCTGGGCAGCGTACAGGATTACTTTCCACCAACTCAAAGCTTGGAAAGTCTTCTATAATCGCTTCAATATCATGTACTCGAGTTATGTAGGCTCTAATTTCTATTTTACCAGCGCTTAGTAGTATTTTTTTGGCTATTGCACCTGCAGCCACGCGGCCTATTGTTTCTCTTGCAGAAGAGCGTCCTCCGCCCTCGTGGTTGCGAATACCAAACTTTTTTTGGTAAGTATAGTCTGCGTGAGAGGGTCGAAATTTGTCCTTCATCTCTGTATAAGCTGATGGGCGATGGTCCGCATTTGGTACATAAATGGCAATCGGTGTACCCAGTGTAAGTCCTTCATAAACTCCAGATATGATTGTGGCGCTATCAGTTTCTTTTCTTGGCGTAGTGATATCACTTTGCCCTGGGCGCCTGCGATCGAGTTCTTGTTGAATGTCTTCAATCGAAAGAGGAAGGCGAGGCGGACACCCATCGATGACTACGCCGATACCACCACCATGGCTCTCCCCCCATGTGGAGATACGAAATAGTGTGCCGAAGGAATTGCCCATAATCTTTATTTAGTAGAAAGATTCTCCAAGTGAGAAGCCTTATTTCACTTCATTCATTGTTCAATAAGGCCCTGATAACTCAATCCTAGGATTCTCTAGCAGCCTTAGTGAGGCGAACAACATTTCTTACTGCATTTTTTGTTATAATATTACCACTCGTACTGCGGCCGCGTATGGCAATATCTTTAAAAAAGACTTCTTCCTCGGTCTTTCTTAGGCGAGGAACTGGCTTGAGATTAACTTTTACCGCATCGGGTGTCCCGCTATTAGTCGGGTAACAGGAGACATAGAAAATTCTCGATCCTGGTTTTCCTTTTGTTAAATTGTACTCTTTGTCACGTGTTACTCCGCCAATAGTAAAGTGTTTCATTAGAGTAGGACCGGTTTTACCGTCTCGGTAGACCATACAATAAGTTAAATTATTTGGTTCCGCACGGTTGAATACGTCGATGTGAAGAATATTTTTACCAAAGAATGCTTTATTGCTAACTTTACTGACCTTTAGTGTGCCTTCTTGCGAAATAGCAATGATATCGCTTAAGTTTGAACATTTGCAAACTGGTTCGTCCTTTTTCAGAGAAGTTCCCGCAAAGCCTTCCTTACGATCTACATAGAGTGTTTCATTGGCGATAACTACTTCATGGGCGACAACTTTTTCAAACGAGGATAGCTCGGTCTTTCGCTCTCTTCCTTTTCCGTACTTTTTCTTTAAATTAGTGAACCATTTAATTGCAAATTTAGTTAGGTATTTGAGGTTTTTTTCAGTCTCTGCGATCGCTTCTTCTAGGGCTTTAATTTGTTCGTCGGCTTTAAAGGAATCAAACTTTGAAATTCGCTTAATCTTAATTTCTAGAAGGCGTAAAATATCTTCTTCTGTGATAGGTCTTTTAAATAATTTTTTATGCGGCTTTAGCCCAGCTTGAACAGTTGAAATTACCCCTTCCCAGGTCTCTTCCTCTTCTATGCGACGGTAGATTCGCTTTTCTATAAAGATTTTTTCGAGGGAGCTAAAATGCCATTTTTTTTCTAGTTCTTTTAGCTCGATATCAAGCTCGCTTTTTAAGAGTTCTCGAGTTTTTTCAGTCGCTAAATAGAGTAAGTCTTGTGCAGAAAAAAAGTGCGGCTTCTCATTTTCGATTACACATATGTTAGTCGATACGGATACTTCACAGTCAGTAAATGCATATAGAGCTTGTTCTACTGTATCCGAATCAGCTCCCGATGGTAAATATAGGAGTATTTCCACATTTTCGGCTGTGTTGTCCTCAACTCGTGAAATTTTAATTTTCCCTTTATCGTTAGCAGACAAAATAGAATCAATTAGCGAAGTCGTTGTTTTTCCGAATGGCAGCTGCGTAATGGCTAGTAAATTTTTCTTAAGCACTTCTATTTTAGCTCTAACTTTAACTCGTCCTCCACGCTTACCATTATTATACTCGGATACATCAGCGATACCCCCTGTGGGAAAATCTGGGAATATATCAGGTGTCTGTTTTCGTAAAAGCGCGATGCAGGCGTCTATTAATTCATTGAAGTTATGGGGCAAAATTTTACAGGAAAGTCCAACAGCAATGCCTTCGGCTCCTTGCGCTAGAAGTAATGGAAATTTAACTGGAAGTGTTTCAGGTTCTTTATTTCGCCCATCATATGAGGCCAACCATTGAGTGGTTTTGGGATTAAAAACTACATCCAGAGAAAATTTGGAAAGACGTGCTTCAATATAACGTGAAGCCGCCGCTGAGTCTCCGGTAAAAGTGTTTCCCCAATTACCTTGCATGTCGATTAATAGATCTTTCTGCCCAATTTGCACCATTGCATCTGCAATAGACGCATCGCCATGTGGGTGATACTTCATTGTGTTGCCAATTACATTAGCAACTTTATTGTAGCGCCCATCTTCTAACTCGCGCATGGAGTGCAAAATTCGTCGCTGGACTGGCTTAAGGCCATCATTAGCATGTGGCACAGCACGCTCTAAAATTACATAGCTAGCATAATCAAGAAACCATTCGCTAAACATATGGTCGACGTGGCCTGATTTAGTTTGAAGATCAAACAATCCATCAATTGTACTTTTCTCTTTCAGATCTGTATCAATCGACTGTTCGAAGGGCAATTCGAGTGATTCTGCCTTATTTGGCGGCTTTTTTTTTGGCATGGAATACGATAAAAATAAGGGGTATTAGGACTTTCTTAGTGATGAATTACTCTTTTGTGAAAGTGTAATTCATTGAGTCTATCAAGTAGAAACTATCGTCCAATGGTAATTGTCTTCTAGAATATCGTTTAGTTGCACTTTCTTGACTTGTGCTTGAGCTATTAATTTCTTCAACTTCAAAAATTACTGCTCCCAAAACAATGAAGAAATTATTAGTCGCTAACCGCAGCGAAATTGCTGTAAGAATTTTTCGAAGTGCCACAGAGCTTGCTTACCGCACGGTGGCAGTTTATGCCAATGAGGATAGATTTGGAGTTCATCGCTTCAAAGCAGATGAGTCGTACCTTGTTGGAGAGGGCAAAGGTCCTGTTGCCGCATATCTTGATATTGATAGCGTCATTGACATAGCTAAGGCAAACAAGGTTGATTTAGTTCACCCAGGTTATGGGTTTTTGTCAGAAAATGCTGGTTTTGCCAATGCTTGTGAAGCAAATGGACTTAATTTCGTTGGGCCTAGTTCTGACTTATTGTCGCGGATGGGAGATAAAATTGAGGCTCGCAAAATAGCTGAGAAAGCTAATGTGCCTACTTTACCGGGGACTGAAGATCCAATAGCAGATCCATCGCAGGCTTTGAAAATTGCTAAAACAATCGGTTTTCCATTAATTATTAAAGCTGCATTTGGTGGTGGTGGCCGCGGTATGCGTGTGGTTAAAGATCCCAAGCAGTTGAAGTCATCACTGGAAGAGGCACAGGGTGAAGCACAGCGCGCATTTGGAAATTCAGCGGTTTTTTTGGAACGATATATTGAGCGTGCGAAGCATATCGAAGTTCAGATTTTAGGAGACAAACAAGGTAATGTTGTGCATCTACATGAGCGAGATTGCTCTGTGCAGCGTCGCCATCAAAAAGTGGTTGAAATAGCCCCTTCTATTGGACTGCCAGATGATGTACGCGCTGCTCTATGTGATGCGGCAGTCCAAATTGCTCGATCGATCGGATACTACAGTGCAGGTACCGTCGAATTTCTTTATGACTTGGATTGTGATGATTGGTTTTTTATTGAAATGAATCCACGGATTCAAGTTGAGCACACCGTAACCGAAGTTATTACCGGCATCGACATTGTTCGTAGTCAGATTTTAATTGCGCAGGGTTATAGTTTACACTCCAAAGAAATTGGAATTCCAAAACAGGAGTTAATCGCTCGTAATGGGGTTGCGATTCAGGCTCGTATAACGACAGAGGATCCTGAAAAGAATTTTGCGCCTGATTATGGAAAGATAGTCAATTATCGCTCCGCTGCAGGGTTCGGTATTCGCTTAGATGGTGCGATGGGCGATACAGGATCTGTTATTACCCCTTATTACGATTCTCTTTTAGTTAAGTTAACCGCTTCGGCAAGCAACTTTGATTTAGCCATTCAGCGAATGGATCGTGCTCTCAGGGAGATGCGCATTCGTGGGGTAAAAACTAATATTCCTTTTATTGAGAATGTGATTAACCATCCGATATTTGTTTCCGGGAAAGCGACCACTACTCTGATCGATACGTCGAAAGAATTATTTAATTTTAAGAGGCGTCGTGATCGCGCAACCAAGCTCCTTAACCTCTTAGGGGAGACAATTGTAAATGGTAATGATCAGGTCAAAGGACGCCCGGTACCAATAATGGACCTACCAGTTATCGTACCCACTCATGACCATACTCATAAGTTACCTATGGGCACAAAGGACTATTTAGCTAAATATGGACCTGATAAGTTTGCACAGTGGACTCGTAAGCAAAAGAAGTTACTTATAACCGATACGACAATGCGCGATGCGCACCAGTCGCTATTAGCAGCTAGAATGCGTAGCTATGATCAATTGAAGGTAGCCGATGCTATTGCACAGCGAGCCGGTGACCTATATTCTTTAGAGTGTTGGGGTGGGGCTACATTTGATACTTCCATGCGCTTTTTACATGAAAACCCCTTCAAGCGCCTGCGACGGCTACGTGCACGTATTCCTAATGTCTGTTTCCAGATGTTATTGCGTGGAGCAAATGGAGTTGGGTACTCGAATTATCCGGACAATGTAATCCGTGGCTTCATTAAGCATTCAGCCGATTCTGGGATGGATATTTTTCGCGTATTTGACTCGCTAAACTATCTCCCAAATTTGAAAGTCGCTATGGATTCTATTCGTAAGGACACTAATTCTATTTGTGAGGCTACGATTTGCTACACAGGCGATATACTAGACGAAGCGCGCGATAAATATTCATTAAAATACTATGTTGATATGGCTAAAGAGCTCGAGCAAATGGGTGCTCACATATTGGCTCTAAAAGATATGTCTGGCCTATGCACGCCGCATGCGGCATATAAATTGGTCAAGGCCTTACGTAGCGAAATTAGCATTCCTTTGCATTTTCATACGCATGATTCTTCCGGCATTGCTGGTGCATCAATTATTAAAGCTGCCGAGGCGGGCGTTGATGTCGTAGATTTAGCTGTTTCATCGCTATCAGGCCTAACTTCACAGCCTAATTTAAACTCGATTGTCAATGCGCTGCACGGGCAAAAGCGAGATACAGGATTGAACCTAGAGTTTTTAAATGAGTTATCAATTTATTGGGAGGCAGTTCGCCAATTTTATGGACCTTTTGATACAAGCCCTAAGTTCGGTTCTGCCGAAGTTTATAAGCATGAAATGCCTGGTGGTCAGTATACTAACTTACGCGAGCAAGCACGAGCGCTTGGACTAGGTGCACGTTGGCCAGAGGTTGTACGATATTATCATGAGGTGAACAAATTATTTGGTGATATCGTGAAAGTTACTCCATCTTCGAAAGTTGTAGGCGACCTGTCGATGTTCTTACTCACTAAAGGAATTGAGCCTGCGGATTTGGTCAATCTTGAGCCGGGAACAGCTTTTCCTGAATCGGTTGTTGATATGCTTTCCGGAGGATTAGGACAGCCTAAGGGCGGATGGCCTAAGAAAGTGCAGCAAGTTGTATTAGGCGATCGTAAAGCTTATAAAGGTCGTCCAGGTAAACGGGCGGAGAAAGTCGAAATAGATGCAGTTCGCAAGGATTTACGCCGCACTTTGAAGCGGGATATAAACGATGATGATTTATATTCTTATTTAATGTATCCTCAGGTCTATAAAGAACTAATTAAGTATGTGGATAGCTTTGGGCACGCGCGTGTGCTACCTACACCTGCTTTTTTCTATGGCTTAAATCCTGGGGAAGAAATTTCCGTAGAGATTGAGCAGGGCAAAACTCTCATTATTAAGCTAGTCTATGTTTCCGAACCCGATGAGGAGGCACTACGCACATTGACTTTTGAATTAAATGGGCGGGCTCGTGAGTGCACAATTCTAGACCGGTCAATTCAAACGCAGTCGAAGAAGCGCGATAAGGCTGACCCTGCGAATAAATTACAAGTTGGTTCACCAATTCCCGCTATGGTCAGTAGCGTTTCAGTATCTGTAGGACAGAAGGTCAAAAAAAAGGAGAAGCTTTGTGTTCTAGAAGCGATGAAGATGCAAACTACTGTATATGCTTTAGCCGACGGTGTGGTTGATCGCATAGAAGCACAAGCTGGTGATCAGGTAGATAGTAAGGATCTGCTTGTCGAATTGAGAAAAGCGTAAAAAGTACACAAGTTTGATAGATACTTTCCACTGACTAATTTAGGCTGAATAACTGCAATAAAAGCAGATTATTTAAATATTTCTCTAACCAAAATAGCGCAAAAGCTAACTAGCAACTTGTTCTTCAATCTCGTCGCGAAGTACTTTTAGATTATCGATTATAAATTCTTGTCGTTCTGGGGTATTTTTACCCATATAAAAAGTTAAAAGGTCGCGAGTCGTCATTCCTTTTGGTATAATTATAGGATCCAAGCGTATATTCTTCCCAATAAAGTGACTAAATTCGTCTGGGGAAATCTCTCCAAGGCCTTTAAATCTAGTAATTTCTGGTTTTGGACTGCACTCTTTAATCGCACTAAGCCGCTCAGTTTCAGTGTAACAGTAGAGAGTGACATTTTTGTTACGTACTCTAAATAGGGGAGTTTGTAATATATGTAGATGACCTTGGCGGATTAGTTCTGGGAAAAATTGTAGGAAAAATGTTATTAAAAGTAGGCGTATATGCATACCGTCGACATCCGCATCAGTGGCGATGACTACATTGTTAAAACGAAGATCCTCTAGGCCATTTTCAATATTAAGGGCATCTTGTAACAAATTAAACTCTTCGTTTTCATAGACAATTTTTTTGGATAGACCAAAAGAGTTTAAGGGTTTTCCTTTGAGGGAGAAAACAGCTTGAGTTTTAACATCTCGTGCTTTCGTGATCGAACCAGAAGCAGAGTCTCCTTCAGTAATAAATAATGTGGAATTAAGGCGTCCTTCTTTCTTTGAGTCTAAATGTATACGGCAATCACGAAGCTTTTTATTATGAATTTTTGCTTTCTTGGCACGTTCTCGTGCTAGCTTTTGTATGCCTTTTAACTCTTTACGATTGCGCTCCGATTCAAGTATTTTATCGATAAGTATTTTCGCAGTATCGGGTTCACGATGTAAATAGTTATCTAGGGTTTGTTTGATGAAATTAACCATAAAAGTTCTCACTGTTGGCCCTTTTGGTCCCATCTCCTGTGACCCAAGCTTTGTTTTAGTCTGAGACTCAAAGACAGGCTCTTCTACCTTAATACTGACAGCCGCACAGATCGAGGTCCTTATGTCGACTGCATCGATATCTTTATTAAAGAATTCTTTAATTGTCTTAGCTAAGGCTTCGCGAAAAGCGGACAAATGGGTACCTCCCATCGTAGTGTGCTGTCCGTTAACAAAGGAGTAATAATCCTCTCCATAGCCGCTAGAATGGGTAAAGGCAATTTCGATATCTTTACCTTTTAAATGTACAATTGGGTAGAGTGGATTTCCGTCTAATTTATTTTCTAGTAGATCGTGCAGACCTTTTTCTGATTTAAATTTCTTGCCGTTGTAAATCACAGTTAATCCACTATTTAGGAATGCGTAGTTCCAAAGCATGTCTGTAACATAATCCTCTCGGTATCGGATGCTACCGAAGATCAATGGGTCTGGATCAAAGGCGAGTCGTGTGCCGCTGGTTTCATTACCTGCATTTTTGTCACTAATATCTTCATTTATAACTTCTCCCCGAGCAAAGTTTACCGAACGAGTTCTTCCCTCACGAAACGCTTGTATATAAAATTCAGAGGATAAGGCATTGACTGCCTTGATGCCAACTCCGTTTAAACCTACAGACTTCTTAAATGCTTCAGAGTCGTATTTGGCGCCGGTATTAATTTTAGAGGCGCAGTCTTTGAGTTTACCGAGAGGAATTCCTCGGCCAAAGTCACGCACTTCAACATGTGTTGCGTCGATAGTTACTTCGATGATTTTTCCGTGCCCCATCACGAATTCATCGATGGAATTATCGAGTACTTCCTTCAATAAAATGTATATTCCATCATCCTGCGACGAGCCATCACCAAGCTTACCGATGTACATTCCTGGGCGCAATCGGATGTGCTCTTTCCAGTCCAGTGACTTAATGTTATCTTCAGTATAGTTTGCTGACACAGAGCTAATTACATAGTTCTAAACTAGATTGTTATGATAGTTTTCCAAGACTACCTGTATTGTTGGGTGTGTTTCATTTTCCTACATATATTCCATGCAAATAAAGTATTGAAAAATCAAGTGCGCGAGCAATCGCTATTTCTAATTCTCGAGGTATGGAACAATAATTTACTTTGTAATGGGTTCTCCCATATTCATGAGAGGCAGAGGTGCAGGAGAGTCTCCATTAATAAAATATATTTTACTAGATGGATTAGCTGAGATGGCCTTCAGCGCTTCAAGTGCTTGAATTTGAACATATGCAGGATTTTTAGCAATTGCCTCGTTTAATTGTGTAATTTCATAAGCCTGCGCATCCGCTAGGATTCGTCGCTGCTCGGCATCTAACTCGGAAGCCTCTCGCTTCGCTTCTGCCTGCGCTATGATTTGCTGTTGCTCCATACGGAATCGTTCCAACTCAGCTTTTTCTTTTTGTACCTCTTGTTCACGTTCTTTCTTTGATTCAATTGCGCGAGTAATAAATGGAGGTAAACTTATATCACGAATGAGAATATCGAGACAGATAATTCCACGCTCGTTTAAATAGTCACTCATAGAACTGAAGATAGCAGTTTGTAAATTCTCTTGGGTTTGCTGTAAGAAGAAATCTTCTGCTCGTACAATGCTTTTTCCCTGTTCTCGAACTACAGAGCGAAGCTTCGGCTGAATCTGAACTCGAATAGCGTCTTCAAAAGTACCAGTTTCCTGAAGTATTCGTGGTGTTTGACTGCCATCAATTCTGAATTTTATACTCACGTCTACGCTCGTGGTTAACTGGTCCTGACTCGGCACTCCCGCGCTTTCCTTTAATTCTTTTTCACGGATATCGTAAAAAGTAAATTCATACAGCGGGTTTACAGGGAAAGTTAGACCCTCTTCGTAGGGGTTATCGACAACTTCACCAAAAAGTGTCGCCACAGCCACATGGCCGGCAGGGACACTTACGTATAAGCGTGAGCCAGCAAGAACTACTATGATGAGAGTGATAATTAGGGCGGCGCCTGTAATTGATTGTTTATTCATTTTGAAATTTAAATAATATTTTTTATTGGCTGTCACCTGAAAATGTAACTTAACCGATGAATTATGAAAAATAGGACTAGTGAGATTCGTCATCGTATTGAAGCGGAGGCGAGAAATGTAGGATTCCACTCATTGGGAATTACCTCAGTACCAGTCGAATTGAGAGAAAACTATTATCGTGATTGGATTGCCAAGGGCAAAAATGGTAGCATGACATGGTTGGAGAGAAATAATGACCGGCGCTTACATCCGGAGCGGTTGATTCCTGAGGCACGAAGTATCTTAGTGCTTGCGATGAATTATTATCAGCCTGATCTCGATCGTAATTACCGAATTGCTAGGTATGCGTTGGGTGATGACTATCATAATCTTATATTTAAACGTTTAAAAAAGCTTTGCCGAATATTACGCGAAGAATTTGGAAGTTTGCAGCGCCCCTATGTGGATACTGGTCCTATATTGGAAAAGCCGATTGCAGCTGCCGCAGGTCTTGGTTGGCAAGGAAAGAGCACTATATTAGTAGAGCCTAAGTGGGGTACATGGTCATTTTTGGCAAATATTGTAACGACTCTTGAATTAACTCCTGATGAAGCTAGCAAAGATCGTTGTGGTTCTTGCACTCGCTGTGTGGATATTTGCCCCACTCAGGCGATTACAGCGCCGTACCAGTTAGACGCTCGGCGTTGCATTTCATATTTAACTATAGAGCATGATGGACCTATACCAGTTGAGTTTAGATCTGCAATTGGCGATCGTCTTTATGGTTGTGATGAATGCCTTGATGTTTGTCCATGGAATCGGTGGGCTGTGCCACATAAAGAAGCTAAGTTTGCTGCGCGAGAACTCCCAATTTTGCGCGATATGTTACATTGGTCAGAGCAAATCTTCACAGAACGGATGCAAGGCTCTCCAATACGCCGGCTTAAAATTCGCCGCTTTAAACGAAATATATGTGTTGTCTTAGGTAATGTTGGAGATGCATTTGACTTGCCCTCATTGCGATTAGTTGCCGAGGGAACCGATAGTCTTTTAGCCGAACATGCACAATGGGCAATAAATGCGATTACCTTACGTATCAAAGATTAATTCGAAGAACTTAGAAATCATAAAACATTTAACTGAAGTTTTTGTTGCACTTATAATCTATAAGATGAATCATTGAAGATAATTAATACTCTTATGAAAGACTCATTTTTAAGTTCCCAAGGACGAATCGGTCCGGGCACATTTTCAATACGAGTGCTACTTATGTTAGTCGCAGTGGCCTACATTTTTTATGCTGGAATCGATTACTTTAGCCATGATGAAAAACATAAGTTTTTGATGCCCCTAGCGTATTTTTTTGGAATTGTTGCTTTAATAGCAGCATTATTTTGTATCCTGATGCAGCTCATCAAGCGACTTAATGATATTGGTAGGAAGCCATTTTGGTCTATCCTTTTACTCGTTCCGGTGCTTAATGTGCTTTTACTTTTGTACGCTGCTGTAGCTCCTGCTAAGACTCAGTTAAAATAGTTACATTTTGCTTCGTAGTAGATAAATGTTTTTTGCTCGGCTTTAATACTACTAAAGCATCTAAGTTTTATGCGCTTAGTTAGGACTTCTCCCAGCGTTCAACGTCAAAATCTCGGGTAACGATAATTTTCTCAGTGAGACGAAAACCGTTTTCGAAAACCGGAAATCTTGTATCACCTTGGTAGCTATTATGCACTCGGCTAAGGTAAATTTCCTGACATAAAGGCAACATTTGTTCGTAAATTTCTGCACCTCCTGCTATCCATATAGTCTTATCTGTATCAATCTCTTGCAGTATGTCCAAATTAGTGAAGTTGTGCACCCCTTCAATAGATCTGGTAGTGCGACTGAGCACATACGTCTCTCTACCTGGTAACGGTTTACCAATGGATTCATAGGTCTTTCGCCCCATAACAAGAACCCCGCCCATTGTTGCTTGTTTAAACCAACGAAAATCTTCGGGTAGATGCCAGGGGATTTGACCTTTATTACCTATCACTCGGTTCTCCGCCATAGCTGCAATTGCTTTAATTTTTTTCACAAATTTTATGTCAAAACGGATCTATTAAGGAGGGAGTGAGTCATGCAAAGATAGGTTAAACGCGCGGCGTTTATTAAAGCTACTATTATATTGCAATAGGAGCTTTAATCGCTGGATGTGGGTCGTAATTAAGCAATTCAAAGTCTTCATATTTAAAGTTATTTATATTCTTAACCAAGGGATTAATTTGCATTTGTGGCAGCGCTCTAGGTTCACGAGAAAGTTGCTCTTTAGCTTGATCCACATGGTTTACATAAAGGTGAAGATCTCCAAATGTATGAACGAAATCTTTCGGTTTAAGCTCACAGACCTGAGCAATCATCATCGTTAATAATCCATATGATGCGATATTGAAAGGAACTCCCAGGAAAATATCGGCGCTACGTTGATACAGTTGACAACTTAGTTCGCCGTCCGACACATAAAATTGGAACAGAGCATGACAGGGAGGTAGTGCCATGTGTTTAATTTCACCTGGATTCCATGCACAAACAATGTGGCGCCTACTATAAGGATTATTTTTTAAGGATTCAATTACCTGTCCAAGTTGGTCAACATGCTCACCGCTAGGCCCTGCCCAGTCTCGCCATTGTGCGCCATAAACTCTACCGAGATTGCCTTCTGAGTCAGCCCATTCATCCCAGATAGATACTTTGTTTTCTTTTAGATAAGCAATATTGGTTTCACCTTTGATGAACCAAAGTAATTCGTGGATAATAGATCGAAGATGTAGCTTTTTCGTAGTAAGCAGTGGAAAATTGGGCGTTAGAGAAAAACGTGCCTGTGCTCCAAATATGGAGTAAGTGCCTGTGCCGGTACGATCGGCACGAAGGGTACCAGTTTCAAGCACGGTGCGTAGGAGTTTTTGATAAGATTTCATTAATTTATAGATTTTAGTCAGAATAGTGAATGTTTGCACTGCCCGTGTCTAAGTTCGTTAAATAGTTATAAATGTATTGTAAGTGCGAATATATAAAGAGTTATCATTTAACCTTAACCTCGAATAACGAGATCTTTAATGCTTTCACAATGCTCTAATTTTTGAATTTTTTTGAGCAATGAATTTTTGTGAAATTGTAACTCAGCGCGAAGGGTTTGATTAGTAACTGAAATTATTAAGACCGTTCCATCCTTAATACGCAGAGGATTGCAACGACCTGCTAACTTTCCAAAAATTGTTTCCCAATTTTCTACTAGGCTCCGCTCTGGACTAGGTTGTTCTAGCTTATATCTTTCTCGAAGCAGTACCATTAGTGAATGAATCGAGGCTGGCGCTCTTTTGAAGGGTTGATTCTGGCTTCTTGGAAGACCTAAGAAGTCCGAGATTAAGTTCTCTCTATATTTGGAAAATGGCATCTTAATAGATCACAAAGTTGACCTCTGCCTGCGAACAGATCGAGCAAAATGAGTACATTCTTATTATAAATTTATCATTAACACGTTTTTTTTAATTATTTTTTGCAAGACCTTATAAGTTGGCACGCTTACTGTTGTTACTCAATTACGCTCCCATAGGGAGTTGGGGTAATAAGACAAAGCAGAAAATAGAGTGGTGCGGGGTTTAGGGGTAGGTCCCGCACCACCAATTTTATTAGTGAATATAATTCTAAATATTAGCAGTATAAGTAAATTCTGATTTTTCTATTTATCTATTGTTGTTAGATGCTCACTTCATAAATTGTTTTACCAAAGTTTCTTCTAGTAAGAAGAATGGGTAACAGAATAAAGTAGACAATGGTTGGCGCACTTCTTAGGGGTAGGAAGTGCGTCTTTATTACTTAGAGGCATTACTCGTTTTAGGGGCCTTCACTTAACTTCTCTGGTTGGATCAGTATAAAAGGGCGAACAATAGTAGCTTTAAATTGTACCTTCATTTTTTTCCAGTGTTGAACATGTAGGTCGCATGGCTTGACCAAATCCCCCGATTTTAGCCAAGCCATGACCAGCTGTTGATTATCACTGGATATAGCGAGTCCTGCACTTTTAAGATCCAATCATGGATCTACATAGACTAGGTTTCCTGCCTGATAGTGTGGCTCAAGATAAGACCAGTCGATTTCGCCCAAGTATTTTTCGATTTTTTCTTTATCGCTCGAAACATCCTCGGCAGGGTTGTAATCTTGCCACTTCATTGTACTACCATGTTTTTCATGTTGTTTTTGCAAAATTGGTTATAAACGTCTAATTAATGGTTATTTATTTTAAGCTTGCAGGAGCAAGAGCTGTCCACAAGATCCCGCGTTCGCTTAGGTGTTTCATCGCCTTGATGGGTTTATCCCGTAACAATTATAACTCCAAACCAAGCTTTAACTGCTGTTACAGACTATTAAAACAAAATGAGTCATCTCATGGAAGAACTGCTTAAGGGCAGTAACGTCGAGAACCTTAATGAAGGTTCGATTATCAAAGGTACTATCATCGAAATCCGCCCAACCGAAGTTGTTGTAGATATAGGCGGTAAATCTGAAGGTATCGTACATGCCAATGAATTTGTTGATACTAGCGAATTGCAAGTTGGCTCTGAGATAGAAGTTTATCTTGAGAAGCTGGAGGACCGCGAGGGCAATCCAATTGTATCGTATGACAAAGCAGAGCAAAAGAAGAATTGGGAAAAAATTGTCGAGGACTGTGAGGAAGGCTCTATTATTTCTGGTCGTGTTCGTTCCAAGGTTAAGGGTGGGCTGGTTGTAAGTATTGGCGTCGACTCTTTCTTACCAGCCTCTCAAATAGATGTTCAGCCGCCTAAGAATCTCGATCAATACGTGGGCCAAACGTACGACTTTAAGGTCGTTAAAATTAATTTAGATCGTAAGAATATTGTTGTATCACGTCGTGAGCTTATAGAGGAACAGCGCATGGAGAAGCGTCGATCGCTTCTTGAGAAAGTAAAACCTGGCGATAAACGTCGCGGGCAAGTCAAAAATATTACTGATTACGGTGCCTTTGTTGATTTGGATGGACTAGATGGCCTCCTACACATTACAGATATGTCTTGGGGACGAATTCAACATCCAAGTGAGATGGTTAAGCAGGGTGAGGAAATTGATGTCATCATTATTGAAATTGACCGTGACCGTGAACGTGTTTCTTTAGGGCTTAAACAACTTGCAGACAATCCTTGGGAAAAGATTGAAGAGAGATATCCAGTGGGAGCAACTGTTTCTGGTAAAGTTGTCAATTTAGTCCCTTATGGTGCCTTTATCGAAATAGAGGAAGGTGTTGAAGGTCTTGTTCATGTTACTGAACTTTCTTGGACGAAACGTATCACCAAACCAGGAGAAGTCCTGCGTATAGGAGAAGAAATCCAAGCCGTCGTCTTAGGCATTCAAAGAGAGGAGCAAAAAATTTCTCTTGGCACACGCCAATTAGATGCAAATCCATGGGATATGGCTCGTCATAATTACCCTGTGGGTGCTCGAGTACGTGGCAAGATTCGCAATCTAACTACATATGGCGCATTTGTAGAGCTTGAGGAAGGTATCGATGGAATGGTACACGTTTCAGATATGTCTTGGACACGAAAAGTGAATCATCCATCAGAAATAGTTAAAAAAGGTGACGAAGTTGACGCAACAGTTTTAGATGTGGATGCTGACAGCCAGCGAATTTCTCTGGGAATGAAGCAACTATCTTCAGATCCATGGGATGAAATTGAAACACATTATAAGATAGGAGATGTGGTCAAGGGTAAGGCAACTAAGATCACTAACTATGGTGCATTTATAGAACTAGATAATGATATTGATGGGCTTGTGCATATTTCACAAATCAGCGAAGAGCGTATTGAAGCCATCAAAGACGTGATTGATGAAGGTGCCGAAGTTGAAGCAAGAGTCATTAAAATTGACAAGGATGAGCGTCGTATCGGTTTATCCATCAAGGCAGCGAACTACAGTGATGAAGATTTAGCAAAAGAACGCCAAGCTTATGACAATGTTTCTGGTGTCGAAGATCTCACTAATCTTGGTGACTTGCTTGACGAGGCTACTAAGTAATTATATTGATTGTGTTATACCAAAGCCCTCGTTTCTGCGGGCTTTTTTTAGTTTTATTTGAGCGAATCAGAAGTCTTGCGTCATCGCAGAGTATTCTTTCTGCTTATTTTGTATTATGGCTGATTCATGGGATATTTTAAAACTTCTATCGGACTCTACGCGGGTTCGTATTTTATCTGTTTTAGCTTATGAAGAGCTTTCGGTAGCTGAATTACAAGAAGTTCTAGATATGGGTCAGTCACGGATCTCATCTCATTTAAGTCTATTACGCCAAGGAGGGCTTGTAGTTGATAGGCGCGATGGAAAGAAAACTTTTTATACCCTCAGTGACGCGAGTGAATCGACAAATTACAACCTTATGCAAACCGCATGTACGTCGGTAGCAGAGACTCGGCAAATCAAACAAGATTTTACCAATCTTAAGCGCATACTTGAAAAAAGAAAACGTAAGGCAGAAGAATATTTTAATTCTGTAGCAGGACGTCTCGGGAAAAATTATTGCCCAGGTCGTAACTGGGAGGCGATCGGTCATTTTTTACTTCTTCTAGCGCCTAAAATAAAAATAGCGGATCTTGGTGCTGGAGAGGGTTTGATTTCTCAATTGCTTGCACGGCGAGCCGATCAGGTCATTTGTATCGATAATGCTCCTAAAATGGTAGATTTTGGATCTCAATTAGCAAAGAAGAATGGTTTTACCAACTTAATTTATAAGTTGGGTGATATTGAATCGGTTCCGTTGAAGGATAAGAGTGTCGATCTAGCACTGCTTAGTCAGGCTTTACATCACGCTTCACGCCCTCAAAAAGCAGTGGAAGAAGCATACCGCATTCTAAAGCCAGGCGGACAGGTAATAATTTTAGATCTATTAGAGCACCAATTTAATAAGGCCCGCGAATTATATGCAGATGAGTGGCTTGGCTTCTCCGAAAATAACCTGTATCAATTCTTTAAAGTTGCCGGATTTCGTCAGATTGAAGTAAATGTTGTATCTAAGGAATTAGAGGAGCCACAATTCCAGACTCTCTTGGGCTCTGCATTAAAGTGATAGTAGCTAGTCTCTATCGATAGTATATTTTCAGCTATTTACTCTAATAGTTCCTCCTATGAAACTAGAAAAAGTACTCCAGTATTTTGAAAATAATTTGGTTGTTGATCATTATGCAAAGGCAACAACTGAATTAGGTTTATGGCTATCCGAAGAAAAATTATTGACTAAAATATTTTCTATAAATGATTCTTTATTAGAATTGGGTTGTGGCGCAGGTAGAGTAGCTTTGGGTTTGCATGAATTAGGATATAAAAATATTATAGGTACTGATTATGCAAAAAAGATGGTACAGCGTGCGCGGCATATATCTAAACTTTTAGAATATTCTGTGCCATTTAGGGTTGCTGATGCGACTGATTTGAAATTTGAAGATGACATTTTCGATGGAGTGATTTTTGCCTTTAATGGCTTCATGCAGATTCCACAGTCTACACAAAGAATGTTTGCATTACGTGAAATTTACCGAGTCTTACGCCCAAATGGTTGGTTTGTTTTTACTAGCCATGATCGAGAGTTGTCTCCGCATAGAAAATTTTGGGTTGAAGAAAAACGTCGCTGGGAGCGGGGAAAGCAGCGGGAGGAACTAGATGATTTTGGCGATCGCGCTGAAGATACAGATTATGGGTTGCATTACATGCATGTGCCTAAAGTATCTGAAGTTAGCGCAATTTTATTGGATGCAGGATTTAGAATAGAGGCGCATGCGATGCGCTCTGAATTAGCTAAGGAACCACCTGAGGTCCTTAAATTTTCAGACGACTGCCGCTTTTGGGTTGTACAGAAACCTGCAGAGTAAGAATGCGCCCGTTTTTATCTATATGTTAGAAGCATTAAATAACGACATTTGATTACTGTGCGATTTAAACCACATAAACCTAGCCTTTTTGGTGAGACACTTGATTCCTTAACCGAAGAAGTTATTGCTGCAGGCTACCCTCCCTATAGGGCGAAGCAAATTATGGAGTGGATTTATAAAAGGCGAGTCGATTCTTGGGATGAGATGAGTAACCTTCCTAAGAACTTTCGTTATTGGTTGGATGCTAATTTTATTCTCTATCCATCGAAGTCCTTACTTAATAAGAGATCAGAGGACGTGACTCAAAAGTTTTTACTTCAGTTAGAAGATGGGGCACTAATTGAGACCGTACTTATACGGGCACCACAGACTGGGGTGGGGCAAGAAAAGTCGCGTAAAACAGTGTGTGTCTCGATCCAAGTTGGGTGTGCTTATGCATGTAAGTTTTGCGCATCCGGACTAGCTGGATTCAAGCGAAATCTTACAGCTTCTGAAGTGGTTTCACAATTGATGCAAATTTGTCGTATGGAAGATGCAAATACTCAGCGTGGCAATCATGCAATCGCTTCTTTTGACAATATTGTTTTTATGGGTATGGGGGAACCATTAGCCAATTATAATACACTCGTTAAGACCCTGCGCATTTTAAATGCTGATTGGGGGCTTAACTTTGGAGCACGCCGCATCACGGTATCGACCTCAGGAATAGCTCCCAAAATTTTGCAACTTGCTGATGAAGGAATTGCTGTTCGCTTGGCAATCTCTTTGCATGGAGCAACAAATCAGGTGCGTGAGCAGATTATGCCAATTAATAAACGCTACCCTCTAGAGGAACTAATTAATGCCGCTCACGTCTTTCAGCAAAGGCACGGCCGTATGCTTACGCTTGAATTTATTATGATTGAAGGGGTTAACGATAGTCTTGAGCAGGCTCGTGCTCTCGCTCAAATTGCTAAAAAATTGCATGCGCATGTTAATTGTATACCCTACAATACAGTGGAAGGATTAGAATGGCGTCGTCCAAGTGTGCGCAAACAAGACAACTTCGTGAATCTATTACGGCAGCTTGGTATTTCAGTTACGATACGACGCGAAAAAGGCCATGATATTAACGCTGCTTGCGGGCAGTTGCGTCTTAAGACTGAAAAGGCTTTGGAGTAGGCAGATTCTGTACTGCTTCGCCTCTTTGAGTAAGCGCTAATAAGTAAAATTATGCTCTAATCTGGCCTTGCCCATGAATTACATACTTATAGGTGCACAGTTCATTGAGTCCCATAGGACCACGTGCGTGTAAGCGGTCAGTAGATATACCGATTTCTGCCCCAAGTCCGAATTCGAAACCATCTGAAAAGCGTGTGCTTGCGTTGTGGAAAACGGATGCTGAATCAACTCCTGCTAGAAATTGTTTGGCCGCATCAAGATCAGTGCTTACGATAGTATCTGTGTGCCCAGAGCCGTGAGTATTAATTAATTCAATGGCTGCCTGCGTGTCTGGAACAATGGCAATAGAAAGAATTAAATCGGTGTATTCAGTTGCAAAATCCTGCTCATTAGCATCGACTAGAGGTATACCTGTCCCTGTTAGTATTGACTTTGCGTTTTCGTCAACACGAAGTTCAACTCCTTTCTCATGTAGTACTTTAGCCAGATGAGGTAGTTGTTTAGCGGCGTCTTGGTGAACAAATAAGTTCTCAGCGGCATTACAGACACTTGGGCGTTGCGTTTTTGAGTTCACCACGACAGACTCGGCCATATCTGGATCAGCACTCGCATCGATATAAACCGAGCAAACTCCTGTGTAATGTTTGATTACAGGTATTTGGCTATTTTCTACTGTAAAGCGAATCAAGCTCTCACCGCCCCTTGGTATAATACAATGAACAGTTTCATCTTGTTTGAGCAAAACATTAAGAGCAGCACGATCTGTGGTTGGAATTACCTGAACTGCATCTTCGTTTATTTCGCTAGCTCGTAAAGTTGATTGAATTATTTCCGCCAGTTTTAAGTTCGTATGATAGGATTCCTTACCACCTCGCAAGATAGAGGCGTTCCCAGATTTTAGACATAAGATAGCGCAATCAATAGTTACATTAGGCCGTGACTCGTAAATAATTCCAATGACACCGATCGGGACACGAATTTTACGTAGGTCGAATCCGCGTGGTGGTTTAAGTTGCTCAATTTCCTTTCCTATTGGGTCTGGAAGTATTGCGACTTGCCGAACTCCCTCTGCCATAGTATCAATACGCTCAGAGGTAAAGGTAAGACGTTCTGTCATTGGGTCAGAAAGATTGTTGCGCTTCGCGCCTTCAAGGTCGAGTGAATTAGCCTCTAAAATTGCTATTTTCTGGGAAACTAATTGTTCTGCAAGTTCGAGCAGGAATCGATTCTTCTTATCTGTACTGAGAGTCGCTAAATCCAGAGAAGCCGTACGGGCTCGTTGAGCAATGTCAACGACGAGTTGGTTGATTTCCTTTGTATCCATAGGTAAAAGAATAATTTTAATAGTGTGAGTTCAAATTTTAAGTAGGATTGATTCCCAGACTGACTGTGGCAGTGAACTTCCATTTTGCTCGACTACAGCAGCACCTAGAATCGATCCAATCTTTGCGCATTCGAGTAGATCCATTTTTTGAGCCCATCCATGTAAAAATCCTGCGGCCCATAAATCTCCTGCTCCGGTTGTATCAATCACTTGTTTAGCCACAACAGCTTCTGCTTTTTGAACACTTGAACCACTCGCAACATATGATCCACGTGCTCCAACTTTAACAACTGCTACTTGACAGTGTTGCGCTAAATTTAGGGCCATATTTTCATAATCTCGACCTTTATTAGTGAATACATGACCCTCCTCTTCATTAGCAAATACAATATCAACGTAGTCTTTCAAAAATTGTGGTAAAATAGCTTGTGATGCTTGCACTACTTCGAAAGAGGCAAGATCTAAACTTATAGTACATCCTGCTTGTTTAGCCGCAATTAAAACGCTACGCATTAGTGCATGATTAAAAAGTAAATAACCTTCGATATGAGCGTGCTCATATCCATCAAAGTCTAACGCAGAAATTTCTTCAGGCTCAAGTGTCATAGCAGCTCCCAAATGCGTGCGCATTGTACGCTCTCCATCGGGAGTGACCAGCGAGAGGCACTGACCATTAGCTACAGAGCCAATTTTGAAACGTGTATTGTCACCACCTAATGCTTGGAAGCTATTACGGTAAAAGATACCATTTTCGCAGTTACCTGTTTTCCCAATAAATGCAGCCTTATTTCCCATGCGTGCAAGAGCGAAAAGAGTATTTCCAGCAGATCCGCCTGGTGATTTAATAGCTTCATTGGGCGCTTTACTGAGTAGGTTCTCAATTGTATCTACATCAACGTATACCATACCACCTTTAGCACCACTTATTTGTTTGATAAAGGATTCGTCGACTTGCGTTACGGTATCCACTATTGGGCTACCGACGCCGATAATTTTTTGAGAAAGCCCCATTTCTAAATACAAGTTATTTTATAATACAAAAAAAGCACAAAAAAACCGCCGACCCAAGAGGAAAGGCAGTTTTGTTAATAGCCTATATATTAATTAAAGTGCGTCACGAATGCTTGCGTAGAGAAACTGTGACTCCGGAAGATTACCTAGATTTCCAATACGAATACGCAGTTCAGACTGTGCTGGAGTCGTTTGCTTAATTCTTACTACTACTTTTTGGTCGCCTACCTTGCGGGCGTAGATATTTACATATGTATTTCTATGTATTTCTCCAGTACGAAAGTAACCGAGTTCATCCATTTTGGTAATTGCAGCCCTAAAAATATCAGAGGAGTTCGCTTCTATTGTACCATAAAAGAAACCTGCTTGGAAGATGGCTGTCTGCTCTGCGCCCGTTTGCGGATCAATAGCTACTGGGGTTGTACAACCAGAAAGGATTAGAATTAGGAAGGAAGAAAGAGAGATTAGTGGTGCTTTAAATTTCATAATTATAAATTTCAAACGATTTTTTAGTAGAGTGCAATCAGAAGCTGAACAGTCTAGTAAATTTCCAGTCTCGGTACTATTGATTATTTTCTGTATCAGGTTGAGCGATAGTTTTTCATTTTTGCGTTAAATATCACTAAAAATTAAACGCTTTAATCATATTAGTAGCCGAATTTTACTTTCTTTTTTTTACTTCAAGCTCAATTGATCCGTCATGAAAAGTGGCGGAAACAGTAGAACAGCGATGCGCTGCTCGAGCTGAAGTTATCAGTGATCCTTCGTCTTTTCTTAGTACGGCATAGCCTCTTTTAAGAGTTGCGCGAAGACTACTATTTTGAAGCCGGCTAGCATTGTAGTGCAAGCGCTCTACTAGTTGACGAACCGATACTTTAGTCGATAAGTTTAATCGGCTTTGAGCGACTTGAATACTCTGTTTTGCTGAGCGTAAGCGATTTTTTGGATGATGCTCTTGAAGTTGATTATTTATCTCCAGCAAAAGGGTTTGATTGCTTTGCCAGTGACTTTTTAGTCCAACTTTTAGGCGCGTATCTAAATCGTCCAAGCGCATACTTGTTAGTTCTACTTGGCGCGCAGGCGCCAAAAACCGCATGCGAGAATGGAGCTGATGCAGAAATTGAGTCTTAAAATATAAGTAATTTTGTATTAGATCGTTTATGTTTTCTGCATTCTTTTGGATGCGCTGAGTAGTTTCAAGCTGTATGGATGAGATGAGCTCAGCTGCGCCGGAAGGGGTTTCTGCGCGGATGTCTGCAGCGTAGTCGCTTAGAACTGTATCGATTTCGTGACCAACTGCAGATATAGTTGGTACAGGACAGTTACTTATAGCTCGTACCACAGTTTCATCGTTAAAAGCCCATAGGTCTTCAATACTTCCTCCCCCTCTAGTTAAGACCATCAAATCAAATTTAGAGTCTTGGACCATTTTACTTTTTAGCATCTTCACAAGTTCGCCCGGAGCCTCTTTGCCTTGGACGCGCGCAGGGATGATCGTAATTTTACCAAAGAAATTGCGGCGCTTTAATATTTTAATAAAGTCGCGAACAGCTGCTCCAGTAGGTGAAGTGATGACTCCAATTTTTTGAGGTAAAATAGGTAAAGCTTGCTTGCGATTAGAATCAAACAAGCCTTCGCCGGCAAGCTGCCGTTTAATTTTTTCGTATTTTAACTGTAGTTTTCCTTCGCCGCTCTTTATTACGATCTTCGTAATTAATTGGTAGCGACCATGCGGCTGATAGACGGATATAGCACCAAGTAATAAGACTTCCATGCCATCTTTTAAGTCAAATTTTTGACGTGCTGCGTCACGAGCAAATAAAACACAGGGCAACTGGCTGTTAGAGTCTTTTAAGGAGAAATAAATATGACCAGAGCTTTGCGCCCGCAAATTAGAGACTTCTCCTTGTACCCAGACTTGATTAAACTTACCTTCCAAGATAGATTTTATTTTCTTAGTCAGGTCGCTAACTCCGAGGACATACGAAGCGTCTGGTTGTAGTATTGAATCCATTTAGATATAAATTATATTAGATTTTTTATTTGCTCAAGACGATTGGATAATAGTTAACAAAGCCGACTAGCCACTAATACTAAATAATTTATTTTTAGAATATGGGAAACCCAAAAAAGCCATCAATGCCAAGCCGTTGGGATTTAATTGAGGATAGTTTACTGACTGCTTGCCGTGTATGGGATTTGCGGGCGCGGCGCTATCAGCACCCTCATAATGGTAAAGAGGGTGAATTTTATTATTTAGATTCTCCTGATTGGGTAATTGTCATTGCGCGAACCGTAGCAGGTGAGCTAGTGATGGTACGCCAATTTCGCTGTGGGATTGATGCACTATCTTGGGAATTACCCGGCGGGATTGTGGATACCGGAGAGAATCCGCTAGTTGCTGGACTTCGCGAGCTTAAAGAGGAGACCGGCTACGAAGCAGAGCAGGGACGAATTATTGGTCACTGCAGTCCCAATCCTGCGATCCTCAATAACCGTTGTCATATTGTTCTAGCTGAGAATTGTCAGCTTACTTGCGGTGGTACCGCTTGGGATGAGCATGAGGAAATTGAGGTACAAGCTTTGCCCGAGCCTATGGTCTTTGAGTGGGCTAAAAATACTAAGATCGATCACGCGCTTGCTCTTACTGGCCTGCTGTATTATCAATTAGATAAGGGTACATAAAAAAGTAGAGGCAAATGCCTCTACTTAGTCTTTATTTTTATTTATGAGTTACTACCACTGGTAGCTGACAGTCACCCCAAACTGCTGCGGATTCGCTGGATTTTCGAACCTAGTATCGCCTTGGCCATCGTAATTATCAAAGTAAAAAATACGCTTTTGATAGTCTTCATTGAAGATATTGCGACCCCACAAAGTGAATGTCCAATCTTCATATTTGTAACCAACAGAGCTATTGAAAGTTAAGAATGCATTGCGCATCCGCTCGCTGCGATTTTCGGGATTGTTTGAATCGTAGTATTCGTCACGGCCATGCGCTTCCAATTGAGCAAACAAGCCGCTCTCTGCATTGTAGTTGAGTTGTGCGTTGAATGTGTAAGTTGGCGCATTGGCAAGAGCTGCACCGTCTTGGTTTTCGGTCTCAAGTAGGCCTAATCCTGCGCTTGTAGACCACTCTGAAGAGATATACCAGGTTGCCTCCGCTTCAATCCCAAAGTGCTTAGCATTATTTTCATTATCTGTATAGTAATGGAAAAAGCCTCCCGATCCCCCAGAGTCGCGTAGTTGAGGGTCTTCTCTGTAAAGATAGAATGCGGTAATTTGGGAAACTATACTGGCATTTAACCACTCACTACGAATCCCGACTTCGAAGTTATACAGGGTCTCCTCATCATATGTCAGAGGATCTCCAGCCACTCTAAAGATACCGCCATTAGCTCCCGCAGCTTTGTAGCCTCGCGCTAGGCTAGTAAAGAGCATTTGTTCGGCAGTATAGTCGTGCTCAAGCGTGAGTTTACCACCCCAAAGAGAAGAAGATTGATGGCTGTCTTCATTCGTTAGAGTACCGTCATACCAATCACCGCTGTCCTCGGCTATTAGAGTCTTATTATCGACTTCATGATATTCGTATCGGAGGCCTATTAAAAGTCGCGTTTCAGTAGAAAAATCGTGGGCTATTTGACCGAAAACAGAGTAACTTTTTGTTTCGTATGTGTAGCTTGTATCAGCTTTTCCACCATAATCTTCATAGCTCGTTTTAGTTTTTTCCTCAACATAATTGAGGAAAGTTCCTGTTGTCCACCGATCTATCCAACCAAGAGCATTGGCTTTTCTAGTTGAGTCTAGTCGTATCTCCTGTCCATAAGAATCATGAACGCGAGTATTTGATATGAATCCGTCATAAGTGCCAGTTGTATCGTAGTTACCACTTGTCCAATCAGTGTCATAACTATATAAAGAATTGGTTGTACAGTAGTTTGATATAGTGGTGACATTAATATCTGGAAGTCCTGTCCAAGTGCCACGCAGGCTAATTGCCTTTGATAGTTGCTTGTCTCGGCCTGGTTCATCTGAGTAAGTCGTGAAGTCAGTGTTGCCAAGGGTCCACTCGTCATAGCCATTATTGACATCTGCGTAGAAGAGGGTGCCGTCCCATTGC
>JAYYDJ010000027.1:0-5934 GCA_036160955.1 Verrucomicrobiota bacterium | reverse complement strand
CCCTTGGAATGTTAGCAGCAGAGATCGCACATGAGATTCGCAATCCATTAACTGTAATTAAATTGTTATTTGATTCACTTGGTCTGGAATTTTCTGCTAATGATGCGCGTACTACTGATATCGCTGTAATTGGAGAGAAACTCAATCATTTGGAAGCTATTGTTGAAAGAGTCCTTGATTTTGGGCGTAATCGAGAAGGAATGAATGCTCGCTGCGACTTGAACCAGCTAATTGAAGAGACCCTTCATTTAGTACGCTTGAAACTGAGCCAGCAGAAAATTAGTATTGAATATTCTCCACACCCGCAGGGTATATATATTGAAGTAAACAAAGGGCAAATTCAGCAAGTTATTCTAAACCTCATTTTAAATGCTACGCAAGTTATGCCAGACGGCGGTCATATCAAAATCATAACAATACACGGAGAAAATGGAGCTGTATTTACCATCTGTGACAATGGGCCAGGAATGCCAGAATCCATTCAAGCAGAAATTTTTGATTCTTTTCTAACTAATAGACCTGGCGGAAATGGCTTAGGACTATCGATTAGTAAACGAATAATGCGTGCACATCGTGGCGATATTGAACTCGTACAATCATCGGCAAAAGGATCTACTTTTAGTTTTTGGATACCTCACGCATCCGTCATCGCCTAGCTCTTTAACAACTTCAATTAACAAACATATAGTATGACTAAGAAGCGCACATTTTTTTGGCCTTTTGCACTTATGGTATGTCTCTTTTATACCTCAGGACAGTCTTCACTTGGGACTCCAAGCTTAAACTTTATCCTACCCATAGATAAAGTAGGGCATTTTCTAATCTTTGGTTTACTAGCGACTTTAGTAATGCGCATTCCTAAAATATATTTACTGAGGTGGAGAGGCGCTCTAGCAAGCGCGCTAATTGTAATTGCTTATGGCGCAGTAGACGAGTGGCGACAGTCCTTTACACCCGAGCGAACCGCCGAACCTTACGACTTAATAGCAGATGCGCTGGGTGCGAGTACTGCCGTACTTGCATACAACGTATGGCCTATGTATCGTAAGTGCCTAGAATGGTCGCCTTGCAAACGCTTCCGCAGTGATAGTCAAGTTAGTACTTAATCCCGCAACCGTAAGGCTTCGTAGTCGATGGATCAATTACATCACCAGAAAGTGCCGCTATAATAGCCTTATTTAAATAATTTTCCGCACGATCAATATCGGCTGTCTTACCGCCACGGATACTATCTATTGCTCCTTGGTAGACAAGTGTTCCCTCTGGATCAATTAGGTAAGTATGTGGGGTAGTTTTAGCGCCGTAAGAACGCCCGACCGCACCATCCGTATCAAGCAACATGGCACTAGATGCCATCTTTTGATCTTTTCGTAAGCTTTCTCCCTCTGCAGGGCTAATATAGCCGCCCTTTCCAGGGGCGGAAGAAACTACTTGTAACCAAACGACACCCTTTGATGTCGACTCCTTTTGCCAAGTTTGCATATGTCCTTTACGATAGAATTTTTTAACAATTGGGCAGGTATGGTTGGTCCATTCTAAAACGACGTAACGGCCCTCGTAGTCAGACAAAGAGTGGCTTTTCCCAGAGGTATCTTTAAGAGAAAATTCCGGCGCTTTAGATCCAGTCGATAGCTCTGCCCAAAGCATTGGCAGAGACGAAAAAAGTAGCGCGCTAGATAATAATATTTTTAGCATGAGTTATATAATTATGAGGAAAATTTTTGCTGTCAATTAGTCGATTAAAAGTAATCCATAATAATATCGTGAAGCATTGTATTTGTAATAGTTTGGGGCAACTCAATAACCTGCCCATTAGGAAGGTAAATTAAATATAGAGGAACCCCTGCACGTCCATATTCTTGTAAGACCGTAGTAATGACAGGATCTCGCTTAGTCCAATCCGCTTCTAGTGTTATGAACCCATAAGTATCAAATAGTGTATCGGCAGATTCACTGCGCAACGCTATCTTATTAGCCTGGCATATCAGACACCAGCTTGCGGTGAAATCTACAAAGACTGGATTGCCATTGACTAGCTCTTCTTCGACGCGATCCGGCGACCATGTAGCCCAAGGTCCTTCTGATTGGATTACCGCAATCGATTGAGCGTATGCGCGGCGTGAAGCAAGTGCACCAAAAGCCAATGCTACCACAAGAAGTAATAAGGAAACTGCTGTTGCCAATCGGCGCGTTTTAAGCGCCCTAACTGAAGAGCCCCAACGACCAAAAATCCAAACAGCAACCCCAGCTAAGCATAGCGAAAAGCATAATGCAACTACGGCACTTATGCCACCGGATTGTCCCATTACCCAGGCGATAAAAATAACAGCTAACATTAGTAAAATGCCCATAGCTCGCTTTAGGGTTTCCATCCAAGCGCCTGGCTTTGGCAACAATCTATGTAAGCTTGGAAAGGCCGTTAGCAAGAAGAATGGAAAAGCGAGACCCAGGCCCATCGTGCCAAAAATAAGTAAGCCTTGAGGTGCTGGAATCTGTATTGCTATTCCACTGACAGAGGCAACTAAAGGACCCATGCATGGAGCGCCGACAACAGCCGCTAAGACGCCCATCACAAATGACCCTTGTACATCACGTCGCTGAGCCCACTTGGAATCTATCCCAACCAAGCCACCACCGACCTCAAAAACTCCCATAAGGTTCAGGCCGAAAACAAAAAATAAAATTCCCAACGAAAGAGTAAATCCTGGACTTTGTAATTGATAGCCCCAACCGATCGATTCACCAGCACTGCGGAGTAAAAAAAGAATCCCTGCTAAAACGACAAAGCTGAGCACAACCCCAAGAGTATAAGAAAGACCCTGTACAACCGCATGAGAACGAGATTGGCCCGAATGCTTTAACAAGGAGAACACCTTAAGCGACAAAACTGGCAATACGCAGGGCATGAAATTCAAAATCATGCCTCCGAGAAAAGCTAGCAGCAACCAACCGAATAAACCATATTTTATGAGGCGCTGTTCGAAGCTAATCTCCTGACTCACTGCTTTTGTAATAGAAACGTGAGCTGTGGCTGTGGCAGCATAAAAATATGGGCCTATCTCTAATACCCCAGAAAGATTTGTGAGCCCATCGCTAAAATTATCTAAATAGTGCTGCGCATAAGATAGTTCTAAGCGCTGTAATCCAGACCCCCCTGCAGGCTTCTTTACCAGCACTTGGGCCGCATTAGGATTAATTATTCCCTCCATCCGAGGATAAAAGTACACGTCTTTAGTATGTTCTACTGGCAGCCCGTCCAAATCTAACACTAAATCCAGCTGTTTTTCGCGCGGGATCATCTTTAGAGCTAATTCTTTAGAGCTCTCTGGCTGCTCAGCTAGCGCTTGGGCAAACCATCCTGAATTAATCTGAATTTCTGACTCTCCAATCGGTATTTCTAAACGTAAATTTGCGGAATCTGCGATACACTCCTCCTTACATAATAACCAATCCGCATTTGCTTGAATGTTTATTGTAGTATTCACAGGTGCATTTTTTGGTACAGTCACCTCAACGATAAACATTGGTGTATTCTCGTGTACATAAGTCACTAATCCACTGAGCTCATAACGCCGGGGGGATGGGAACTGTAGAGGTCCTACTTCAAAGTCAGTGGGTAAATTCCACTCAATAGACAATGGAAACCCACTGGAGCCAGGATTTTCCCAGTACAAGTGCCAGTTTTTTTCGAGTTCAAAACGAATACCAAGCAAAAAGGATTTTCCAGGTACCACAATGGAGGTGTCTGCGATTAACTGTACACGAGCATGCTCACAATCTTTGGGAGGAGTTTGGGTTGCCTCATAATAGGGCTGTGACGGTAAAGGGTGCAGCGGAGTTGCTATAACGGAAGCACCTGAGAGGATAATCCCGAATAATAGGAGATTGACCCATAACACTAAGCTTTCCTCTAGTCTCTTTCGAGCAAGCGCTGGGAAAATCAATTTGTTCCTAAACATATATAGTAGAAGATTTAGTGAGCAGAACTATTCTCGGCAACATCATTTGTAAGGGTATTCGAGAAGGTAAGATAATATAATATGCTTAAATTTCTTATTACGCTATCTTTTGCTTTTAATATGACACACGCCTACGAGCAGGCCTATCCTAAAACACCTGTTGGTGAAATTGAAGTAAAGACATTACCAGCTTCCAAGCTGATTGCATGTCATGGACAAGGGGACTACTTCGACCGCAGTGATTCTTTATTTCGCCCACTATTTCGCTACATTCAGGAGAACGATATCGCTATGACAACTCCCGTAGAGGCAGAAATACTACCAAGCGTGATGTATTTTTACATTGGCGCGGATGCGGCGAATCGCCCGCTAGCTAAGACAGATACAATCGATGTAGTGGAACTCCCCGCTCGAACAGTACTCAGCCTCGGGATACGTGGCGGTTACACCAGTGAAAATTTTGCAAAGGGAGAAGCGCTGCTTCGAGCATGGCTCGCCGTGCATGAAGGCTACCGACCCGTTGGTCCTGCGCGTGCCATCTATTGGAATGGTCCATTTACCCCTCGGCCTTTGAAGCGATCTGAAATACATTTACCCATAAAGCGTAGCGACCTGCCCCTGCCCTAAAGCTTTACAGCCTAAAGTTGCTGTGATAAATTATACTCATGCGTTTAAGAGTGACAAATTATGGGGAACCTATCCTTCGTGTAGCTGGGCAAGAGGTGACTGAATTCAGCCCTGAGCTCAAAGCCCTCTCCACTGACATGATAGAGACTATGTATTTTGAAGAAGGCATTGGCTTAGCAGCTCAGCAAGTCGGCAAAGCTTTGCAACTCTGCGTTATAGATATACGGCTCCCCGAAGGACGTGAAGTTCCTTTTAATTATTTGCTTGATGACAAAGAGCCGCCGCTAGAGTTGATTATGCCCTTAGTCATAGCCAATCCTGAGATCAGCATCACTGACTCCACTGAATCAGTATATGAAGAAGGCTGCCTATCTTTCCCAAATGTACTCGGCAATGTAACACGCGCCACAGCTGTGCGCTGCGCCTACCAAGATGTAGACGGCAATCCGCACATACTCGAGTGCGACGGTCTTCTCGCTCGCTGCGTGCTGCACGAAGTCGATCATCTTCAAGGACGTTTGTTCATCGATATTATGGATAAGCGTGCACTGAAAAAAAATGAAGCGCGCATCAAAAAACTAAAACGTGCGAGTCGTGACTACTTAAAAACAAAACTTTAAGCTGGATCTACTCCAGCCGCAAGATCCGTACTCGGCAATTAGTGGAAGACAACTACATTGTGCTGCCACAAAATAAACCGACATAAAAAACAAGGCAATAACTAGCTTGTGAAATCAATAAGTAGCTTACTCAATCACAGGGCGCTCAACGTCAACAACAACTCCCTTTCGAAAACGAACTTTACCCACGATCAGCTGGTTATTTGCCGGGCGACGACCTTTGTACGTATACACGAAGTCGACCCATTTCCGCAAAGAGGGGTCATTTAAAGTAGGTTCACCAAGAACAGCAACGACTTGGTCAACAGATTGACCGTCGCGTATTAAGGCCCATTTGCTATTATCCATCCAAGGAAAGTTGACGTCTTGTTCATGCTTCTTAACGGCGGCTACTACGCTTTTTATTAAAGTAGTTTTTTCTTCACTGTTTTCCGGCATGGCAGCAATAACTTTACTTTTGAGCGAATCGAGTGGATCGGTAGAATCAATAGCAAAATAAGCCTCAATCTCACTCACGCGAGCAGCAAGTGCCTCAAATTCTGCGCGACTAACATTTAAGTCATTTTGTGCGAAGATAAAATTAGTGCTAAGGGACAACACCGTTGCGCACATGCACCAAGAAAATTTGGAGATATTATTGAGCATAAAAAAAGGGACTCACATTTGTGAGTCCCTTAGAAAATTTAGTATTTATTGTTTATACAAGCTTAGAATACATAAAGAAGCTC
>JAYYDJ010000026.1:0-12808 GCA_036160955.1 Verrucomicrobiota bacterium | reverse complement strand
GTAGAGGCATGCGCACGGTGTGCAGTACCAAAAGCATCATTAACGTAGGCATCTGCTAGCTTAGCGAGAGCTGCCGCAAATTTTGGATCATTATCAGTTTCTCCAGCATAAAAGCGAACATTTTCCAACAATGAAACATCTCCATCGCCCATTTTAGAAATCTCCGATTCGACTTCTACACCAATACAATCTTCTATGAAAGTTACGGGTTTGCCAAGCTTAGCAGCTAAGTCTTCAGCAACAGGCGATAAACTAAAAATCGCATTCTTCTCGCCCTTTGGCCTTCCCAAATGACTACATAAAATGACCTTCGCTCCCTGACTAATTAGATGCTGGATTGTGGGTAATGCTGCAACAATTCGAGAATCGTCAGATACTGCGCCCTCTTTTAGCGGTACATTAAAATCACAACGAACGAGAACTCGCTTCCCAGCAAGGTTAATTTCTTTTATACATTTGGTCGCCATATAATTAGAGTGTAATATTTAATTGATATTAAAAAAAGCCACCGCGATCAGCACGTCCTAAATGGAAAACTGCCGCGGCGGCCAAAATTCAACAGTTATTACTGAGATCCACTTAGAGGAACTTGGAAACTTTCTGCACAAGCTCTACTACGCGGTTGGAATAGCCCCATTCATTATCGTACCATGACACGAGCTTAAAGAATGTATCGCTCAGACCCATTCCGGAGCCAGCATCAAAGATCGAACTAAGCTCATCGTGGATGAAGTCTGACGAACAAACTTCGTCTTCGGTGTAACCTAGTATTCCTTTGAGAGAACCTTCTGATGCTTCCTTCATCTTTTGACATATTTCTTCGTAAGATGTGCTCTTTTCAGTCTTAACAGTCAGGTCAACTGCAGAAACCGTGGGAGTTGGTACGCGAAAAGCCATACCAGTGAGCTTACCTTGCACCTGCGGGAGAACTAAGCCGACCGCCTTAGCTGCACCTGTAGTCGAAGGGATGATATTAAGGGCAGCAGTGCGGCCACCTTTCATATCTTTTGGTGAAGGACCATCCACTGTTTTTTGTGTTGCTGTATACGAGTGTACAGTAGTCATAAGACCCTCAGCTATGCCAAAGTTTTCAAGGACAACTTTAGTCATGGGTGCAAGGCAATTAGTCGTACAGGAGGCATTGGAGATAAGATCATCCGCTGCACTAAGCTCCTCATCATTTACACCGATAACTACAGTTTTTACTCCATCTCCCTTTCCAGGAGCAGAAATAATAACTTTCTTCGCACCTGCCTCTAAGTGACCCTGCGCTTTTTCGTCTAGTACAAATAAACCAGTCGATTCTATAACGATATCCACGCCAAGCTCCTTCCAAGGCAACGCAGCTGGTCCTTCGCGAACTGCGAGCGTCTTGATCTCATTTCCATTAACTACGATGATATCGTCGCCCTTAGTTTCAACTGTGCCCTCAAAACGACCCTGAGTGGTGTCATATTTTAGCAGATAAGCGAGATTTTCAGCAGGAACAAGGTCGTTAATTGCGACCACCTCTATTTCACTACCGAGGAGTCCCTTTTCAACGAGTGAGCGAAAAACTAAGCGACCGATACGGCCGAATCCATTAATACCTATTTTAATTGCCATGATGTGTACTTATTTAAGTTCAGAGAATGATGTATTTAGCGAAGCGTGCACTTGTAGACACAGTGAATATCAAGGCAAGCGTTATCGATAGAAAACTTGATAGAAGCAAAAAGCAAAGATATACTAAGAGCTTGCTGTCAAACTATAAGGCGCTCTGTCACCGAACAGGTTAATTGGTAATGAAATACTTCTACTAACAGTATCAACGAATAGGGTATAATATCTTGACAATTTCACACTCTAAAATAAAGATAGCGTTACTGAGACGAACAAATGCGGTTAGGATAATCACTGTTTTACGATATACAATATCTGTAAGTAAAATTAGCTAAATTGCACAACAACAGTATCTTTACTTACTTGATTAAAAATTCTCTTACACCTCGCTCTATATGAAAATTAAAAACTGGGACATGTTTAGCTTTGTGGTCGTCTACCACCTATTATTGGTATTACTTCTACCTGCTTTCGTCCAAGTCTTCTCTTGGGCATCATTTTGGCTTTTTCTAGTGACATACATATTAGGGGGAATGGCAATTACAGTAGGGTACCACCGCCTCTACGCCCACAAAGCATACACCGCAAATCCATTCTTTGAATGGTGCGTCCTACTGACCTCCGCGCTTTCATTTGAAATGTCAGCACTAATGTGGTCTCACGACCATCGCATTCATCACACTCATGTCGACACGGAAAAAGATCCCTACTCTATAGACAAAGGATTTTGGTATGCGCACATCCTATGGTTATTTGACTACAAGCGTAAATTTGAGCCTAACTTAGTACAAGATCTGCTCAAAAACCCACGAGTTGTACTACAGGATAAATATTACCCACATTTTTTAATAGGTGTAAACCTAGCGGTTTTTCTATTTGGTTGGTGGTTAACGGGTAGTGCGCTCGCCTCTTTTTACATGGGATTTTTAGCTAGAATGGCAATGGTACATCATTGCACATGGTTTATAAATTCACTATGTCATACCTTTGGAGCTAAAACTTTTGCACGTGAACTTTCTGCAGTAGACAATGCTCTGATGGCAGTACTAACTTTTGGAGAAGGTTATCACAATTATCACCATGCTTTTGCTGCTGACTATCGCAATGGAGTTCGTTGGTATCATTTTGATCCGACCAAATGGGCAATTTGGTCGGCTTCTAAACTAGGTATGGTCAGCAAACTCCGTTCGATGAATACCATAACCGTACAGAAATCACTGGTGCAAAAAGATAAAAAATTGATCCTTGATCAATTGAGCGATGAGGTCGACGAACTTGCCGCTGAATTGAAACACAAGTTAGAAGAAGTTGCTGATACATTCGAAAAAAAGTCTTCCATGCTTGTGCGCAAGGCTCGCGAACTTAAACAAGCAAGCGAAAAACAAAGTCGTTCGCTTAAAAAAGAGATTAAGGAATTACGCGCTTCGCTTAAAACAACTTGGAATGAATGGGTTGCCTTAACTCGCCACGCGACTGAACACTACGAATTAGGTCACGTACACTAAATCTAGTACGCTTATAAAAACGCGATAAATGCAGGTAACCATATGTATGCTCTGCGTAGTTAATTCAATGTAAATGCATATTATACAAATTGCTGCTGAGTTGGCTCCAATATGTAAAGTTGGCGGTCTAGCAGATGTTGTTCAAGGGCTCTCAAGAGAACTAGGCATTCGCGGCAACTTGGTGGAAATCATCCTGCCAAAGTACAAGCATATGCGCTACGAGCTCATTACTGATTTAGTTAAGTCATGTGATGGCCTTTTGGTTGAGTGGCATCAAAGACAAATCTCCTGCACTATTTATAAAGGATTTGTTGATGAACTAACGTGTTTTTTCATTGAAGCAGATTCAGAAGATAACTTTTTCAACCGCAAAGATTGTTATGGTGAAGCAGATGATGCCGAGCGATTCGCTTTTTTTTCCAAAGCATCGATGGAATTTCTACATAAATCTAACAGACAACCGGACATCATCCATTGCCATGACTGGCACACTGGACTCATTCCTGTCTTTCAAACCGAAGTTTACCAGCACTTAGGTTTAAGAGATAGTCGCACTTGCTACACTATTCATAATTTTAAGCACCAAGGCATATGTGGGGAAGAAATACTCTGCGCAACCGATCTAAATCGTCCTGAATATTATTTCAGCCCAGATCGTCTGGGTGACAATACATACAATAGTGCGCTAAATCTTATGAAGGGTGGAATTGTTTATTCTGACTTTGTGACGACGGTCTCTCCCACGCATGCACTAGAAGCAAAGAAACCAGAGCAAGGATTTGGATTAGAAAGAACTTTGCAAATACACCACGAAAAATTTGAAGGAGTCATAAATGGCATCGATATGAAGGAATGGAATCCGCAGGACGATCGCTTCATAACCGAGAATTATTCAGTACAATCAATAGAACGAAAGTTGGAAAATAAACGCGCCCTAAGAGAATGCCTACAATTAGAAGATAATACAAAACCGATTATTGCCTATGTAGGACGCTTAGATGCTCAAAAGGGATTGGAACTAGTTCGTCATTCAATTTTTTACTGCATCAATAATAAAGCGCAGTTTGTTCTTCTAGGAACTAGTCCGGATCCCTCTGTAAATGAAGACTTCGAGGAATTAAAAGTTCAAGTTAATCAGGATCCTAATTGTCATTTAGAAATTCGCTTTGATGAGGAATTGGCCCATCAAATATACGCTGGAGCGGATATGTTGTTAGTGCCTAGTCGATTTGAACCGTGTGGTCTCACACAGCTTATTGCTATGCGCTATGGAACAATTCCAGTTGTTCACTCGGTTGGTGGTTTAGCAGATACAGTTTTTGACAAAGACAATAGTGAAAAAGATCTAGATAAGCGTAATGGTTATGTCTTCAAAAATGACGATATATTTGGGGTCGAAAGCGCCCTTGAACGTGCTATTACTTGCTTTAATACAGCACCGAAGGATTTTCATTCCCTAATTGTTACGGCTATGCAAACGGATCACTCATGGAGTAAATCTGGACAGCGCTACATAGATATTTATGCGCGTATCGGCCGTAAATAACTCACCTTTACTGGATACTAGCGATCGATCGATTCTATACAATTATCATTAATTTGATAAAATGGCATCTGTTTCGCTTTAAATTAGTATAAAAAGACTGCATCAGCCTCAACTCTTCCTAAGAAGGTTTAGCTGATACTAATATGAATCCGCACAACCATTCAATACAAGCCGCCTATTGGGTCGGACCAGGAAGGGGTTGTTTTTTACTTTCCGAAAACTGGGAAAAAAGAAGCCTGCCACCTGTCCGCTTTGCTGGAGAACAGTTAATGATACAAAAACTGCAGCCAATGAAGCCAGATGATATTGGTGTGTTTACTGGGTACTATGAGGAACAAGATTCCATTATTTTTTGCCTCGAACCAGAGCGACACCCACATGTTGATTTTAAAAACAACCCAGTGCGAGTTGCTGGACTATTTAATAGTTGGGGGCGCTCAGTAGATGCCACTTCTTTCGAGCTAAGCGCATCAAATAGGCCTAGCGGTCGACCTTTATACACTGTGGCGATCCCCCGCGATCGACTGATTACAGACAAACAAGAGATCTCCTTTAAGTTTGTGACGCGCAGTTGGCATTGGCTGACTCCATTGCGCTGCTCGCCCAATTTAAGTGAGGATAAAAGTGGGCATTTGAACTATACTCTCAATTTTTCTCAAACTGGTCGACATGCATTTACTTTTGAGGTGTTTAAAGAACGTGGTATAGATCAAAGTGCTGCGCTGGTCTTGGATAACAATTTGGCTACGCCGGTTCGTCCTGGTCTGTTCTTTTATGACTTAAGAAGCGATACAAAATGCGGCCTCCAATTTTCTGCTAATACAGTAACATTTCGTCTATTCGCTCCTCGAGCTACTAGAGTCTGTCTTGAAATTCATAAATCCACTGACTGTAATGGATCTCGCCATGACTTAATCTTAGGTAAGGATCAGATCACTTGGGAGATTGCGCTGAAAGGCAATCTTCACGGTAAATACTATAGCTACTATGTGGATGGTCCCAATGACGGATGCACCACACATTTTGACTTCACACGGCCTCTGCTCGACCCGTATGCGAGAGCAACTGTCGGACCTCAGGGACCAGCAATCATCTTAGATCCAGCAAAAGACCATACTCCAAACAAAAAGTACGACCCACCTCGCTGGGAAGACTTAAACATTCTTGAATGTCATGTACGCGATCTAACGCAACTAGCGCCTATAAAATTAACTAAAACCCAGCGCCAAGGCTTTACTGGAGTTACACAATTACTAAATCAAAAAAATAATTATTTAAAAGAAATTGGTGTCAATGCACTAGAGTTTCAACCTGTGCAACAATTCGATAGCACGCAAACCAGTCAGTACCACTGGGGGTACATGCCAAATGCTTACTTTGCACCATGCGCATGGTATGGAACTGACCCACTCAAGGCTTCACAGAATCGGGAATTTCATGATATGGTCGAAGCCTGTCACCAAAATAACTTATCAGTAATTGTCGATGTGGTCTATAATCATTTAGGCGAACCACCAAATTTACTCTTCATAGACAAGGCTTACTACTTTCATTTGGATCAAGCAGGTAGACTCATTAATTGGTCCGGTTGTGGCAATACCTTACGGACCGAGTCTGCGATGTCACAAAGATTAATAATAGAAAGCCTCACTCACCTAATAGAAAACTACGCTGTTGATGGTTTCCGATTTGATTTAGCAGAGTTAATTGGTATTGAGGTACTAAAGAAAATAGGCGATGCACTTAAAACCATCAAACCATCGATTATTCTAATCGCTGAGCCTTGGAGTTTCCGAGGTAGTATACAATGGGATACTCGGATGGCTGGCTATTCCTTTTGGAATGATGGATTTCGCGAATTTGCCCGCGATTATGTGCTTGGGCGAAGTGATAGTGCTACCCTAGCTTATTACTCCCAAGGCTGTATCGAGCATATGTCTGATTGGCCATCGCAAAGCGTTAACTATGTAGAATCGCATGATGACCGTTGCTGGATTGATCAAATAACAGAAAATAATGATTACAATGGCGCAGAGCCCACACACAACGATGTTCTCCGAACGCACATGATGGCTGCTATGTTGTATACTTCATTAGGCATTCCCCTGCTATCCAGTGGGCAAGATTTCATGCGGTCAAAGAAAGGATACAATAACACCTATCTACGCGGAGATGTAAATGCGCTCGATTATCAGCGCATCGAACGCTATCAACGCACTCACCAATACTTTAAAAAATGGATCAGATTTAGACAGAGTTCATTTGGTAAAATTTTTCGCTTAAGCAAAAACCCAACGAATGGATACCTGCGATTTTTTAATTGTGATGACAATTGTAGTTCTGCGACAGCGCTGCTGTTTAATGCAGATTGCCAACTCGGAAACACACAAATCCTTCTCGCCCTCAATCCACATTTTGAAACCCATAGAATACAACTTCATGATCTTGCCTTTGAAGGTTGGCGACCCATTGCAAATATTGAGGAATTTGATCTTAATGGTATCAATGATACACAGCTAAATAGTATTGAAGGGTGTATACATATTAAAGCGATGAATTTAGGCGTCTGGTTATGCGCAGAATAATTATATCATAACTATTTAATCAAACTAGCGAGGTATATCGAGCTATTGACCAACACCTATTGACGGGCGCAGGAGGCATGTTTTAATTATCTAGCATGCATAAAATTCTTGTTGGTCTTTCTGGTGGCGTAGATAGCGCGGTCGCAGCTTTGCTTCTAAAAGAGCAAGGCTATGATGTCTACGGAGCCTATATACGCACTTGGATGAATGAGGAAACACCATTTGCTGATTGCCCTGCGCAACAAGACATTGAGGATTCTAGAGCGGTTGCAGCACACATTGGAATAGACTATTCTATAATCAATTTAGTCAATGAGTACCGAGAACATGTAGTGAACTATTTAGTCGATGGGTATGAAAATGGTATTACACCAAATCCAGACATCATGTGTAACCGAGAAATGAAATTCGGTATTTTTCAAAAGTACGCTCGGCAAAACGGATTTGATGGAATCGCCACTGGTCATTACGTGCGTAAAATTAAAAATTCTAAAGGTAGGTATAATTTAGTTGAAGGAGCCGATAATAATAAAGATCAGAGCTACTTCCTAGCCATGCTGGAGCAACATCAAATTACTCATGCCTCATTTCCACTAGGTGAACTTAAAAAGCCACAAGTACGTGCTCTTGCAAAGAAACATGAATTACCAAATGCAGCGAAAAAAGATAGCCAAGGAATATGCTTTTTAGGTGATATGAACATTAATCGATTCCTCGAATATTACATTGAGGATAAACCTGGAGATATTGTTAATGTAGAAGGCAAAAAAGTAGGCCAGCACAGAGGTCTGCATCGATATACAATTGGTCAGAGAAGAGGAATTGGTGTGCCATCTAATACGGATAATGAATTCTATGTAGTCGTCGGCTTTAATAGAGGAAATAATGAACTAATAGTCGCTTTTGATCAATTAGATGCACCAGGGCTTTTCACTAAAAAAGTAGAATTGTATGGTCTTAGCTTTATTGATGAGTCAGTCCAATCGCAGTGCGATCTTTTAGCAAAACCGCGTTACCGCGACCAGTCTCAAGAAATTACTTACATTCCAATCAATACGACACGCGCTAAAGTCATCTTCAAAAAACCACAACGAGCACTCGCTCCCGGACAAATATTGGCTCTTTATGATGGCAACAAATTACTGGGTGGTGGATTTTATAAATAATTTAGTAAATATGCAGTATTAGACACTCAAAAATACACAAAGAATGACTTCAATGAAATCTCCCACAGATCTAATATCTTGGAATGTCAATGGTTTACGTGCAGTTCTTAAGAAAGGGTTTGATGCATTTATTAAGGAGCACTCACCGGATGTACTTTGCTTACAAGAAACAAAAATATCCAACGATTTAATTGCTGACTTCACCTTTGATGGCTATCCCTATGTCTATTGGAACTGTGCAGAAAAAAAGGGCTACTCTGGAACTGCAATCCTGTGTAAGAGTAAGCCAATAAGCGTACAATATGGCATGGGAGTTTCAAAGCATGACACTGAAGGACGCATAATTACAGCAGAATTCAATGATTATTACTTGGTCACTGTTTATACACCAAATTCTCAAAATCATGATGCTAACAAGCGCCCTCGTCGTATCGATTACCGCACACTTGAATGGGATGTTGATTTTCTATCCTACTTAAAAAGATTAGAATTACATAAGGCTGTAGTATTTTGTGGTGATTTGAATGTAGCACATACTGAAATTGACCTAGCTAATCCTAAGACAAATCGTAAAAATGCAGGCTTTACCGATGAGGAGCGCGCAGGCTTTGATGCTCTGTTAGAAGCAGGTTTTATTGATACATTCCGACACTTGTCACCACAAGCTACCGACCAATATTCGTGGTGGTCGTATCGTGCAGCAGCGCGCCAGCGGAATATAGGCTGGCGCATAGACTACTTTTGTACCTCCGAAATATTGCGCAAGCGTATAAAAAAAGCAGAAATACTGGATCAAGTTCTCGGCTCGGACCACTGTCCTGTGCGCTTAAAAATATAAAGTTGGCGGCACCAAATATAGAAAAATGATTTTTACTCAGTCATACGAAGATTCAATTGCGTGTCTAGGCGAGCGAAAACTTCTTTCGAATATACAAAAATGGTTAGGCTCATGTACACCTCCAGCGCCGCATGGCATGGGTGATGACTGTGCAGTACTAGACCCTTTTTTTTCAGGAAAACCCCTGCTGACCACTGATAGCCTGACTTTTGGAATACATTTTGATTCTAACATAAGTGCTAAGGATGCAGGAGCAAAGTTGATTAAGCGAAATCTAAGCGACATTGCTGCCATGGCAGGCACACCGAGTTCAGCTGTGCTGGCCCTATTGTGCGGCCCAGATGTTTCTACTATGTGGTTGCAAGAATTCTTTGAGGGCGTGCGTTCAGCATGCTTGGACTATACTGTTTCTTTAGTAGGAGGCGATGTTAGCCAAGTTAAAAAAGGCGCATTTTCAGCTGTTTTAACTTTAACAGGCACTGCATCGGTTCCAATTCTACGACAAACTGCACAGCAAAATGACCAAATCTATGTTACTGGCTCTTTGGGAGGCAGCGCTTTAGGTAAACATTATGCATTTTTGCCCCGCCTTGTGGAAGCACGCTGGTTATCAAAACAAAGCGAATGCAGTGCTATGATGGATTTAACTGATGGTCTTGGTAAAGATTTAAGTATTCTTTGCCCCGATAAATGCGCAGCAAAGATTGACTTAGACGCCATTCCTATTGCTAGCTCTGCACATAAAATAGCGAAAGTAAGCAAGCGCAAAGCCCTGGAACATGCAATGTGTGACGGCGAAGATTATGAACTGCTCTTCAGCATTACCGGTAGCAGCGATCGCAGTAAATTTGAATCACGCTGGGCCGAAGCATTTCCTGACCTAAGCCTAACTAATATTGGAGTATTTGTAGTCGATTCACGCACTTCAAAACTACTCGATACAAATACTAACAAAATACTTTCCATAAATTCTGGCTTTGAACATTTTAAGCAACCATGAACGTCTTGGATAAACACATTAATGCCCTTGAAAAAGGTCTGACTACAGCTAGTGCTAAGCAGACTAAGCAAATTGCTTATGCGCTAGCCCCATTGATACCAGCGAACCAAGTACTCGCCTTTCATGGTGATTTAGGTGTAGGTAAAACAACATTTATTCGCGCGCTAGCGAAATCCTGGGGAATTAAAGAACATTTGACCAGTCCAACGTATAATCTATACAAGATATATCAAAGCAGCAACCGTTGCCTCATCCATCTAGATGCATATCGATTGGAAAAAGGTGCAGAATTTGAGAGTCTCATGATAGATGACTTCCTCCATGATCCATGGTGCCTCGCAATCGAATGGCCAGAGAAAATTGAAGACTCCATGCTGTCTAGTGCCTGGCACTTTTATCTAAGTATTGAAAAAAGTAAGCACCATCACCTTCGTTTAGTACGTATGTAATGCACGAACTAATAAATATAGCTTGATATCAAGTTATTAGAGCTTTATTTATTAAGTGACTCTGCATAATCACTTAATTTACTGATTAAATTGGCAAAATTAGCTCGTTCAGCCTCATCAAAAACTTCGAACAAGTGGTCTAATTCAGAAGAATGTTCCGCAAAACTTTGCTCTATCAAAGCGCTTCCAGCTGGAGTTAATTCGATGAATACGATGCGGGCATCAAGTTGATTACGGAATCGTTGAAGTAAACCTCGCTTTTCTAATCGTTGCACGGCTGTGGTAATCGATCCACTAGTTAGCATCACTCTTTCTCCAATCGCACTTATTGGCATTGGCCCTTTATGTAAGAGAATCTCTAAAACGGCAAAATCTGATAAAGACTTAAAGCCAGCCCGGCTAATGCTAGATTTCTCATAATTCATGACTTGATGTGCTGCCCTCCATAATAGGAGAAACAAATGTGCACCAGAATGCTGGTATATTTTAGCCATAAAAGCAGGAATAACAACATAATTCTTGATGTCAAGGTATTAGCGTTCGCTATTACTTAGTAATTTCAATCACTGTATCCTAAATGTCATCTTAAACTGATGTGAGCGACCTGTAGGCGTGGGTTGTACCCTACTAAGTCGCCTAAAAGCCTCTAGTACAGAAGCGTCGAAGTTAGAATTACCGGAGCTAGGAAGAAGCTCTACTGAAGAAATAACTCCTGTTGCAGACACTTCAAAAACTGCAATACATTTTAAGTTCATTGCGGTAATTTCCTGTTGTTTCCAGGCGGCATATAGCTGATTTCTTAATTGATTTTGGAAATGTAGCAATGCGCTCATTTGAGCATCACTCAACTGATCGTTGGATTGCGATGCAGCTGCTGTGAGCTCTACTTCTTGCCAATCAATTGACGGTAGCTCTATCTGTGGAGTATTCTCTGGTTGAACCCGTGGCTTTGGATTACCTTCTTTTTTAATAAATTGCTCATAAGTTAAGGTTGGCTTCGCTTGCGGTTTTGATTGCTTCACTGGCTCTGGCATTATGTTAGACCTTACAGTTGAAAAAGTTGCAGGCTGCTTGGCTGATACCTCTACTGCTGCAGTAGGCACAGTTTTTTGCGCACTTTGTGGCGCGGCAGCAACGATCTGGAAAACATGCGGCTTTGGCTTTGGCCAAAATGTGACTATGAGTAAATACAGTAAGCCTGCGAGCAAGACAGCAGCATGTAAAATAACAGACGCCCAAATGGGCTGATCGCGTAGTAATCTAATTTTATTAATCAACTTTGGTGTCTAGACTTATTTTTGATAAGTTACGTTGCTTAATCATGTCGATGAGAGTAACAATACGTTGGTAGGGCAGTTTTGCATCTGCGCGTATACTAAGTACCGGCACTGAAGGCTCTTGGGCTATTTGATCCAATAAGACTCCCAAACGCTCAAGCGATACTTCCTGACTACCCCAAAAGTGTCGCCCCGCAGCATCAATCGACAAAGATTGGAAATCATCTCTATCTTCGGATTGTTGCTTGCTGGTTTCAATTGGTAGATTCAACGCTATCGTCTGCTCCAACAATGGGGTGGTAATCATAAATATGATTAGTAGAGCAAAGGCTAAGTCGATTAGGGGCGTCACATTAATCTCTGTAAGAGCAGAAAGACGGTCTTTACGGTGGAAGTTACGAGCCATAGTACGAATTCTTCAGTAAATTAGACTGGATTAATCACACACCGAGGCCTGCGCTTCCAGTTCAATACGATCAGCTACAGTGCTCGCAAAATTCTCTAATTCTACAACTGAAATCTTGGTCTGTTGCAGCAAATAATTATATCCAAAAACTGATGGTATAGCAACCACCAAGCCAGCTACAGTTGTTAGTAATGCACCTGACACTCCCGGCGCTAGTCCTTGTAAACTTGCAGAGCCAGAGACTGTCATACCACCAAAAGCATCCATAACACCCCATACGGTACCTAATAAACCAAGAAAAGGAGCCCCGCTGACGATTGAACCGAGCATCACCATCTTGGTCTCATAGCGTATCGTTTGCTGTGCTACAGAGCGCTGCAAAGCATTTTCTACGTGACCCATGCGTAAGGTCATTCTTTGTACATCCGGATCCT
>JAYYDJ010000025.1:0-2747 GCA_036160955.1 Verrucomicrobiota bacterium | reverse complement strand
CCGATCGAAGACATAGTTGACCAAATGTGAAATCACGGCGGGAGTTTTTTCCCGCATAGACTCCTCTTAGATCAACTTCTAAACTAACCAAATTTATAGTCTGCGGCATACGTAAAAAATGAAGCTTGCTATTAATCATCTATGGCGCCTTTCTACCGCGCTTTCTGGTTGGAGCGACTTCTCGCGTAGTCTGCCAACTTGTTTCGGTCTGTTATCGATGAACGGTTGATTTGAGCTAATACCAAGTTGCAATTCTACGCACTCTGACACTTAATAATAGAAAGTGTAATGTTTACCGGCTTTACCTCACTTACCTCAAATGACCCCCATAAATAAAGCACTGAGCATTTTATTTATTACTGCTGCGTATGTATTACCATTAGTAGGTCTGATCAAGGAAAGTTTTGCAAATGCACTTAGTGTAGAACAGCGCGCTAGTAATACAGATCAAATTCAACTAGAATGGCCTAGCCAGACTGGTATGGCCTACAGTATCTACCAGAGCGAATCTCTTGAGTCGGCTTTCACGGTTCAATCTGAGAATATGCAAGCCACCCCACCCCAAAATACATGGTGGGCCGACAAAGCTCCATTCGAGAAGAGATTTTTTAAAGTACAAGCATACGGAGAAGCCCCGTCAGTAATCAATGCGAACTCTAATTTTTTGCAAGGAACAGATAACTGGAATACCCCGATCTATGAAGATGCCACTGCTAATATCAGTGTGATTGATGGTGAGCTTTCTGTAGATATTACAAATGGAAGTAGCGAGCTATGGCATATTTTTATAAGACAGTTAGGTATTCCATTTGTGGAAAACCAAACATACACCCTACTATTTGATGCCCGAGCGGCAGCTTCACGTGACATACGGGTGAATATAAGCGACGAAAATACCACGACTAATTTTCTGAGCACTGATATCACCATTTCTAATATTGATGAAATGCAGACCTACCGACTGACCTTTACGGCGACTAGTCCAGACACTTCTAACGGAAGATTAACTTTCCTTCTAGGAAATGATGATAACGCTTTGTATTTTGATAATATACGAATTTTTGAAGGTGCCGGAAATATAGCACGCGCTGCTGCACACCGCATGAATACTCGCTTATTTCGCGGCAACAATTTTATGGCAGCAAAGGCTGTGAATGATCAAGGAGCGCTAGATGATTACTCCCTACTCAATAACACTGGGTTCAGCCATTGTAGAATCGGCTATAAAATGGATGAAGTTGCTAGCACAGCTCCCAATTATGCATTGCCCAGTGAGGATCTTCAAATACTTCAAAAAATGGTGGATTGGTGCTTAGAAGAGGGCTTAATTGCGGTGATTGATCCTGTTCATAACTGGGCGAACAACAACAATACAGGAGGGGCCGTAGCATTTGCTGCTACAGAAGAAGAATATAATAAACTTGGTAAAATTTGGGAACAAGTCGCAGACCACTTTGCGGGCTACGATAACGATAGTGTTGTATTCGAAGTTTTTAACGAACCGCACAATGGGCATGATGTTGCCCGTATCATTTCTACTTCACTAAGTTCTATTCGATCGAGTTTAGGTAATGAAGAACGCATTGTGATTGTGCCTGGCGATGGATTCTCCACGCGGCAGGCCCTTATAGACGCCTTTAACAATGACGAAATTCCCTCCGACGATCTATATTTAATTGGTACGTTCCACTACTACGATCCCTTTAGTTTTACCAAAGTCTCAAACACCAATCCCGGCTATAACCCAGTCTGGGGAACGAGTGCAGAACTCGCGCAAGTGGCCACTGACTTTGATGCAGTAGTCAGCGCTAATGATAATTGGGCTACTCGTAATTTAACCGAACCACTACCGATTTACTTAGGTGAATTCGGCGTGGACAACGAGGCTGATAACCAAGGGAGCGATCGCAAAAAATGGCTAAGCTGGACACGTATGCAAGCAGAGGCAAGAGGCATGTCTTGGGCGCATTGGAATATGTATCAAAATCAACCTGCCACCAAGGGTATGGGTGAATGGACATATGGGTCTAATGGTACTGTACAAAACCCATCTAATCGAGCATTTGACCCAGATCCTCTAGAAGCACTTGTCGGTCACTATGAGTTTGAAAATGGAAGTCTCGTGGGTGGGCTATCTGTAAGCCAAGAATACCCAGGATTTAAGGGTAGCGGGTATGTCGAATTTCCAGAAACAGTTGGAAATGGAATTTTTATAAGAAGCGAAGATTTGTATATACCTGTTAGCGCAACCTACGCCGTTAAAATACACTATTCTAGTGATAGTAATCATACTTTACGCGTTGTATCTGGTAATTTTATAGACGGAAGCTTTGCACCCGCTAATGCCGTAGGCAGTGCCGTAGATCATCTCTTCCAAGCAACGGGTGGGCATGACTCATGGAGAACACAGACTATTAACCTATACTTCGAAGCAGGCCCTGCACCTCAACTAAAGATAGTAGCAAACACCGACCCCGGGGTGAATTTGGACTGGCTCGAATTAAGCTTACCCCAACCCTGATTGGTTAATTACAAATCTGCGCCATTAGAGGCAATCACTCCAGAATACCACTTTGCTGATTCCTTTAGCGTACGTTTTTGCGTCACATAATCGACGTGAATAATACCGAAGCGTTCACGGTATCCTTCTGCCCACTCAAAGTTATCAAGTAGTGACCATAAAAAATATCCATCCACTGGGATTCCTTCGGTCGCAGCACGCTTGTAATGGTGTAAATAACGTTTTA
>JAYYDJ010000024.1:0-13112 GCA_036160955.1 Verrucomicrobiota bacterium | reverse complement strand
ATCACGATGCCCCGTAGCGTTGGGCAGTTACGCATGGTGTATAACCACAAGCCCTCACAGTATTTTAAGGAGTATGCTTTCGAAGATACGTCGCCACTTTTTCCTTTTGGTTTTGGGCTAAGCTACTCAGATTTCGATTATACAAAGCTTGGGGTAGGTGCCTTAGATTATTCTTTAGAAGCGCCGATAATTAGAGTTTCCGTACAAATTGAAAACATGACCGAAATCGCTGGAACTGAAGTAGTCCAAGTCTATTTTAGAGACCGGGTTAGTTCCGTAACGCGTCCTGTTAAAGAATTAGTCGATTATCGCAGAGTGTCACTCCAACCAGGGCAGGCGAAACAGGTGGTTTTTGAAATACCGATTGAGCGACTTGCATTCTATGATATAAATATGGTGCGTTGCGTGGAGCCTGGTGAATTTGAATTCATGGTAGGGGGATCTTCTGCTGATGACAATTTGCTAAAGCGAACAATTACGGTGGAGCGACATTATTCATACTAGCACTTTGTTAGATACCACCCTACGGCTTTTGCATTGACCCAAACTCTACTCTGAAGACTCTACAGATTGATTAGCTCCCGTAGTTCAATGGATAGAGCAGCGGTTTCCGAAGCCGCAAATCCCAGTTCGAATCTGGGCGGGAGTACCACATAATTGGCCTATTTTTTTGCCCAAATAGAGAGCTCTTTACTAAATAGTTGTAAGCCTTTCAAGTTTTGCATGATAATTCATAACTAACTGTACATCAATTACTAGTAATATATAATTCAATGTCTAGCATTTATAATATGTCATTTTAATTGATCTTCTATTATTTGGCATGAGCATTGCTGATATTACTTTTGTGTTCATGTCTTTTCGTGAACAATGCTGGATGGCTATTAGCTGTCCAGTTCAACTCCCTATTCATACTAATTAACTGATATACATTAACATGAAGATTAAAAACTTCTTATTAACACTATTGTTTAGCGGCATCACGTTCATGTGCTTGTCTGCTAATTTGAATGCTGAGGTCATACTTGATCCTATGGCATCCGGCGATGAAGATTATATTGCCTTGCTAGAAGCTCAAGGTGAATACGCTTATGCTTTCGACTTTTTCACAACATCTATGTTGTGGACAGTGATTGCTGCCGCGCTTGTTTTCCTCATGCACCTTGGCTTCGCAACACTTGAAGCTGGATTGACGCAAGCCAAGAATACTGTAAATATTCTTTTTAAGAATGTTTTCATAATTTGCATTGGTTTGTTCACATATGCGCTCATAGGCTTTAACACTCACTACCCAGGTGACGGATGGATCATTGATGGCTGGTTAGCATTTGGGGGTGAATTTGGTTACGCACTTACTGCGGCTGGTAATGCTGATGATACCTTCGGTTACGGTGGTGTTGGACTTGCTATGACTGGTTATGGTGATTTTATTTTCCAAGCCATGTTTGCTGCAACAGCTGCTACGATTGTATCGGGTGCCGTTGCTGAGCGCGTAAAGCTAGGTAGTTTTATGATTTTTGCTACTCTTCTTGTTGCTATCGCATATCCTATGGTTGGAGCATGGCATTGGGGCGGAGGTTGGCTAGGTAGCCTCGAAGGTGGATTCTACGACTTTGCTGGGTCTTCAGTTGTTCACGCATTTGGTGGATTTGCTGCTCTTGCTTGCGTTATGATTCTTGGACCACGCTCTGGTAAATATGTAGATGGAAAAATCAAACCAATCCTTGGCCACAGCATGCCACTGGCAACTATTGGCGTTTTCCTGCTTTTCCTAGGCTGGTTTGGTTTCAATGGTGGTTCTGTGCTTTCCGCAAATCCAGCAGGAGTTGGCCTCGTATTCGTTACGACCGCGCTTGCTGCGGCTGCTGGTGGTTTGGCTTCGATCTTAGTTTCGATGCTGTTTTTGAAGAAACCAGATCTATCTATGGCGCTTAATGGTATACTAGCAGGACTTGTTGGTATTACTGCAGGTGCTGATGCGATGGGTGCTTGGGCCGCAATTACAGTTGGAGCAATCGCAGGTGTGATTGTTGTCTTCTCAATTCTATTCTTCGATAAGATTCAAATTGATGACCCAGTAGGGGCAATATCTGTTCATGGTGTTTGTGGCATATGGGGCACTCTTGCAGTTGGTATCTGGGGTGGTGCAAACTTTGCAACTCAGCTAATCGGTACTTTATCAGTATCAATTGCAGCCTTTGCCTTCGCATTCATTGTCTTTGGTATTATCAAAGCAGTCATGGGCGTACGTGTATCACCTGAAGAAGAGGCAGAGGGTCTTGACTTGAGCGAGCACGGACAAGCAGCTTATCCTGACTTCGCACAAAGCTAACGCTTATTAGCACTGTTTACTACTAAACAACTTCAAGAATTAAAATTATGAAACTGGTTAAAGCTATCATCAAGCCCTTCAAACTCGAAGAGGTAAAGGAGGCGCTTGCTGACGTAGGTATCGAGGGAATGACCGTGACTGAAGTCAAGGGCTTCGGTCGCCAGAAAGGACATACGGAAATCTATCGCGGTAGCGAGTACACTGTGGACTTTCTTCCTAAGGTTATGCTGGAAGTAGTTGTAGATGATTCTGAAGCTGAAAAGACCTCTACTGCTATCGTCAATGCAGCTAAGACTGGTAAAATAGGTGATGGTAAGGTCTTTATCTTACCTGTCGAAAGCGCAGTTCGTATTCGAACCGATGAGACCGGTCCAGATGCTCTTTAGCGCTTAAGAGGTTGTAGTATGTTTGCAAGCGGTCACCTTAGGGTGGCCGCTTTTTTTGTAATTGTAGAGATTAGCCAAAGTAGAGCTACATGGTATTAAGAGAAGTTATATTCAGTAAATATACGTATAAAGATTGAGCTAATTAGTTAGCTGGGATTATCTCACACACTAATCAAATTCCAAAAAATACTACAATTAATGAAACTAATAAAAGCTATTATCAAACCCTTCAAGCTCGATGATGTTAAGGCGGCGCTTGAAGAAGTCGGAGTCACTGGTCTTACAGCAATTGAATGCAAGGGATTTGGTCGTCAAAAAGGCCACACTGAAGTTTATCGAGGCAGTGAGTATACTGTGGACTTTCTGCCCAAAACCATGATTGAAGCAGTGGTTGAGGATGAAGCTGCAGAGCATGCCGTTGAAGCAATTATAATTGCAGCTAAGACTGGCAAAATTGGAGATGGTAAAGTTTTTGTACTTCCAGTAGAAAGAGCGGTTCGTATTCGTACCGAAGAAGTTGGTTCTGACGCACTTTAAAGCTGGGAGCATGAACGGTTAAAGGCGACTGCTCTTAACAGCTAGTCGCCTTTTTTATTTAATTTTTCCTTTTTCTTGCATTGCTTTTAGCGTTGGCGCATCAACAACATCTGGTGCTCGCTCGTCTTTGCCAGCAGTTTTATGGTAACGACCAGTCAAAGAGTCCCTTTCGTAGCGAGTGAAACCGTGTTTCTCCACGTTCGCATCTCTAAGCTTACTCTTGGTAGCCTTGGCAGTATACTGCTTGGGTAAATTTGGTTTAAAGAATATTTTCTTAACCGGGTTTCCTGATTTTGGATGATTTTTCAGGCTAGGATCTGACATTCTTTGGATGATCTCGAAGCAATCGCCATCTCTACCGTTGGGCAGAATCTCTTGATATAGGTATGTGGGCATTTTTATGTACTAGATGTTATAAAATTTGTAAGTGTTCACTCTAGAATGAGATAATTTTACATACTAAAATAGCTAGTATCGCAACTTGAATTAATATCCTAAAAACAAGCTACAATTATTAAATTGTAGCTTGCATGAATGGGGTGGAGATTTATGTTTCATTTCATATTACAATACTAGCGGGTAGGCTAAATGAGCACACAAAAAACAACCGTAGGTTATGACAGTAAAGTTGAGGGTGATATAATTGTTACGCAAGCTTCTGCTGTTATCAATTGGATTCGCAAGCACTCTGTTTGGCCTATGCCTATGGGGCTTGCTTGCTGTGCGATTGAGCTTATGGCGGTCGGTGCTTCACGCTTTGATATCTCGCGATTTGGTATGGAAGTGATGCGTTTTTCACCAAGACAAGCTGATTGTATGATTGTATCAGGTACTGTTACATACAAAATGGCTGAAGCTGTTCGACGTATATATGAGCAAATGGCGGAGCCTAAGTGGGTTGTTGCGATGGGTGCCTGTGCTAGTACAGGAGGAATGTACCGCTCTTATTCGACCTTGCAGGGCGTTGACCGTATTATCCCCGTTGATGTTTATGTAAGTGGATGTCCGCCACGCCCAGAAGCTCTGCTGGATGCAATGATTAAACTACAGGACAAAATAAGCGATGAACAGTCCTTAAAAAACTTGATCCCGAAAAGTAACAAGCCCAAACAACAGAAGGCTGGATTGATCAGTTAGGTTTAAATTATGACTACTATCAATTTTTCGCTTCTAAAAGAGCGTTTTGACTTTATTGTTGAGAGAGATTCATCAGATCACTTATCAGTGAATTGTCCGATCGAGCATTTTTTTGCATTTTTTTTAGCGCTACGCGATGATTTTGGGTATGACTTATTATCTTGTGTAACTGCCGTCGATTGGGATGTTCAGAGCCCTCGTTTTACTGGGATTTATCACTTGCTTTCTACAGCTACGCATCAGTACATACGCGTTGCTGTCGATTGCATAGATGATGTAAATCCATATTTGCCGACCTTGAGTAATCTTTTCCCTGCGGCTGATTGGCATGAACGTGAGACATATGATCTTTATGGTATTCGTTTCACGGATCATCCTAATTTGCGGCGTATTTTAATGTGGGACGATTATCCTTACCATCCTTTACGTAAGGATTTTCCATTGGCTGGTATTGAGGTTCCATTTCCTGCTGTAGATGTTGCCGAGTCAGCTAATGCGAAAGTACTTCCGGCGCCTATGATGGGAGGGCCATTTGTTTCATCTGCCGATGGCAGTTTGCGCGATTGTGAACCGGTAGCTAAGGACGAAAGCTGGACTGAAAAAGAAGAGGCTCACTAATGGCGACTACAAAAGAAATTTCAATTCAAGAACTAGCTTCGCGGTCGGCAGATGCAGAAACGGAACTAAAGGGTGAAACAATGTCTCTTAATATAGGGCCATCACACCCGACTACACACGGAGTATTACGCCTATTGACAGAGCTAGATGGCGATGTGATCACAAAATGTAAGCCTGTTATTGGTTACTTACATCGTGGTTCCGAAAAAATAGCTGAGAACATGACCTTTAATCAGTTTGTACCTTATACAGATCGGCTCGATTACTTGGCACCATTGGCAAACAATGTAGCCTATGCCATGGCTGTTGAAAAAATTGCTCAATTAGAAGTTCCTGAGCGCTGCCAATCTATCCGTGTCCTATGCTGTGAATTAGCACGGATATCTTCTCATCTACTTGGTATTGGAGTATATGGTATGGACGCAGGAGCGTGGACCGTGTTTATGTATACTTTTACGGAGCGAGAAAAGCTATACACATTATTTGAGCATTTAACCGGCGCTCGTCTCACGACTAGCTATACTCGTATTGGTGGCGTGGTTCGTGATTTGCCTGATGGATGGCTAGGCCGCGTCAGCGATTTTTGCAGAGAGGTTTTAGGAGTACTCGATGAAGTCGATAAGTTACTCACTCGTAATCGTATATTTATGGATCGCACGGTTGGTATAGGAGCAATTTCTAAAGAAGATGCGATTGCTTATGGTTTAACTGGACCAAACTTGCGTGCTTCTGGTGTCGATCTCGATTTGCGTAAGGATAAGCCTTATCTTGGTTATGAAAAATATGATTTCGAGGTACCAATTGGGACAAGTGGGGATTGTTATGATCGCTATTTGATGCGTGCCGAAGAAGTGCGCCAATCGGTTCAAATAATAAGACAAGTTATCGAGACAATCCCTGATGGCCCATTTTATTGCGAGGATGCTAAAAAGATAGTTGCACCGGAGAAGTCTAAAGTTCTGACCAGTATGGAAGAACTAATTCAAAATTTTATGATCACAACGGAAGGGCCTCAAATACCCCGCGGTGAAGCTTATTTTGAAGCCGAAAACCCGAAAGGTGCTCTCGGGTTTTATGTAGTTTCTAAAGGAGGGGGAGTTCCATATAAGCTGAAGATTCGTGGCCCCTCATTCAGCTCATTAAGTATCGTAGAGAAGGTTGTCCCAGGTCATTATTTAGCTGATATAACTGTATTGTTAGGCTCATTGGACTTTGTTTTAGGAGAGTGTGATCGATAGATTTATAACTTTATACATATATGGATTTAAAATCACATACGATTGAAAAAATTGATAAGCTAGTACCGCGCTATCCAACTATTCGCAGTGCAGCGCTTCCACTTTGCCATTTGATACAAGAAGACCAAGGTTATTTATCTGAGCAAGCAATAGAATGGATTGCCAACCGCTTAGATTTGCAACCAATCAATATTCAAGAGATCGTGACTTTTTATCCAATGTTGCGGACTGAACCTACAGGAAAGTATCATGTTAGAGTTTGTCGTACTTTGCCATGCGCTCTTGCTGGGGCGTATAGTACTTGTAGGCGACTAGAAGAAGAACTGGATGTATCTGTTGGTAACACTAGCGAAGATGGTTTAGTGACGCTTGAATTCGTTGAATGTCATGCGGACTGTGGAAAAGCACCAGTCGTGATGGTCGGTGAAGACGAGTATACTGATATTAGCCCAGATCGAGCAACAGAGCTGGCTAATAAAATAAAAAATGGAGACCTTTAAGCGTTCGATTATGGAACATCAACAATACCGACTTATTTTTAAACATGTCGATCAACCTGATTACAGTAACGACATCGAGTGTTATATTAAAAATGGCGGGTATGAGGATTTAAAGAAAGCTGTTGGCATGCAACCAGAGACTATTTGCCAAGAGGTGCTTGACTCTGGTGTGCGTGGACGTGGCGGAGCAGGGTTTCCTGCAGGAATGAAATGGAAGTTTTTAGATCGAAAGTCTGGCAAGCCAATCTATCTAATTTGTAATGCTGATGAGTCAGAACCAGGAACATTTAAGGATCGCCAAATTATTCATCAAGACCCTCATCAATTGATTGAGGGAATGATGTGCGCAGCTTTTGCAATTCAGGCTAAATTAGCTTTTATCTACATACGTGGAGAGTTCTTCGAAGGTTACCAAATTCTAGAACGTGCGATTGAGGAGGCTCGAAATAAAAATTTCTTAGGAGACGATATCCTTGGTTCTGGTTATTCCTGTGATATCATCGTTCACCGTGGTGCAGGTGCTTATATCTGTGGTGAAGAAACCGGACTAATTGAATCACTGGAGGGAAAACGAGCGAATCCAAGGATTAAACCACCTTATTTTCCTGCTGCTTTGGGTGCCTATCAATGTCCAACTATAGTAAATAATGTAGAAACTCTATGTGATGTTAAGCATATTATCCACATGGGTGGAGAAGCATTTTCAAAGATTGGTACTCCAGGTAATACTGGTACGCGCATCTGGTGTGTATCGGGTCATGTACAGAAACCTGGTTATTACGAGTTCCCTTGCGCTGGTGTTACCCTGGGTCAATTAATCTTTGATGTTTGTGGGGGACTGAAGCCAGGGCGTAAACTCAAGGCCGTTATCCCAGGAGGTTCTTCAGCGAAAGTATTACGCGCTGACGAGCGATTTAAAGGTAAACTAAAGGATGGCACTGATTTTGATTGGGGCATTGAAGATATTCCTATGGATTTTGATAGTTTGATGGCTTGCGGCTCGATGTCTGGGTCTGGTGGAGTTATCGTTATGGATGATACGACCGATATGGTTGAAGCTTTGGCTAACATTAATTATTTCTATGCACACGAAAGTTGCGGGCAATGCACCCCATGTAGAGAGGGAGTTCCTTGGATGCGTAAGGTTACAGCTCGCATGTGTGCGGGACAAGCACGCGAAGAAGATGCTGATCTACTTATGAATATTGCTGATCAGATAGCTGGGCGTACCATTTGTGCGTTTGGTGAGGCAGCTTCATGGCCGGTGCAAAGCTTTATTGAGAAATTTAAGGATGAATTTATTCAAAAAGCTCGTGAGCAAGCTTCGCAACGCAATGAAGCAAAGCCGACAAAAATAGAAACAACTTTGATTTAGTAATGAGCCTACCCGATACAGTTGAAACCATTGCTATCAATATTGACGGAGTCGATGTTCAAGTTCCTAAAGGAATAAATGCGATTGAAGCAGCTAAATTGCACGGTAAAGAGGTCCCACATTATTGTTATCACCCTAAGCTTTCGATCGCTGGCAACTGTCGTATGTGCTTAATTGAAATGGGAATGCCTATGCGTGACCGAGTAACTGGAGATCCAGTTATGGATACTAACGGTGAGCAGAAGATAGGATGGTCGCCTAAGCCAACGATTGGATGCTCCACCAATGTATCGCCAGGGATGCATTTGCGAACTAATTCTACTATGGTCAAAGACGCCCGCAACGGGGTCACAGAATTCCTTTTAATTAATCATCCCCTAGATTGCCCTATCTGTGACCAAGCCGGTGAATGCCGATTACAAGAGTTCTCTGCGGACCATGGTCGTGGTGAAAGTCGTTTTATTGAAAATAAAAATGTAAAACCAAAACGTACTCGATTAGGTCCTCGTGTAACGCTTGATGATGAGCGCTGCATTTTATGCTCGCGCTGTATACGATTTTCTCAGGAAATTGCTAAAGACGATGTTCTTGGTTTTGTAGATCGTGGTACATATTCAACTTTAACATGTTACCCAGGCAAAGACTTAGCCAACAATTATTCACTTAATACAGTAGACATCTGTCCGGTTGGTGCACTTACAAGTACAGATTTTCGCTTTAAAATGCGGGTATGGTTTCTAAAGCGTACGAATAGCATCTGCACAGAAAGTAGTGTTGGTTCGAATACAACCGTCTGGAGTCGTGAGGGAAAAATTTATCGCATTACCCCACGACAAAATGATGCGACTAATGATACTTGGATGACAGATTCAGGCCGTGGACTCTTTAAAGAGACCGAATCAGAAAATCGTATCAACAATTACACTATTGATGGAGTTAACCAAGATATTGATACTGTTGCGCAAACAGCAGCAGATATATTACTAAAAGGAAAAGTAGCGCTTATCGGTTCTGCTCACAGTAGCGTCGAAGAACAATTTTATCTTAAGAAAATATCAGATTATATTAACGCATCAACTACCATCATTGCAAAAACTGGTGTTGGAGATGGTATATTGCTATCAGAAGACCGCACGCCGAATCTACGCGGTGCGCTGCTAAACCGGCTTATCACTGAACTACCGAGTGCTACTGCAGATTCTGTAAATTCACAGATTCAATCAGGCGTGATACAGACTCTTTTTGTCGTTAACGAAGATCTTACAAGCGTGGGAATTTCGCAAGAATCGCTCTCTAAAGTATCCATCATATATCTTGGCAATCTAGCGAATAAGACAAGTGAAGTTGCTAAAGTAGTGATTCCTACACTCACAGTTTTTGAAAAGTCTGGTGCATTTGTGAATCAAAACTTTATTTTGCAGCAATTTTTACCCGCTATTCCGGGACCTAAGGGTGTAATTAGTGATGTTTTGATGCTTGCTAAGATTTTTGTGAAGATGGCAGGTGATAGTATCGAGCCTGTTTCGCTCAATATGGTTTGGCAGGACTTATCAAATACGATCGATGAGTTTGAATCAATTACATGGCAAAAAATTGGGGACCAGCAAGGTATGCAAATCAATCCAAGGGCATTTCTAGACCTCTCATTTTCAGAGAGTAAAAATCTAAAATACGATCCAACAGCATTCAAAGAGGCATATACTGAGGTTGTGGAGGCATAGTGAAATTAGATATGAATTTAATTAGTGATTCTTTACCTTTGTTGATGCCAGTTGTTTTTGCGCTACTAATGGTTTCTGTATTTATGGGCTTGTGTAGCTACTCGGTCTTAGCAGAGCGCAAAGTATGTAGCTGGATTCAGCGAAGAGTGGGTCCTAACAGAACTAGATTACCACTTGTAGGCAATATTCCAATTATTGGTAACGTACTGACAGGCTTGGGTATATTTCAGCCAGCTGCCGATGGATTAAAGTTTCTTTTTAAGGAAGAGATCACTCCTGGGCATGTAAAAATTGGTTATTATTATTTAGCGCCTATTGTAGCGCTCACTCCAGCTTTGACGACAATGGTAGTACTGCCTTTTGGCCGTTATGTCGATGATACTGGTAACATCCAGCCACTCGCATTGGCAAATCTAGATGTGGGGTTCTTGTTTATTTTAGCCATATCTTCACTAGGCGTTTATGGAATTGTACTAGCTGGATGGTCATCAAATTCAAAATATCCTTTTTTGGGAGCTATTCGCTCTTCAGCTCAAATGATTTCATATGAGTTAGCTATGGGGTTAGCAATCTTGCCGGTTTTTATGTGGTCCGCGGTACCAGGATCTGAGTATGGGATGAGCCTTTTTGGAGTTGTGCAATCGCAACAGGGCTTGTGGCTTGGCATATGGCAACCACTTTCCGCACTCATTTTTTTGGTAGCTTTATTTGCAGAAACCAATCGTTTACCATTTGATATGGCTGAGTCAGAGACTGACTTAGTTGGCGGATTTCATACCGAGTACGGGGCATTTAAGTTTGGTTTATTTTTTGTTGCTGAATATGCTCATATCATAATGGGTTCTGGAATTTTTGTACTATTATTTGCTGGTGGGTGGCATTTTCTTCCAGGATTTGCTGATCCATGGCCGGAAGGTTATTCGGGTGCCTTACTCTCAGTGTTATGGTTTATGGGTAAAGTTTGCCTGATGATTTTTTTCTTTATTTGGATACGTTGGACTCTTCCGCGTTTTCGCTATGACCAAGTGATGGCGCTAGGATGGAAAATTCTGCTGCCACTAGCGATTGGCAATCTGGTATTTAACACTTTGGTAATCGCCATTATAGATACCTTTTAATCGTATATTTTTATGGCCAAAACTAAAGTTATAGAACGCAAAGCCCTAACGTGGGCAGAAAAGACGTATCTTCCTCAAATTTTAACAGGGCTGAAAACGACTCTCTCTAATATGCTAAAGAAGCCGATAACTTTGCAGTACCCTGAAGAAAGGCCGGTTATTCCTGATGATTATCGTGGGGTTCCGACTCTAGTAAAGGACCCTCATGGCCGAGAAAAATGCGTTTCCTGTCAGCTATGTGAATTTGTATGCCCGCCTAAGGCGATTCGAATTACACCAGGTGAAGTAGACGTGGATAATGAACCTGAACGCGCGCACGTTGAGAAGGCTCCTAAAGAATTCGATATTAATATGCTACGTTGTATTTACTGTGGACTTTGCCAAGAGGTTTGCCCGGAGGAAGCAATCTTTTTACAGGATGTATTTTCGCTTTCTGGTTACAGTCGCAACGATATGATTAATAAGAAAGATAAACTTTATGAGTTGGGCGGAACCCTACCAGATCAGCATTTTAAGTGGGATAAGAAAAAGTCTGCCGAAGCACTTGGTAATACAGCCCATTAATAACTCATGCTCGACATATTATTTTATATTTTATCGGCATTCACACTAATTGCTGCATTGCTTATGGTAATGAGCCCTAACGCAGTAAATGGGGCTATGTGCATGATTGCGGCATTTGTTGGAACTGCCGCCTTGTTTGTTCTGTTAGAGGCCTACTTTTTGGCAATTTTGCAAATATTAGTCTACGCAGGTGCTGTAATGGTATTATTCCTCTTTATTATTATGCTCTTGAACGTTGAAGAAATTGAGCTGAGTAAGCGTAAGAGTATGCGCTCAAATTTACTTGCTGTGCTAAGTTTTATAATTGTATCAGGTCTTGTGATTTTTGCTTTCTCAGGAGATTATTTACCAGAACCAGAACTACTTCCGGTAGCAGCTAATCCTGATGGTAGTTTAGTCTCTAAAATTCCTTTTACTACCTCTTCTAAATCATTTGGATACAGTTTATTCTCTAAATATATGCTGCCGTTTCAAGTTACTGGATTCTTGCTATTATCTGGCATGATTGGAGTTATTGTTATTAGTAAGAAATCATCCGAACAGCTCGAAGCAGAAGCCTTGCTAAAAAAGGAAAGGGATGCTTCATGACAATTGGTCTTAATGCATTTCTGATGGTTTCTGGCCTGCTTTTCTCTATTGGTATTTTTGGAGTTATTTTGCGCAAAAATACTCTGGTTATTTATATGTCATTGGAGCTTATGTTGAATGCGGTTAATTTAGCGCTTGTCTCATTCTCTCGTTATAACGGTACGATGGATGGAAATATTTTTGTTTTTTTCATTATTACGGTTGCCGCTGCTGAGGTAGCTGTTGGCCTTGCAATCGTGGTTGCTCTGTATCGCCGTCGTCAATCGGTTATGGTTGACGAAATCAATGCTTTGAGTCGCTAAGGTTATGACTTCCACACAAATACTTATAGCTTTATTGTTAACGCCTTTAGTTTCTGCTACTTTGATTGCATTATTTATGCGCCGATTAGGCGCAATAGCTTCATATTTTTCTGTAGCTGCCGCGGGACTTATCTGTATATTTTGTGTTATAACTATCGCTTATTTTGATGGTTCTGCAATTTCTGTCTCTTGGGATTGGCTGCGATTTGGAGCCTTTAAAGTACAGATGGGATTTCTCTTTGATGGTATAGCTGCGACTATGCTCACAATGGTCGCTTTTGTGGGTTTTTTAATTCATATCTTTAGTTTGGGGTATATGCAGTCGGATACGGCTAAAGCACGATTTTTTGGTGGGCTTTCAATTTTCATGTTTTCCATGCTGGGTATTATACTCGCTGATAATTTGATCATGATTTTCGTTTTTTGGGAATTAGTAGGATTTAGTTCTTATATGTTGATTGGCCATTATTTTGAAACTGAAGAAGCAAAAGTAGCATCTAAAAAAGCATTTATTGTTAATCGTATTGGAGACCTCGGGTTCTTGGTTGGAATCGTTTTTGCTTATTGGCACTTTGGTACCGTTAATTTAGTTCAGCTCGAGGCTTTAGTTGCTGCGCAGCCTGATTTACTTAATGCAACAATTGCAGCCTGCTTAATGTGTGGTTTTATAGGTAAATCTGCTCAGTTACCACTTCA
>JAYYDJ010000023.1:0-20091 GCA_036160955.1 Verrucomicrobiota bacterium | reverse complement strand
AACAACCGGTAGGTTGATCACTCGCAATCAAATAGAAGGTAAACTCGCACTGCCCAGACCCATAAGTATTGCGTAAAGAGGCCACCGCCTCACGGCTTTTACCGAAAAGACACACACCACTAACCTCGGGATCCAAATAATAAACGGAGCCGAATAATGTCGCATCCAGGCGTTTTAGCTCTGGTTTTCCTTGGCGCAGTTGGAGATTTAGCGCGGTATCTAAGTCTGGTACTTGTTGATCCCAAGGATAATCACGCACTCCAATACCAGCAGGCTTACCCAATGCCAACCAGTCAGCAGAGTCAGCAATGACCGGCAAACGTAGTGGGTCCTTCCCTAAAACAGGAGGAGGAAAGCCAATTGCAGATACATCCGTTGATCGTGACATTATAACGCGAAGCATAAAAAAATACCCCCGCTACGGCAAGCGTAACGGGGGCAAAAAGATAATTATAACTATTAAGCAGAAACTAGTGCTGCGCAGCGCGCCTTGTGACGGGCTATTTTGTTTGCATGCACAAGGCCAGTCTTACCTGCTTTGTCTAGAGCTGATATGTAAGTCTTTGTTAGCAACGCGAGTGCCTCTTTGTCCCCAGATTCCGCTGCTTCAGCCACTTTTTTATTAAGTGTCTTTAAGCGACTCTTCACCTGACGATTTTGCAAGGTGCGAGTAGCGGTCTTGCGGATATATTTGAGTGCTGATTTAGTATTGGCCATGTTTTAGAAAGTAAGGAGGCGGAAATTGTGGATTGATAAAACTACTGTCAAGGCAGAAAAGCCCCTGAATCCGCCCCCGAAGTGTCGGCTTCGAAGTGCTGTAAGCCGGATTTTGTCCGCCTTCCGCTAAAGCGGTAGGCTGTGCGCTCATTTATCTAACTTGCAGTACAAGTTTCTCGCTAAAGCGAGATGCGGCATACCCGAGATCATTGGACGGGCCGCCCGATCCCCTATTTTGCCTTGCACTAAACTGGGTTTATCTTGCCTTCATTGTTACCTTTGAAGCGGTGGGCTCTTACCCCTCCTTTTCACCCTTACCTCACGCAGGCGTGAGGCGGTTATTTTCTGTGACACTATCCGTCACGACAGGTTGCCCTGCCGCGCCCCCGCTTTCACGGGGAATCTTGCCCTTTAGTGTCCGGACTTTCCTCTCACCCGCAAGGGGCAAGCGAACGCCCGCACTTCGAAGCCGACCCACTCAAACTGAGGCAATCTGTTATAAAATTCAAGCTTTACTCTGGCAGTACTTCAACCGACTCAACTGATACAGATTGGACACGTAAACTGTAACCTTATCTTAACAAAAAACATGTTGCAGTCACTGCCACTACGTTTGATAAAAAAAACGGTTATGCGGAAATTACCGGAAGTATTATTGAGGGCATTCCCCTTATTTCTTTTAGCGTGTTCGTTGGGTGCCTCATCTCTAATAGAGCATTATCCATTTTCACCGCCTAATTACCAAACGGCTTCCCGGTCGCTTGAAACGACGACCAACAAACATGATTTAGAAGCTTCGCGTTTTACACTAAAAGGCGTTTCGAAATTCGGAGCCAACTACTATTTCAGTATTTACGATAATCAGATAAAGAAAAGTAAATGGATTGAGGCTGGCTCACCATATAACGGGTTTACCATTTTAAGATACGACCCTTTAAAAAAACGGATACACTTTCATTGGAAGGAGAATTTACATACGATTCAAATTGCCAATGCGGATGAGGCCCCTATGAAGCTTGCTCACCTAAACTTCAACAAAAAGACCGATGCCAGCCTCGAGAAGATGGGTCATTCTGCCTTATTATCTAATGAGGTTCGCAATAATGAGCGACTTGTTGCAAACAGAGATAATATTCATTATAAGGCTACGAAGCAAAGCGATGATCCTGCCAACGGACAGGTAATTTTCTTTACGCCGCAAAGAGAAAAAGTAGAAAGTCCTAGAAGTGTACGCTGGGGCAGGGATTCTAATTTGTTTGCGGCTACAGACATACCTGCGTCCGCCATTCAAATTGAAGAAAAACCAGAGGTGCCTCAGCAAAGATTTAAAGTGAAGCGCAAGAATACCGTTCACAACCCAAGCGGAAAGAAGCCTCAACATTTGAGCTTTGCTCAATGGCAAACGTTAAATAGCCAATAAAAACAGCCCACGCAACTCTTGCGCGATGTGATTGGATTTGGTAGACTAATGTATTAAGGGGGACTAATTAAGGAGCATTGTCCTCTGCTGAGGTCTCTTAAACATCCAAGGCATCACTCCCTTGTTAACCACAACACTTTCTAGAACTGCTTCCTGGATAAGCACACCATCGGAGTACACTTTGCTTCTGAAGGGTATCATTAGTCCCGATACATTTCTGAAATCGGACTGCTTGACATACCGCTTAGAGCCATCAACAGCGCTGACTGACTCCTCCGCTACTGGGTAACGATTAGAATCCAAGGCATAAAGGTAATACTGCTGATTAGGCAGGGTCACTTTAACTTGGATACAGGTTTTACCATCTATGTTAATAGCCTCAAGTATCTCTGTAGTTTTACCAGGAAGTAATGGGCTTAGTAAATGGCCACCCAGCCAAGAATCACGTATAAAGTCTATGGAATCATCCAATGGCATTGTCTTAGCAGTTTCCGATTCAGAGGTCATCACTTGCCAAGCTTCGACTCCATCAAAGCAGGTAACGATTTTGCACTTATTATCCAAATACACGACAGCCTTATTTAAGTCGGGCTTCTTCCTAAAGATAACGAACTTATAGGATTTACCATCTGGGTATATTAACTGCCCCCTAATGCGCAGGCTCTTTATTTTCTGCCAGTTCTCTGCGCCACCAAGACTCTTACTGTAGTAGCTTTGTAGCGTATCGCTAACTTTCTGACTAAGCCCTTCGGTATCCATCGGTTCTGGTAAAACCGTCTCCTCGTTAACTAGTAGATCAGCATACCGATAAGGCTGAATAGACTCTTCTGAAAAACACGTAAGTGGTGCTAAACATAAAAGACTAAGACAGATTAGAGTGGTGTACTTCATTGCATTCTGGGCTACTACAGCTGCCTACAAATAACCACAAGACCAAGGGCTACTGCCGCAAAAATTTATAAAAAAAGGCCGAAGAAGACTAATCTTCTTCGGCCTTGGAATGTATTTGATAGATTACCTGCGGCGGCGAACAGCGGCAATAGCTAGAGCTATCGAACCGAAGATTACTGCATATGTGCTAGTCTCAGGAACTACTGCGACACCACTAATGTGTACGTTATCAAGACCGACACGTTCACCGGCCGAGAGGCCACTAAACTCAAATCGGACAGAATTGACGGTACTACCTACATTTGTAACAGAGGTGAGGTCAATCGTCATGTCAGACTGGCTACTAACAAGACCGATAAATCCGCCAGCGTTGCCGTCGGATTCTGTCCAGCCAGATGTGCTGGCAAGTGCGACATACTCGCCATCAGCCTTGTTGTAGGTAGTCCAGGTGGAGCCAGCGTCAGCACTGTAGGATATGTCGAGGATATCAGCACCTCCTCCAGTGCTACTAGTGAGCCAATCTGCATTGATGACTACATCGTAAGAATCGGAGAAGTTGAAGACAACATTGAATGCGCTGCCTGCAGTGAAGTTGAGTGATTGCTGACCGGTTTCACTACCACCAAATAAGTCGGTCGTAGTCTGATCGAATCCATCACCAAACCCAGGAGCAGTCGCTGCATTGCCGTTGGCTGCAAAGAACACCTGTGAACCCTGCGTCAAGGAAGTTGAAATACTACCAGAAGTAGCAAACCCATTGTTTATGGCAGTTTTCTCTGCCGCATAGCCATCAACAGCTGTATCGAGCGCTGGAACATCTTTGAAATCCCAGCCTGCAACAAAACCTTGAGCATTCATGCTAGCAACTGCAAAAGTTACTGAGCTAAGTGTTAGAAGTATTTTTTTCATTATTGTATATTTTGCTTTCAAGACTGTGCCTGCCGAGCGTAAATCCGGCAAGCGAAACCTTTATAATTACTTATTATCTACGTTAGCGGAAAATACTGACCAATCATCAGACCAGTAGTCTGTTTCAGTCGGATTGAAGGCACCTAGATAACCAGCAGTGATGAAGAACGTCGCGGTCACTGATTCTAGTGTGACAGCGCCACCGAGAGTGGCCGAGCTAGCGCGCGGGTCTACGTTTGCACGTACAGCAGAATTAGTTAATGTGCTAAATGGATTAGTACCATCGTATAAATTACCATTGGAAGCTAGGATAGTCTGCATCGCAGTATTGTCTGATAAGTCAGAGGCAGCCAATGCTCCTGTGTTTTCTTTAATATTATAGAACACAGAGTTACTGACAAAATCACAGTCGCCGGCAGAGATACGGTCATCCATGTCCGTTCCGTTCGCATTTACCATTTCATTTTTAGAACCAACGAATACAGAATTGTAGTAGTTACATCCAAAAGAGTCTTCGAACTTGAGCATTTGATCACCGCTTCCCGCAGAAACGTAAGTCGCATTGTAGATGGTTGGATAAGCTACTGGAATACCAAAGCCTTTGTCACCGGTACCTACAATAGTGTGGCCATTGATAGAACCAAGATCTGCATTATCGAAATTACCGTTGGTGCCATCGTGTTCTCCGCCGTGGTCACCATTAAGTGCATCATCGAGTTGTAGGGAGAACCAGAATTGCCCAAGGCCAGTAAAGCCTTCGTCAATGTCAAATGAATCATCATTGTTATATAGAGAGATTAGGTAACGGGAATTTACCGTGCCACCAAACCATTCGAAACCATCGTCATCATTACAGTAGACTTCAACATATTCAATAAGTGTGCCAAATCCAACACCACCCATAGTGAGTCCGTTGATTTCATTGTCTTCGGCAATGTTGGTACCACCGTGGCGAATAGAAACATATTTTAATGTACCAGAACTGTCATTAGGGTTACTTCCTCCGTATACCCCATAATTTGCACCAATATCATTCGGGTCGAGGCCTTCAATGAATCCTTCAAATACATCATCCAAGTCAGCGCGTGCCGCTTTGGAGGTTTTAACGACTTTTCCATTTGCAACATCCATGATGTTCGTAGGTGCATTACCAAGAATAATCACTCCACCCCAAAGACCACGATATTCATTCGCTGTGTGTGTTGTATCACCCGCAGTGGTGGAGAAACCTGCACCTGGAGTCAAAGGAGATGTACTTGGATTCGCGTCGATAAAAGTCAAACTGCTGTAATCGAGGTCAGTAGAGTAGTCAACCGTAGTAGTGACCTTAGCTGTAGTGAATATAATTGGATCACTAGGAGTTCCCTCAGCATCGATTTGACCTTGGCGAGTTACTACCAGAGCTCCTGGATCATAAGAAGTAGACCCGGACTTTGGTTCGCCGCGAACAACAGTTCCCGGGGCGATAGTCAAAGTCGCATTGTTTCTGACATAAATGATGTCCGTCAAAATGTATTCGTTTGACGCGCTCCATGATGTATCCGTTGTAATGTCGGAAGTGACCTTAATAATTGCCGCAGAAGCTGCCGTAGCTGCCACAGATATTATTAGTGATGTAATTAATGTTTTTTTCATTTTGAATTAGATGTGATAAATAAGAGTTGAACGTAATGTTCAGGAAAATATTACCACTGTGATGTTACATTAAAATGTAACTAAAGTTACAAAAGTGTTAAGTTTCTTCAAATGAGCTACTTTCATTGAAGCCTGCCCTACAATTCTTAAATTTTCTTACTCAAAAGACCAACTAAGCCCTAGAATACGAATTTAACTCTTATAAATTGAACTCCTCACTGAGAAAAAGCTACTAACTAAATACCGGTACATCCGCTGCATTCTATAAACCAACAATTGTGGAAGATGTAATGATTGATCTGGAAGGTCTTGATAGGGATGCTAATTACCTATACTCATAATTACAGGTAAGAAAATTGCTAATAAAACTGCTATTGCAGATCCTACGAAAGCCTTTCCAGCATCTGAAAATACCAGCTTACTAACTTTTTTCTTACTTCGAATTCCTATTCTCAAAGCTAAGCCAATCTCTCGCCCGGCTAAAAGACCAAGAAAAACCCAAGTAGTACTCATGGGCATCTTTTGCGGCCAAGGTATTGTCATATTAAGCAAGTCGAACAATTTAGGAATATAATCAACCTTGAAAAATAATAGCACCATTCCGTAGAAAAAATCTATAAAAGTAGCAGAGCGCACGTCCATCGTATTAGTCTTAGCCGTAACAATCCGTTGAATTTTCCCACCTTTTTCTCTAAACAGGTACCCTTGAAGAAGAACCATTCCTCCGAGTGACAAAGCTAGACCCCACCATGTCAGGCTTCGGGGAAGATAAGCAAAGATGTTCGCTAAGTCCTGTATCAACCACATTGACCAAAGAAAACCCGTAGAAAGCCACTGGAAAATAGTCCAGTAGGGGTGTACCTGATTTTTTGTCTTACCTTCTTCGCTGATTCGACGCTCAAATAACCCTAAAACTAAATAAAATATTGCTAAACCAAGAACAAAAGCAATTGCATAGCCGACTAAAGACTTTTTCATCATTGCACTGAATAAATCAACTGCGGCCTTAGGATCTTGGCCTTGTTGAAAAGATACCATACCTTTAAACGCAGTTAAAACCAACAAAGAGGTGCTTACAGGTATCCCTCTTCTGGTTAAAATAACGAGCACTAGAGGTGGTAGAATAAACGCCCAAGTAAAAACACCTCCGTAATCAAAAGGATGTGGGATATTTTTGCCAGCTGCTGACAATCTACCAAATGCGGGGTCACCACCATTGGAAATCCAACCAAAAGTGACTGTGGCTACCATAATGCCGGAAATCCATATCCAAAGAATCCACCACGGGCGCTTCGAATTAGAAGCCATGAATGTTCCTAAAGCTTGTATGGAATCATTAGCTACTACTGCATACGCTGCTAGAGCGAAACCTAATACCATGAAGATCTCAGACATAAAATTGTAAAACAGATTCGAACTTAAATTCAGACATTAAACGAAGTGATATAATCTAAATTACGGTGTTATACTTCGAAAGACTTACGCTACAGCCTATTCAAATAATACGATCAATTGTATTGAAATATATTAAAATGAGCCGCTGATTGACAGTGAGAAAGTTGGGTCTATTGACTGGCGTGAGCGCCAGTTTTGATAAATGCCATTAACTGAAGAATCATAAATATTGGAGCTATCGGCATATACTTCTTGGTCTGCCATCTCATCAAATAAAGCTTTATCCTCGTAGAGTTTACGGGTCGGATTATTTATATACTTAGCGGAAAAACTAATTTTTAAATTTTCACCTATATTTTGTTGAATTGCGAGATTTAAACCAGCGAATTCGCCCCAATATAAGTCTGGTACACCGACTTTCGCATTATCCAACCCGCCCGCTCTTTGGAGTTGTTGCCCCGTCCAACTGTTCGATAGTGTAATCTTAGTGCCTGTTTTTTCTAAATCAAATGAAATAAAAGCATTTGCGATGTATTCGGGTTGATTGTAAAGAGACCTTTCTGCTCCGCTACCGCCAGATTGAAAGGTATCCGCATCGCTTAAATCTACCCTATCACTGGAGAGAGCCTTCTGCTCGAAAATGGATCGTTCAACCTTAGCATCAATCTGAGTATAATTTACGCCAATAGTAAACATTTCCCCAACAGGACCAAGTAATGAGTCGAAAACTCCCAAATTCTGTTGCACTTCAATCTCTACACCAGATAGCTCAGCATCATTATTATTATTGATGAAGGTATTTACCGGCACCCCACCAGCAGTGTAAGCATACACTCGTTCGATTGGCGCGCCTACTTCCTTTTCAAAATACCCCAAAGAAAGTACCCCGTCTAAAGGTGTATAGTATTCAATCTTAAGATCCATACTTTCGACATCGGCTATTTCCAAGCCAGCAAATTCATCAGGCAAAACATAAAGCGAATCCTCACTGTTAACTCTTTTAACCAAACCTGGATTACCAATTTCAAAACTTCTATCTGCTAAATTAAAGATTGGGAACGGTGCAATCTCTCGAAATGTAGGCTTTGCTACCGTTGTTGATTTAGAAAATTGAATCTTTATCTGCTCTACGGGTTCTACAATTATAGAGACGTATCCGAGTCGATCGGTCTGGTCAATTGGGTCAAAGCGTTCAACATAAGGATTCACACTACCACCAAGATTCGAGCTTGGTCTGGGTTCTCCGTCGTTATTTTCGACCAGTTTGTAAAATAAATTTGTCGATTCGTTGCGCAGGCCGTATGAAACGCGAAGCTGCTCATTGAATTTTATATCTGCTGAGGCATAAAAACTTTTAACTTCATTTCGGCCACTCGCCTGAAAGTAGCCACCAACTTGATCAAACTGAACAGACTGCACCGTTTGATCCGAATAAAGCGAAGACCCTCTTGGAGTATTAAGCACATAAGCATCATCACCAAAAAAACTAAAGCCAGGATAATTGACATCGACAATATTGACTGCAGGCGCAGTTATCAATGGCTCGATGCTATTTTGATAATTGCCGTACTCGTTGTTTATTAAATCTGCATTATCGTCCGCAGAATCAAAATCACTCTGTGCAGTATTCAAATTTGCCTGCAGTGGCGTCAGTAGACCATCGGCATAGGCTGCGATGGCATAATCTTGATTTAGCATATCAAAACCACCCAGACCTGGTGTAGGATCCAAACCTTGCTCAAGACGCGCTAATTCTTGGTTCACAATCGCTTCGTTATAAGTATTAGAGCTTGTGAAATTATCATAATTAGTACCAGGCTCTACAAAGCCGATAAAACCCGTGTCAAAATTTGTTTTTTTAATGAGAAAGTCAGACTCGGCATTTGTGTAACTAGTCTCAGCGTTATTTAAATTAGTCTGACTGGCACCTAGATCACTAAGGGCATTAGCAATGTTAGTGGTAAAAAGCTGCTCAATTATAGCGTTCATCCCGCCAACAGTCGTTTGAAATCGCTCTGGTTCACTGATGTTAGTTATTCCGAATGCGTCCGGAAAAGGCATCGCGCCAAAATAAGGGTCTGTAACATATCTTGCGTCCTGATTTAGCATTTCTAACTGCTGAAAATCTCTTGCCGAATCCTCTGAATCGTATCCTAACTGAAAACGGATACTTGCTTTTTCACCAATCTTAAACTCTTGCTCCAGCCCTAGGCCAAACATAGCACTTTCTTGCTCGGTAAACCGTTGGTAACGGCTCAGCGGTTCCAACCCCGGATCAGCGGCGAATGAATCTTGCGCAGGATAAAATTCAGCGACATTACGAATATCCGGCTCACCTTGGGACATAAATGCATCCGTGTGATACCATGAAAAATCCCACTCTTTCGGTATCAAAAATTTAAACTTGTGCTCCCCTGAAAATTGATGCGCCTCCAAAAGTCGATCCTGGGCGAGCAACTCAATATCCCGTGCATCATGATACTCACTATCAGGAGTAGATGCTTCGAAGAGAGTAACTTCCCCAAATTTCTTATAATCTGCAACGGTAGCCTTTGAAGACAGTGTTTTTGCCAGCAAATAAGTGTAATTCAAACTAGAGTGATCCGCTATTTGAAAATTCAACCCAGCTAATGTTGATAATGAATATTCTTCTTCTGAGGTAGTCACCCCGCCTCCGTTTGCTTTTAGTGCAATCTCTTTTACAGTTTTCTTGCTGTCATTAATTTCTTTTTTGAAAAACTCTTTGTAGGATGTTCGTTTTTTCTCTCCTGTCTTGAGTCCAAGAATCGCACCTACGGTAAGCCAATCATTAATCAGCCAACTATTCCCAGCACTTAGACTGTAACTTCGGTCTCCCCATTTTGGGAATGCTACGACATTTGGGGCCATCCGCGGAAAACCCACCCCGCCTACTTGTGTTGGATAATTACTTGTGAAATTTTTACTACCTGGGACGAGCGAATAACCTCTGTCACCATCCTTTCCCTTAAGCCAATTAGAGTAGCTCAGCTGCTCAGGATCACCTAAATACTGATCGGTTTGAGTGCTAGTTAATTGTTGGCCAAAGCCGGCAGAAAACTTCACAAATGGCTCTTCTGGCGCGCTTTTTGTTCGCAATTCAATCGATCCTCCAGAAGATTCGCCAGGCATATTGGAGGTGTAAGTCTTACGCGCGACAATACTCTCAAAGAGGGATGTAGGAAATATATCCATGGCCACAGCCTTGCGATCCGGATCAGGGCTAGGAAGACGAACACCATTCACCAATGTTGTGTTATATCTATCATTTAATCCTCTCATAACCACATACTTGTCGTCATTAAGAGACGCACCACTAATCTTTGAAATAGCCTCGGCAGCATCCGAAGCAGCAAACTTTGCAAAATCTTCCGAGCTCAAGGCCTCTAGTGAGGCTATCGATAACTGGCGATACATTAGTAGCTCAACATTTTGGCTGGCTACTTCTTCAGCAGTAACGATAAAATCCTGTAATTCGTAAATTTCATCTGACATCTCAATAGGACGGGCAGGCATAGCAAAATCCAGCTGCGTTTCTCCACTCGCTACTATCTGATTACCAGTAATTTTGGTTTCAATAAAACCAGACTTAATGAAAATCAGGGTGTAATTACCTACTGGAATGTCTGAAAGAGTGTACTGACCTTGAATGTCAGTAATAGTTCCAAAATCTGTACCTTCTATAATAACAGCAACGGCATGAAGTGGATTACCTGTGATACTATCAGTAATAATACCGGAAATTTGGCCCAACCTGATTATCTTCTGTGCCTTGATTTCATTTTTGATTGTATTTGCAAGAATCGGGTCGCTAGCAGGTGTGCGAAGTTCAAGTTGCGAGATTTCTGTAGGCTCTAAGGCTTGAGCCTTATCAAAGCTCATTTTTTTCTCGAAAGGCTTTTCCTGTATGTCATTAGCACCTTCATTGCCAAATCCTGATAGAGAGAAACCAACGATGATAAGGCAAAAAAACAATTGGTAAGGCCTATAAAATATTCCTAAAATATAATTAATGGTGTCGTATTTTAGGAACATAATGTGGGAATAAAAAACGCTAAAATAAACTATAAATTAAGTAGTTCACTTCCCAACGTATTGTAAAACAAATTAAATCATGTATTAGTATTGTAACAATGTTGTAACAATAACGTAATCAAAGATCGCTAGATTATAGTAAAGACAAGACTGACAACTATATTTTCCTCAAAACAACTACTGCGCAAATTATCAGAGCAACCTTACTCACTGAAAGCTTTATACCGAAACACCTAGATATGAACTAAAAATCTCCAACCGCATTTTATATGCAAAAAACTATGGTTCAATGAATCCAAATGTGCTGTTAATATGGTGCCTTACTAAGGCACCATATTAAAATAAATGAGTTTGTTTTCTTTATCTGTGGAGACAGTAATAGTACCATTTTCCGAACACCGTGTGCGTGGTTTTATTTATCTTCGACCTTCTTATTGGTCTTTCCTACTGCACTGATCCAATCGATACCTATTAGTTGTAGCAGAGACTCAAGCGCACTTGGAAGATTTTTCAAAGTCATAGTCGAATCTGAGCGTGCTATAATCTTTCCATTGGCATCGCAAGCAACCAAAGTCGGATAAGTCACTATATTATGAGCTAAGCTATCAATGTAGCCCCTGCGCATGTGAGGGGCTATCATGGGCACGGAATAACTGGTTGTAGCGCCAAAGTCATAGTAAGTTCGATCATTTGGCATTAAAATAACGATAAGATTAGGGTAGCATTTCTCTAGGCGCGAGTAGACCATTCCGAAATCCAGCAGGTCCTGCGCTTGATCGGGGCTGTACCGGTCTAGATAAAGTAAAATGTAAAGTAATTTTGTTTCAATTTTCTCAAAACGGATCGCTCCAGATTCTTCCCCTTGGTCAAATCGCATCAGTTTATTTCCGATCTGTAAGGCAAGATTTGGGAATTCTTTGACCTTTTGATTTTTGATGTGCGCCATTAACTCATCAAAGAAATTCGTTTGGTGCGGATCGACTTTGATTATGCCATGACGACCAAAATCAACCAATAGTTGATCGCTCTCAATTCTAAGGAGAGTTCCTCGAGTACCTACTTTTTTAGCGAGGCTATGTGAATCCTGCAATTGTATGAAAGTCGGCCAAAGCCCAGAGGGAAGTTGCTCCAGCTCAAATTCAATTTTTGCGCCTTGAAGGGAAGAAAGTTGTTCGAGAGTGTTTAACGCTTCTTCTTTAGCAAAGCTTGTATTGCCCAAAAAAACTGCAAGGAAAAGTCCATATCGAATCATTTTGTACGATGGCTTATTATTGAACCACCAAGTACTAAATATTTGAATCTGGTAATTAACACAGAGCATAAACACCTGTAAATAAATGATCTCTTGGTATATCCAAAATCATGTCTTTTCTACTGGAAGGTTAAAATGTATACTAGTACCTTCTCCTATTTTGCTCCTAGCAAAAACGTTACCGCCATGCTGCTGAATGATATGTTTCACAATACTTAACCCAAGGCCCGTACCACCTCTTTCGCGGGAGCGCCCTACGTCAACTCGGTGAAACCGCTCGAAAATTTGTTGTAAATCTTTCTCTGCAATACCTGGTCCGTCATCTGTAACAATACATTCAACAGTCGAATCATCATCCTTTAACCTCGCTTTCAACTCCATCTTAGAAAATGCCGGGGCATAACGGAAAACATTCTCTATAATATTATCCAAAACCTGCTGAATGCGAAAACGATCAAAATATACATCTCCGATTGCTTGATCTACATCCAATAGCATTACTTGTTTTTCTGGATTTAGGCGTGCTATGTATCCCTCAACTACCTCTTCAAATAACGGTACTAATGGTTGATATGATCGATCGATAGATTCTGAGTGTGATTCCAAACGAGCAAGTGTTAAAAGATCTTCGACTAACAGATGTAATCGTTCAGCGTTATTATATATTTTTTTTGCGAACTTATCACGATCAGAAGACTTAATTGCAGAACTATTATTATTTAAAGCCTCTGCAAATCCCTTGATAATAGTTAATGGCGTTTTTAGTTCATGTGAAACATTGGCCACGAATTCGCGTCGTGTTACTTCAAGTTTCTTTAGCTTACTTATATCATAAAGGATAAGTAGCGTTGAAAGCTTCATCTTGGGTTTGCTTGCTTTTACCTTAGCTGAAGTAACTTCTAGCCAAAGAGTTTCCTGGCCCCTTTTAATTTCGATCTGACGCGGCTCTACAAGCTCATCTTTATCAATAGCTTTCAAATATTCTAACAGGGGCACCGATTGTAAAATTTTATTTAGGTGCAGCCCTTTCAGTCTTTTGCCTTCGCGAAGCAAGTCTTTAGCTGCAGAATTTGCATATTCAATAATTTTTTCTGCATTAAAAACAATAATTGCTTCTTGTACTGCACCCAGCAAGGCTTCGGCTCGATTTGAACGCGTCATTTTTCTAGCTCCTATACTTGCACGCGAATTAATTAGGGCATTTAATGAATCAATGACTTTGACTGCACCTAATCGTTCTAGGGTTTTTTTAGATAATTGAGGCTGCAATCGACGATTGTCACTAATGGCTACCTCAATATCTCGCAGTAATGCACGTAATCTGGCGAGTTTGCAAAAGAGTGCTATCGAAACCGCTAAAAGTACTATAGAAACAAACCAGTTCATTAAGTTCTGGTTGCCCTATAGCCTACTCCACGCACAGTCTCAATCAAATGATGATAAGGTCCCAGTTTTTCTCTCAATCGGCGAATATGAGTATCTACAGTACGGGTCTCGATATTAGAGTCGTAGTTCCAAACACTTGCCAGCAGACGCTCTCGTGATTGAACCCGTCCTTTTCGTTCCATCAGTAATTTTAATAGCCGAAATTCAGTCGCCGTGACTGGGATATGATTACCATCGACCGTTAATTCGTGGAGGGCGTCGTCAATAATAACACCAGCAATTTGAATGCGTGAATTGCTTGTTTCTGCCTTTATTAATTTTGTTCGTCGCAATAACCCTTCTACTCTTAATAATAATTCTTCTGTACTAAAAGGTTTCGTTAAATAGTCGTCTGCACCATGTTCTAAACCTTTAACTCGATCCTCAACTTCACTTCTCGCACTCAGAAATATAATCGGAGTTGATTTTATTATAGGATCGCTTCGTATAATCTGGCACAACTGCATACCATCTAACTCTGGCATCATTATATCTAAGATTATTAAATTTGGTGAAAGATCCCTAACTTTAGAGACAAATTCTATTGGATTGTTTAACGCATGAACGTTGTATCCTTTTAATTCGAGTGAATATTTAAGTAAATCGGTAACGTCAGGTTCGTCATCTATGACAAGAATCTGTGGGCCCTCATTCTTTTTCATGATTTTAATATCCACGCAAAGTCAGAAAAGATAAAGTATAAAACCATTATTACGATTCTATGGCTTTTACGTTACAGATAAGTTAATAGTACTTTTTTGTTACGACAATAGGTAAAGCTAAGTAATCCAGTGCGACGGTATCGGTTTTACCACAGCAATCCGTATAAGTTGATAGCTTTGATCTGTAAATATCATATAATAACAACCTTAGCATACCGTTAAAAAAGTGATTTACCTGTTACTAGAAAATCATGACTAATCCCTGTGTCTATTGATGGGGCGATAACTCTAAACGATTACACTAAAAGTCCTTAGAAATTTGCTGCATCCGCTCTTTTAAGTGACTTGTTGCCTGCTCTGTATTAGCGAGCAGCGAATCCTCTAAGTCTCCTACTCTATCCACACAGACTTCAACCTTTGAAAAAGGCATCGGTAAATAAAACCGGTCCCAATTATTCAGACGAATAGCGCGGCTATAATTGAAGGCTAATAAAACAATCGGTGCTCCTGATTTTGCCGCAACAGATACTGCGCCTGGCTTCATGTCGTACATCGGTCCACGTGAACCATCTGGCGTAATTCCAATGTCATATCCAGAATCCACCGCGCTTATCAAGTCTCGCACTGACTGGGCAGCACGGCGATAACGTGACCCGCGTATTGGTTTCATCCCAATAAGTCCTAAAAAAGCGGTTAACCAAGCACCGTCTTTACTAGTGCTAATTAGAACTGCCAAGTTACGCTTCGAAAAATAACGACGATAAAAAGCAGGAACTGCAAATAATCGGTTATGCCAAAGTAGAATAATCGATGGTTTGTGCGTAGCATCCAAAAATTCCTGTACTTGGCTAGTAATTCGAAAGCGCAGGGAACCCGACCACAGTCTCAATACCCAAGCAAGAGGACGCAGAATGAGCAATCGGATGCCCCCCAACTGATAAGTTGTACTACTTTCTTCTGGATTAATATTTGCCATGAATCACATAACTTGAATGAAAGTACGCAGCAATCAAGTACAACCAACCCTTGACCCCAAATCTTCAGCCCGCATCTTTTCGTAGTATATGACAAATCAATCCGCATCGAATGACAAACTAATGGAGGAACTGGTCGGCCTTTGTAAGCGTCGTGGCTTTATTTTTCCGTCTTCTGAAATCTATGGTGGATATACTGGGTTCTTTGACTATGGCCCGCTAGGGGTGGAACTGCGAAACAATATTAAGCAAGCATGGTGGCAAGACTTCGTCCATCGACGTGATGATGTCGAAGGCCTCGACTCTACAATTATTATGCACCCAGACATTTGGAAGGCATCTGGACACGTCGATGGCTTTTCCGATCCAATGGTTGACTGTAAAGAATCTAAATTACGCTATCGGGCAGACCAATTGTTTGTAGCTCCTGTGCAGCTAGATGGTGAGCAGGTAGGCTATGTCGCTTTCTTGGATGGATCAGACAGTGCAAGCATCCTTAAACGCGCCAAAAAAGTGCGGGATTTATTAGATCGAAAACAATCCAACCTAAATGAAGAGCTACTACTACAAAGCCATATAGAATTCACTGAGGTCGATGCAGAGCAGCGCACACAAACGCTTGGTCCAGATGCGACTGCAGTCGATACCCTAACCGAGCCACGTGAGTTTAAGCTTATGTTTGAAACCAAGGTTGGACCACTTGCAGATGACTCTGCAACCGCATATTTAAGACCTGAGACTGCCCAAGGGATCTTTGCTAATTACAAAAATATAGTGGACACTGGCCGCGTAAAAATTCCGTTTGGAATCGCTCAAATAGGCAAAGCATTTCGCAACGAAATAACTCCTAGAAATTTCATTTTCCGTTCCCGTGAATTTGAGCAAATGGAAATCGAGTATTTTATAGCGCCGGATGCAGATTGGCGCACGCTTCATCGTGAATGGCTGGATACTTGTATTAGCTGGCTAGTCTCCATAGGTCTACCCCGTGACGCGATCTCCGAAGATGTTCACCCTGAGGACAAGCTTGCCTTCTACTCGCAAGCCACCACCGACTTAATGTTTCACTTTCCGCACGGCGAACAAGAACTCTGGGGCATCGCCTGCCGATCGGATTATGACCTCAAGCAGCACCAAGAACATTCTGGTAAATCGATGGAACTCTTTGATGAAGCTTCGAAGAGCAAATTTGTGCCACATGTCATTGAGCCATCTCTAGGAGTTGACCGCACCTTACTCGCCGTTCTTACCGCAGCCTACTGCCAGGATGAAGTGCCAAACGAGAAGGGCGCTACTGAGACTCGTACACTATTAAAGTTTAGCCCTAAAATAGCTCCGTACAAGGCAGCTATTTTCCCGCTTCTGAAAAATAAGCCAGAACTCGTCGAAAGAGCGCAAGCGCTTTATAAAAAGTTACAACGCCGCTGGAATGTGTTCTACGATGCGTCCGGTGCTATTGGTAGGCGCTATCGCAGGCAAGACGAGATAGGTACTCCATATGGAATTACCATCGATTTTGATACAATTGAAAAAGATGGTAGCGTTACCCTCCGTGACCGCGATACTTGTGAACAAAAGCGCGTTTCAGAAGCAGAGTTAATCGACTTTCTTGAAGCGCAAATCGATGGGCTATAAACTAATAAAGAATGGGTAAAATACCCTAAAGATTATTATCATAATCTGTTTTTTTTATTTATTCTTTTTCTTAAGTTTCGATTTAGCAGATTTCTTTTTCTTGCGCTTGAGCAATTTCTTAACTTTGCGTCGTTGCTCCTCTCGTACAATATAGCCTATGCAGTTATCAGAGCCGCATTTACACGGGTGATCGAGAAAGTGCTCCATATCGTAGCCATAATCATAAAGTAATTCTTCCCCTTTTTTAATAGCGCGCCTTGCAGTAATCCATATCTCATTATCATCGTTAATTGCTTCACAATTACCATCGCAAGAATGGTTAATGTAACGCGCAGGGTTATTCCCCACAAGACCATCAAGATCCCACTCGTCATCGAGTTCAAAGTTATAGACTAGGCCGTCACCTGACTTACGTGCCCTTTCTTCCCATTCAAGCGCTCGTCGATTCGACTCTGCCTTCGTTATCTTCTCACCAAGATATTGAATAATGGCTGCTCCCGCCGCGATGTCAGCAGTCGCATAAAGCCCTCTGCCATGAATAGCAGACTCACGAACTTCGCTAAGTTTTTTAGCCATAAACACAAATCATCCGCACGCGCATACTTTATATCAATATGGAAACTAGAATACCTTACCCAAAAATTTATTCACTTCTAAGTTCGCGCTTCATTAAATTCTGTAGCGCTAGTTGCGGATCCTTACCTTCATAACAAATCGCGAAAATTTGCTCTAATATTGGCGCGTCTAGACTGTTTTGCTCACAAAACTCACTTAAACAACGAGCCGCTCGATATCCTTCCACCACAGACTTTTGACTCTCAATAATCTCTTGTGGTGATTCTCCCTGCCCGACCCTTTGACCAAATGAACGGTTACGGCTCCACTCACCATTACAAGTCGCCACCAAATCACCAAATCCACTCAGTCCATAAAAAGTGTTGGCTTGACCGCCGAGAGACTCCCCAAGAACCACCATCTCTTTCATGCAGCGCGTCAAAAGTGCCGCCTTTGCATTATCCCCTAAATTCTGGCCATCGCACAAACCTGCCGCTATTGCGTAAATATTTTTTAAAGAACCCCCAAGCTCCGTGCCTTTTACATCATTGGAGAGGTATGCACGTACGTTTTTGTTACTAAATGCGGTCTGGTACTGCTCCGCATCTGGTAGATCCGCACTTAGCGCCAAAGTGACTGCAGTCGGTTGACCTTGTGCGACTTCTACTGCATAACTAGGCCCAGATAAAGCGCCGCAGAAAATTTCTGGAAGCACCTCATTAATAATTTCACTAGGTGTCTTAAATGTAGTTAACTCTAGTCCCTTACAAAGGCTTAACAGAAGTTTTAGTTGCCTAGCTGGCTTTATATTTTCAGCTACTTGCAAGCAAAGATCCCGTAATCCCTTGGATGGACAGGCTAAAATCACAACTTCGGCTTCCATTAATACTGGGGCTAATTCATGACCAATTTGAATACTATGGGGGAGTAAATGACCTGGCAGATAATCCACATTCTCGCGAGAAGAAGCAATTTCAAGAGCTTGCTCAATTCGGCGCGGAACAAGCGCTACTGAGTGCCCGCACCGGTCCATATGAAGAGCCATGGCGGTACCCCAACTTCCTGCACCTAAAATACATATATTCATACGGGGAACTTTCCATCTAGAACATCTTTCGCATAACTAGCAAATGCTGTGCGTGTGTCTTTACCTAACTGTGCATACTGCTTCACAAAACTTGGCACGTTTCCCGGATTAAGCCCAAGCAAATCATTGGAAACTAAGATTTGCCCATCGCATTGGGAACCACTTCCGATTCCTATGATCGGACATTTTACAGCATCTCGTATGGCAGCAGCACAAGCAGAATCAATTAATTCACACACGATCGAAAAACAACCAGCTGCCTCCAGAGCGAGCGCATCCTCAATAAGTTCAGATTTTTCGCAATCAGTCACTCCAAACTTACGATAGCCTCCGAGCTTATGATACTGCTGCGGCAGTAGTCCGATATGACCTAATACAGGAACTCCTGCAGTAACCAGTCTCTCTATCGCAGGTGCTAGACTTGCTCCGCCTTCAATTTTAACTGCCTCCGCTCCAGCCTCTTGCATCAATCGGCGACACGCATTTAAAAGTTTACTAAAGTCATCATGTGCGACTGAGAAAGGAATATCGGCAACCACTAACGCATTGGGCCGAACCCTGGTAACAGCAGCCGTGTGGTGTAGCATCATATCGATAGTTACCGGCACCGTAGTCGTGAATCCTAGTTGAGTCGTACCCACTGAATCACCAACTAAAATTAAATCAATTTTAGCTGCATCAGCAAAGTGTGCCACGACAGCATCGTAAGCTGTTACAGCAACGATCGGGCGCTCTCCTTTTAAGCTTAATAATGTCTGCGTTGTAGTTTTCACTATTTTAGTATTTTTTACGAATTAGCTCGAGTATTGTAGAGATTGTTGTCATAAACTAGAAAAGACAATATTAACTACTATGCCGCATTGTTTGCTTATAACTGAATGATTCAATTTTTTAACCGCTGGCTTAACGGTCTAAAAAAACAATCCAAGATATTTCGATTGCCGTTTATTCGTCGCGGTCAATTGCACGCGCCACAACAAAATTTGGTCAACTATCTAACACAAACCTCTGTTAGAGGAAGCAGGTTAAAAAAATCAAGATTACCTCGCATAAATCGTTCTCACATACAAAGCCTAGTTCTATTCTGTATTCTGGGGATTATAGGGTGGATGGCTTACGAAAGTGCTGTGGCTTTAATCGTATTTGGTGATTAAGCACTCGTTATCGCTGCAAAGGTACACCAACTACTAGTAAACTCTACGAGTTATCATAACTTTCTAGTTAAGCTGGTGCAATTCATTGGCGCGCCGCTGATGGCGGTACATATGTTCGCCTAGATCTATAGGAAGCAGATTTCCATCTCTAATTTGTAATGTTCCACCAACTATACTATCGGTTACTTGCCTAGGATGACATAATAGTAGAGCGTCTACAGCGTTTTCACAACCACTGGAGTAAAGATCTTCAACTGGAAAAAGGGCGCAGTCTCCACAAAATCCTATAGCAATTCGCCCTATGTCGTCTCTGCCGATTAACTCCGC
>JAYYDJ010000022.1:0-15137 GCA_036160955.1 Verrucomicrobiota bacterium | reverse complement strand
TATCATCTCCGGTGGTATCATCTCCGGTAGTATCATCTCCGGTAGTATCATCTCCGGTAGTATCATCTCCGGTAGTATCATCTCCAGCAGAGCTGCTTACTGCAATACCACTAATATGAATGTTATCAAGACCTACACGCTCACTGACCGAGAGGCCCCTAAACTCAAAGCGGATAGCATTGACGATGCTGCTTACATCAGTAACAGAGGTGAGGTCAATGGTCATGTCGGTCTGAGTAGAAACTAAACTGAGAAATCCACCTGCGTCGCTGCCGGATTCAGTCCAGCCAGATGAGTTACCAAGTGCAACATATTCACCTTCAGCCTTGTTGTAAGAAGTCCAAGTAGATCCACCGTCAGAACTATAGGAAACGTCGAGGATATCAGTTGCACCTCCAGTAACTTCAGTAAGCCAGTCTGCATTAATAATTACATCGTAGGAATTGGAGAAGTTAAAGACGACATTGAAGGAACTGCCTGCAGTAAAGTTGAGAGATTGCTGGCCAGTTTCACTACCACCAAATAGATCAGTCGTAGTCTGATCGAATCCATCACTAAACCCAGGATCAGACGCTGCATTACCGTTAGCTGCAAAACTAACCTGTGAACCCTGCGTCAAGGAAGTTAAAATGCTACCAGAAGTGGTAACCCCATTGTTTATGGCAGTTTTCTCTGCCGCATAACCATTAACGGCTGTGTCAAGGGCTGGAACATCTTCGAAATCCCAGCCTGCAATAATACCTTGAGCGTTCAAAGTAGCGACTGAGAGAGTTACAAAACTTAGTATTTGAAGTATTTTCTTCATTATTATATAATTATATTTTCAAGACTGTGCCTGCCGAGCGTCTGCCCAACAAACGAAATCTTTGTAGTTACTTGCTATCTACGTTTGCAGAGAATACTGACCAACCATCAGACCAAAAATCTGATTCACTTGGATTGAAGGCACCTAAATAACCAGCAGTGATGAAGAACGTTGCAGTTACTGGCTCTAATGTGACAGCCCCACCGAGAGTAGCAGAACTAACGCGTGGATCTACGTCTGCACGTACAGAAGCATTAGTTAAAGTATTGAATGGGTTTGTGCCATTGTATAGATTACCATTAGAAGCTAGTTTAGCCTGTATTACAGCGTTGTCTGATAAGTCAGCGCTGTCTAATGTTCCAGTATTGCCATTGATATTGTAGAACACAGAGTTACTCACAAAATCACAGTCACCGGCAGAGATACGGTCATCCATGTCCGTTCCACTTGCATTAACCATTTCATCAGCGGAACCAACAAATACAGAATTGTAATAGTTACATCCAAAGGAGTCTTCAAACTTGAGCATTTGATCCCCCTTTCCTGCAGAAACATAAGTAGCATTATAGATGGTTGGATAAGCAACCGGGATACCAAAGCCTTTATCACCGGTACCTGCAATAGTATGGCCATTTATAGAGCCAAGATCTGCATTATCGAAGTTCCCGTTCGTACCATCGTGTTCACCGCCGTGGTCACCATTAGCTCCATCATCGAGTTGCAGGGAGAACCAGAATTGCCCTAGGCCGGTAAATCCTTCGTCAATATCAAAGGAATCATCATTGTTATATAGAGAGATTAAGTAACGGGAATTTACCGTACCACCAAACCATTCGAAACCGTCGTCATCATTACAGTAAACTTCAACATATTCGATAAGCGTGCCAAATCCAACACCGCCCATAGTGAGTCCATTGATTTCATTGTCAGCGGCTATATTAGTACCACCGTGGCGGATAGAAACATATTTAAATGAACCAGAACTATCATTAGGGTTACTTCCTCCGTATACCCCGTAATTAGAGCCGATGTCATTCGGGTCGAGACCTTCAATAAATCCTTCAAAAACATCATCTAGATCAGTGCGAGTATTTTTGGTGGTTTTGACGATTGTTCCATTTGCTACATCCATGATGTTAGTAGGTGCATTACCAAGAATGATCACCCCACCCCAAAGGCCACGATATTGTTCCGCTGTGTGTGTTGTATCACCCGCAGTGGTGGAGAAACCTGCACCTGGAGTCAAAGGAGATGTACTTGGATTCGCATCAATGAACGTTAGACCACTATAATCGAGGTCAGTAGAGTAGTCAACCGTAGTAGTAACCTTAGCAGTAGTGAAAATAATTGGATTATTGGGAGTCCCAACTGCATCAATTTGACCTTGGCGTGTTACTACTAGAGCACCTGGATCGTAAGAAGTAGACCCAGACTTTGGTTCACCACGAACAACAGTTCCCGGATCAATTGTCAAAGTCGCACCATTTCGTACATAGATAATATCCTGTAAAATATACTCATTTGCTGCGTCCCAAGTCGTATCCTCTGTAATGTCCGAATTGACTTTGACGATTGCCGCTGAAGCTACCGATACAAGCACAGATAATAATGACGATGTAATTAACGATTTTTTCATATTGTTTAGTTAGATTGATAAGTTGATGAACTTGATATTCGACCACATTCTACTATTAAATTGTGACATTTTCGTGGTGACACTGTGACAAATGGGTTAAGTTCTGTTAAATTAACCAATTCAAAAAACTTCGCTTAAATACTTAAATTTTCTTACCTAAAAGGCCTAGACCACGAATTTAAATTATGTAAGTGCAAGTAACACACTGAGTAAAAACTAAGCTCTCAATACCGGTAAATCTGCTCTTTACTTCGCACCCAGGAATTGTGGAAGATGTACTTGAGTGATTTGCAACGTCTTAATTGAAAGCTAATTACCTATACTCATAATTACAGGTAAGAAAATTGCTAATATAACTGCAATAGCAGAACCCGCGAAAGCCTTCCCAGCATCTGAAAATACCATATTAACAACTTTTTTCTTGCTTCGAATCCCTATTTTCAAAGCTAAGCCAATCTCTCGCCCAGCTAAAAGGCCAAGAAAAACCCAAGTGGTACTCATAGGCATCTTTTGCGGCCAGGGTAGTGTCATATTAAGCATATCGAACAACTTAGGAATATAATCAACCTTGAAAAATAATAACACCATTCCATAGAAAAAATCTATAAAGGTAGCAGAGCGCACGTCCATCGTATTAGTCTTAGCCGTAACAATCCGTTGAATCTTCCCACCTTTTTCTTTAAACAGGTACCCTTGTAGAAGAACCATCCCCCCGAGTGATAAAGCTAGACCCCACCATGTCAGGTTTCGAGGAAGATAAGCAAAGATGTTAGCTAAGTCTTGAATCAACCACATTGACCAAAGAAACCCTGTAGAAAGCCACTGAAAAATAGTCCAGTATGGGTGTACCTTATTTTTTGTCTTACCTTCTTTGCTAATTCGATGCTCAAATAAAGCTAATACTAAATAAAATATTACTAAACCAAGAGCAAATGCAATTGCATAGCCGACTAATGACTTTCTCATCATTGCACTGAATAAATCAACTGCGGCCTTCGGATCTTGGCCTTGCTGAAAAGATACCATACCTTTGAACGCAGTTAAAACTAACAAAGAGGTACTTACGGGTATTCCTCTTCTAGTTAAAATTACAAGCACAAGAGGTGGCAGAATAAACGCCCAAGTAAAAATACCTCCGTATTCAAAAGGGTGTGGAATATTTTTGCCAGCTGCTGCCAATCTACCAAATGCAGGGTCACCACCATTAGAAATCCAACCAAAAGTGACTGTAGCTACCATAATGCCGGAAATCCAACCCCAAAGAATCCACCACGGACGCTTCGAATTAGATGCCATGAATGTTCCTAAAGCTTGTATGGAATCATTCGCAACCACTGCGTAGGCTGCTAGAGCGAAACCTAATACCATGAAAATCTCGGACATAAAAAGGTAAGGCAAATTAAAATTCAAATAGTGAGAACCATTATATGAGAATCCATTAAAATGAGCCGCTAATTGATAGTGAGAAAGTTGGGTCTATTGGCTGGCGTGAGCGCCAGTTCTGATAAATACCATAAACAGAAGAATCGTAGATATTTGAGCTGTCGGCATAAACTTTTTGGTCAACCATCTCATCAAATAAAGTTCTATCTTCGAAGAGTTTACGAGTTGGCTTATTTATATACTTAGCGGAAAAACTAATTTTTAAATTTTCACCCAAAGTTTGTTCAATTGCGAGATTTAAACCAGCAAATTCATCCCAATATAAGTCTGGAACACCGACTTTCCCATTATCCAATCCGCCCGCTCTTTGAAGTTGTTGCCCCGTCCAACCATTCGATAGCGTAACCTTAGTACCTGTTTTTTCTAAATCAAATGAAATAAACGCATTAGCGATGTATTCGGGTTGGTTGTAAAGAGACCTTTCTGCTCCGCTACCACCAGATTGAAAGGTATCCGGATCGCTTAAGTCTAACCTAGCACTAGAGAGCGCGTTCTGCTCGAAGATAGATCGTTCAACCTTAGCATTAATCTTAGTATAATTTACGCCTATAGTAAACATTTCCCCAAGAGGACCAAGCAATGTGTCGAAAACTCCCAAATTCTGCTGCACTTCAATCTCTACCCCAGATAGCTCAGCATCATTATTATTGTTGATGAAGGTATTTACCGGCACCCCACCTGCAGTGTAAGCATAAACACGTTCGATTGGTGCGCCTACTTCCTTCTCAAAATACCCCAAAGAAAGCACCCCATCTAAAGGCGTAAAGTATTCAATCTTAAGATCCATACTTTCGACGTCGGCTATTTCCAAGCCAGCAAATTCATCCGGCAAGACATAAAGCGAATCTTCACTGTTAACCCTTTTAACTAATCCTGGGTTGCCAATTTCAAAACTCCTATCTGCTAAATTAAAGATTGGGAACGGCGCAATCTCTCGAAATGTAGGCTTTGCTACCGTCGTTGATTTAGAAAATTGAATCTTTATCTGCTCTATGGGTTCTAAAATTAGAGAGACGTATCCGAGTTGATCCGTCTGATTAATTGGGTCAAAGCGCTCAACAAAAGGATTCACGCTCCCGCCAAGATTCGAGCTTGGTTTGGGTTCTCCGTCGTCATTTGCGACCAGCTTGTAGAATAAATTTGTCGATTCGTTTCGCAGGCCTGATGAAAGACGAACTGAATTAAAAAATGGGACCTCATTGAATTTTATATCTGCTGAGGCATAAAAACTTTCTACTTCATTTCGGCCACTCGCCTGGAAGTAGCCTCCAACTTGGTCAAACTGAACCGACTGCACCGTTTGATCCGAATACAGCGAAGACCCTCTCGGAGTATTAAGCACATAGGCATCATCACCAAAAAAGCTAAAACTAGGATAATCAACATCGACAATATTGACTGTGGGCGCAAGTATCAAAGGGAAGATGCTTCTCCGATAATTGCTGAACTCGTTGTTAATTAAATCTGCATTATCGTCTGCGGAGTCTAAAGCACTCTGAGCAGTATTCAGGTCTGTCTGCAGTAGCGTCGAAAGACTTTCGGCATAGGCTGCGAAGGCATAATCTTGATTTAGCTTATCAAGACCACCCAGACCTTCTGTAGGCTTCAAACCTTGCTGAAGAAGCGCTAATTCTTGGTTCACAATCACTTCGTTATAAGTATTAGAGCTTGTGAAATTATCGTACACAGTTCCAGGCTCTACGAAGCCGATAAAACCAGTATCAAAATTTATTTTTTTACTCAGAAAATCAGCCTCGGCGTTTGTGTAACTAGCCTGAGCGTTATTTAAATTAGACTGACTGGCAACTAAATCATTTTGTGCATTATTGATGTTAGTGGTAAAAATCTCCTCAATCATAGCATTCATCCTGCCAACGGTCGTTTGAAATCGCTCTGGTTCACTAATGGTGGTTATTCCAATTGCGTCCGGAAAAGGCATCGCTCCAAAATAAGGATCCGTAACATAACCTGCGTCCTGATTTAGCATTTCTAACTGTTCAAAATCTCTTGCCGAATCCTCTGAATCGTATCCTAACTGAAAACTGACACTTGCTTTTTCGCCAATCTTAAACTCTTGCTTCAGGCTTAGGCCATGCATTGTACTATCTTGTTCTGTAAACCTTTGGTAACGACTCAGCGGTTCCAGCCCTGGATCAGTGGCGAAAGATTCTTGCATAGGATAAAATTCAGCGACATTACGAATATCCGGCTCACCTTGGGACATAAATGCATCCGTGTGATACCATGAAAAATCCCACTCTTTCTGCATCAAAAATTTAAACTTGTGCTCCCCTGAAAATTGATGCGCCTCTAAAATCCGATCTTGGGCGAGTAATTCAATATCCCGTACATCATGATACTCATTATCCAGAGTAGATGTTTCGAAGAGAGTAACTTCCCCAAATTTCTTATAATCTGCGAAGGTCGCTTTTGAAGACAGTGTTTTCGCCTGCAAATAAGTGTAATCAAATCTAGAGTGATCCGATATTTGGACATTCAACCCACCTAATGTTGATAATGAATATTCCTCTTCTGAGGTAGCCACCCCGCCTCCATTTGCTTCTAATGCAATCTCTTTTACAGTAAGTTTGCTGTCATTAATTTCCTTTTTGAAAAACTCGTTATAAGATGTTCGTTTTTTCTCTCCTGTTTTGAGTCCAACAACTGCACCTACGGTAAGCCAATCATTTATCAGCCAACTATTCCCCGCACTTAGACTGTAACTTCGGTCTCCCAATTTTGGGAATGCTAGCACATTTGGGGCCATCCGCGGAAAATCCACTCCGCCTACTTGAGTTGGATAATTGCTCGTGAAGTTTTTACTCCCTGGTACAAGCGAATAACCTCTATCACTATCCTTCCCCTTAAGCCAATTAGAGTAACCCGACTGTTCGGGATCACCTAGATACTTATCCGTTTGAGCGCTAGTTAATTGTTGGCCAAAGCCGGCAGAAAACTTAATAAATGGTTCTTCTGTCGCGCTTTTTGTTCGCAATTCAATCGAACCTCCAGAAGATTCGCCAGGCATATTGGAGGTGTAAGTCTTACGCGCGACAATACTCTCAAAGAGGGAAGTAGGGAATATATCCATGGCTACAGCCTTGCGATCCGGATCAGGGCTAGGGAGACGAACACCATTCACCAATGTTGTGTTATATCTATCATTTAACCCTCTCATAACAACATATTTGCCGTCATTAAGAGACGCACCGCTAATATTTGAAATAGCCTCAGCAGCATCAGATGCAGCAAACTTTGCAAAATCTTCCGAGCTCAAGGCCTCTAGTGAAGCTATTGATAATTGGCGATACATGAGTAGCTCGACATTTTGGCTGACTGCTTCTTCAGCAGTAACGACAAAGTCCTGCAATTCGTAGACTTCATCGGACATCTCAATAGGACGAGAAGGCAAAGCAAAATCTAGCTGTGTTTCTCCATCCGCCACTATCTGATTACCTGTAATTTTCGTTTCAATGAAACCAGACTTAATGAAAGTTAGAGTGTAATTACCTGCTGGAATGTCTGAAAAGGTGTACTGACCTTGAATGTCAGTAATCGTTCCAAAATCTGTACCTTCAATAATAACAGCAACGGCATGAAGTGGATTACCTGTATCACTATCAATAATTATGCCGGAAATTTGGCCCAACCCGATTATCTCATCTAACTTGATTTCATCTTCGAAAGATTTTTCCTGAAAGTCATTCGCACCGTCGTTACCAAATGCTGATAAAGAAAAACCAATAGTGATGAGACAAAAAATTAATTGGTAAGGCCTATCAAATATTCCAGAAAAATACTTAAAAGCATCGCATTTTTGAAACATATTAAGTGTATGAGATTAGCGTGTGTTTAATTTTACATGGAGGTAGTCCATTTTCGAACGCATTGTAAAACAAATTAAATCATGCACTGTTATTGTAACAATAACGTAACAATAACGTAACAAAAGACCGCTTAATCATAATAAATATACGTCTAGTTACTATATTTTCCTCAAAATAATTAGTATGCAATTTACAAAAGCAATCTAGCTCACTGAAAACTTTATACCGAAACGTCTACATATAAACTAAAAATCTCAGCCCGCATTCTATCTACAACTGAATAGTATGCCATGAGTACAGATATGCTATTATGGTCAAGTGCCCTACTAAGGCACTATCTTAAAATAAAAGAGTTTGTTTTCTATAACTGGGGAGACAGCATTAATACCAGGTTTCCCATTACTATGTAAGTAATTTTATTTCTCTTCGGTTTTATTTTTGATCTTCCCTGCGGCACTATTCCAGTCAATATCTATTAGTCGCAACAGTGACTCGAGCGCACTTGGGAGATTTTTCAAAGTCAGAGTCGAATCTGAGCGGGCTAAAATCTTTCCATTGGCATCGCAGGCAACCAAAGTCGGGTAAGTAACTATTTGATGAGCTAAGCTATCAATATAGCCTCTACGCATGTGAGGGGCTATCATGGGTACAGGATAACTGGTGGTAGCGCCAAAATCATAGTAAGTTCGATCATTTGGCATTAAAACAACGATAAGATTAGAATAGCATTTTTCTAGGTAAGAGTAGACCGTTCCAAAATCAAGCAGATCCTGCGCTTGATCGGGGCTGTACCGGTCTAAATAAAGTAAAATGTAAAGTACCTTCGTTTCAATTTCCTCAAAACGAATCGCCCCAGATTTTTCCCCTTGGTCAAAGCGCATCAATTTATTTCCGATCTGTAAGGTAAGGTTTGGGAATTCTTTGACCTTTTTATTTTTGATGTGAGCCATTATCTCATCAAAGAAATTAGTTTGGTGCGGATCGACTTTAATTAAGCCGTGGCGACCAAAATCAACCAATAGTTGATCGCTCTCAATTCTAAGGAGGGTTCCTCGAAACCCTACTTTTTTTGCGAGGCTATGTGAATCCTTCAATTGTATGAAAGTAGGCCAAAGCCCAGAAGGAAGTTGCTCCAGCTCAAATTTAATTTTTGCGCCTTGAAGAGCAGGGAGTTCTTCGAGAGTGTTTAACTCTTCTTTAGCAAAACTTGTATTACCCAAAAAAATTATAAGAAACAGTCCATATAGTATCATTTTATGCGGTAGATTATTTTTACACCGCCAAGTATTAAATATTTTAATGTGGTAATTAACGCTAAGCATAAACGGCTGAAAGTAAATTCTCTCTTTGTATAAACAAAAATCATTTCATTTCTGTTGGAAGGCAAAAATGTATACTGGTGCCTTTTCCTATCTTGCTCTTCGCAAAAACTTTACCGCCATGCTGCTGAATAATATGTTTCACAATACTTAACCCAAGGCCCGTACCGCCTCTTTCTCGGGAGCGCCCTACATCAACCCGGTGGAAACGCTCAAAAATTTTTGGCAATTCTTTCGCTGCAATACCTGGTCCGTCATCTGTTATAGAGCATTCAACTATCGAATCATTATCTTTTAACTTCGCTTTTATTTCTATCTTAGAAAATTCAGGTGCATAGCGAAAAACATTCTCTAAAATGTTATCCAACACTTGCTGAATACGGAAACGATCAAAATATACATGTCCGATTGCTTGCTCTACATTCACTATTATTACTTGTTTTTTTGTATCCAGGCGTGCGCGGTATCCCTCAGCTACCTCGTTGAGTAATGGTGTTAATTCTTGTGCTGATGGGTCGATAGATTTAGGGAGAGATTCTAGGCGAGATAGTGTTAAAAGGTCTTCGACTAACAAATGTAGCCGTTCAGCATTATTATATATCTTTTTTACGAACTTATCTTGATCAAAGTGTTTAAGTGCAGGATCCCTATTAATTAATGCTTCTGAAAATCCCTTAATAATTGTTAAAGGAGTCTTTAATTCGTGCGAAACATTGGCTACAAATTCGCGCCGTGTCTCTTCAAGTTTCTTTAGTGTAGTTATATTATAAAGAATAAGTAGCGTTGAAGACTTCTTCGTAGGTTTGCTTGCTCTTACCTTAGCTGAAGTAACTTCCAGCCAAAGAATTTCCTCACCTCTTTTAATTTGGAGCTGACGGGGCTCTGTTTTCTCATTGTTACAAGATTCGTTTAAAAACTCTAAAAGGGACGTCGATTTTAAAAGTTTATCTAGGCTCAGCCCTTTAAGTTTTTTACCGTCGCGAAGTAAGTTTTTGGCTGCTAAATTTGCATATTCAATAATTCTTTTTGAATTAAAAACAATAATTGCCTCCTGTACTGCGGCCAACAAGGCTTCTGCTCGATGCGAGCGCGTCGTTTTTTTAAAAGCTTTAGTTGAACGCGATTTTAATAGAACATCTAAAGGATCAATGACTTTGGTAACGCCTAGTTGTTCTAGGCTTCTTCTAGATAATTGTGGCTGCAATTGACAACGATCACGAATGGCCATTTCAATATTTCTAAGTAATGCACGCAATCTGGTGAATTTGTAAAAGAGTACTACCGAAACCGCAAAAAGTGCTATGGAAACAAGCCAGTTCATTGAGTACTGACTATACGATAACCTACACCACGCACAGTCTCGATCAAATGTGAATAAGGCCCAAGTTTTTCTCTCAGTCGACGAATGTGAGTGTCTATGGTACGTGTCTCGATATTAGTGTCGTAGCCCCAAACGTTTGTCAGTAAATGCTCTCGTGATTGAACCCGATTCTTGCGAGTCATAAGTAATTTTAATAACCGGAATTCAGTCGCCGTGACTAAAACTTCGTTGCCATCAACCGTTAATTGGTGGAGGGTATCGTTAATAACAACGCCAGAGATTCCAATGTATGAATCACTTATTTCGCCTTCTTCAAGTTTAGTTCGTCGCAATAAACCTTCTACTCTTAATAGTAATTCCTCTATACTAAAAGGTTTCGTTAAATAGTCGTCTGCACCAGATTCTAGACCTTTAACACGATCCTCAACCTCGCTCTTGGCGCTCAGAAATATAATTGGTTTTGAATTTATTTTATGATCGATTCGTATAAGTTTACATAATTGTATACCATCTAAATCTGGCATCATTACGTCTAAGATCATTAAATCTGGTACGACATCTCTGGCTTTAGAGATAAACTCTAATGAATTGTTGAACGCGTGAACGTTGTAACCTTTTAATTCGAGCGAATATTTAAGTAATTCCGTGACGTCAGGTTCATCATCTAAAACAAATATTTTATGCATATAAACAAACTTAAATATTTACGCAAAACTAAAGAAAGTTAAAGTATAAAACCAATATGACGATTTTATGGCTTTTATGTTACAAGTAGGTTAACTACACATACTTGCTAAAACAATGAGTAAAGCTAAGTAATCCAGTACGACGGTGTCGGTTTTACCTCAGCAATCCGTATATGTCGGTAGCTTTAATAGGACTCTCTTAGGATGGAGTAAAGACAACTATAGGTCTCGGTAGCAGAAATGTTAAAGACCTGCCTCTTTCTCTGCTTGTCGTGCGGCATCATCGTTCAATTCGGTTTCTTGAACCTCGTCATCTGTCTCATCTTCAAAAGCTAGTTCGTCACTTAGGGTAACGCGCTTATATCTTACTTTGTTCAAATCTCGTGGGTCGTGATACAAAAATACTAGACTTCGCTCTCCTTGTTTCATCGATATTCGGCTTTTCTCGATGATCACTGCTTTGTCGCCCTGACCTGCTGTCGCTAAAATAAGCGGAACCAGAAATTTACGAGTATCTCCGCTAACTTCAAAGTCTCTCGCACTCATTGGAGATAAATCTCTTATGCGGCTACCTATCTTAGCACGTATTTGTTTTCTAACCAAATTGATGCACCTAACAGAATTTTCTGAGAATTTAGATGCACTTATATCAAATATCCTCGAAACTAAGCGCCCACTCGGATCACGTATAAGTAACACTACCTTACGTCCTTTCGCTCCTAGGTCTGCGCCAACAATAGGGACGTGAGTTACCACACCTTCCTCGTTAACAACCTCTTCAACAAATGAAAAATTACGCTGCCCTGTGTAACTAAATTCGCGAGTTAGCGAACCTACTCTGGCGCCTATGCGTCTTACTTCACCTTTTGATATATACTTAAGGTTAATTCCTGTAGTCGTAGTCCTTGGATTGTCTGTCTCTTGGTAATTAATGAAAAATATGCTCAAATTATATAGCTCTACCTTAGGAGTAGAGCCAACCTGAGAGTATAAATTAGATCCCATCAGGATCGAACCAACTATAAGTTGTAATTGAATAATTTTCATTTTCCCTAAGTCAGAAAACTAAATGTCTTCCTTTGAAACCCAACCTTGAGAAACGATTTGATATTTACGCCCAAACTTCTGATTAATTTGTGAGCTACTTGGACCAACTGACTCGTAAGCTAATTGCGAAGAATCAATATACTCAGGAGTACGTTGGACAACCATTTCATAGTAAGCCTGTCCGGATGACTGGTTTGCCCCACCACCAAACCGATTTATAGCATCTCCACTCGAACGTATAAGGAATGTGTCGCTACGAGCTTGTAGTAAATGTCCTATCTTGTTTAGGAGGTCTGCTTGTGTCAGGGACCCCGGCATCCCGTCTGTGCGAGGCCTCTCTTCAGCAGTCAGATTACCCTCCTCGTAGAGTGGATAGTAATCGAGATTTTGATTTTCCCATAAACCAGAATTTCCTGATTTTAATCCATTTATCCCAGACTTATCAATAGCTGCCTGCAACACACCACTTAAAGCAAATTCCCTCGTACTTGTGTCCAAGGAGCGATTTACGAAATTAGAAACACTCGTAAATGGATAGATAAATCCATCAGAATCAGAGGTAGACGCGCGCAGTCTAATCTCGGCGACAATCGCCGATGCCAAGCTAGCTATTTGGATATCAGTTAAGCTACGAAAACCCGCAGCAATTGAATCAGCGTCGCCGCTTAAGTCAGGTAATGTACCCTTAGAGTCTTCCAACGACTCTGAAAAGCGCGAGAAGTTGTGCAACTGATCGGGAGAATTAGTAGTTCCCCCATCAATATTATCGATCTCTCGCATAGCTCCGAGTATAGATTCCCATGCAGCAATAGATGTAGAATTAATATTAAATGCCCCGTCCAGCATGAGGCGCCCTGCTGCTTCTTGTGGGTCTGTAAGATTAAATGAACTATTAGTAGCTACATCCCTTAAACGGGTGTTTGGTAATGGGAAAACAGCGGATTCGGCAGGATCTATACCCGAAAAATAATACCCATCCCACAGGGCAGAATTTAGCTCATAAGAATAGTCATAATGACACCATTTGACCGGCGCACCTCCATTTGTTTTGTAATTCTTAGCGCTTGGATTAAGCTTAGATGCATTCAGCGGCAAGTGTATATCTGGAAACGAATTTCCAATAGCATGCGATGGTATTGAGTAAAGAGCTTGGTGAACATTTGCGTTATACTTTTTATGATTGGTTGTCGAAGAACCATTAGAAATTTCTAACTCATTATTTGTCCCAAAGTAATTAAAGAGATTTGCGTGCATTAGATGGCCAATATTCAGCGGTTTAGAGACCTCGTAAAGTATAGCTTGATCTGAACCACTTGTACTATTTATCCCATATCCTAGCCCAAGTGGAGCATTCGCATATTCTGTACCAGGAAGATAATTCTCTGTATTATCCCCACTAAATCTAGTGCTGGGTCCGCGCGTATACATAGTCGCAATAGAACCCCAATGATCTTCTTCCGCATTAATTGGCCTTTGTACGACTGGGGCAGTTGGATTAAAGTTTCTGTATAAATGAATAGGCACTTCGTTAGTATCATTAAACGGCATATCTGGAAATTTAAGTGCTGCAGACATTCCTATGTTCTTGCCGGCTAGTTTCCAGCTATCCATCGCATTCAAGTCAGCTGCCGTATTAGTACCAGGATCAGTGTAACTTGCCCCATCAGATGACCCAAGTGGTTGCAAAAAGTTACTAAAGCGTGGGCTATCCAGAAGCTGTGCGCTAAGATTATCAATCCTGTTTAATCGAATCACACGAGGATTATGACAACTATGGCCAGCATACCTGGATTTGGGCCCATTGTTAGTTATCATGTCACCAATATTTCCGTTTAAACCCCAAAATGTAAGCGATTTAAAGCGATTCGAACCATCAATATCGAAAGTATCGTCAGTGCTCAAATCATACAAATTAAGTACCGGTCGCCATAAACCACCACCAGAGCTTGCGGCAGCACTAATAACGGGCATTACTCTTTTTGTGGCGTGCATCCACGGCATCCTATCACCTGAGGCATTCTTTGCGGCGTAAAAAAATTCAGTAGTTCCTGTACCAGGGAATGGGTCTGTATAAAAGCCATTCATGTTGCCTGCTGACCAACCTCCTGGGACAAGGATATTGTTGCTCCCATTATTCGAATCTTCTGAATCAAATATAGAATTATGCGGTGCAGTAAAGTTATATGCCTGACCAGCAGGGATCGTTATGGGCTTAATCCTAAACTTAACTACAGTTCGGTAAGTTGTACCCCCAGAAAATTTGCCCATTGTAATTACTGCTACACTTTCTCGCGGGTAACCGAATTTGACATCATCTTCAACCGTAGAAGACCAAACTTCCATTCTGCGAGGAAACTCACATTCTACACCTATTTCTGGAAGCTCTAGGTCTTTGTTGTAAGGGTTCCATAGAGTTATAAGTGGAAATAGTCCTATACTATAATTGTAACCTCCGGTTGTCCACTCATCACCCATCCCGTTGTAGTCTGCAAAACCGTAAAACGTCAAATTCCAACGGGTGACTACAGGTGCTATTCCCACTTGCTTCGTCGTAGGCATCCGCAATTGTAGCGCGTCAGAATCTTCTGAGTTAATGGCCAATTGATAGTAGTCAGCTAGTTGCTCCCAGTTAGGGCCTCCAGGATCTCCTGTCGATTGAACTCCTCCATAAGGATCGAATATCGGCCCTCTCATGTCACCAGGTAAATTAAGCAACGCAGTAGAAAGATCGCGCTTTAATCCACCATCTTTTGCATTGGTTAGCACCCCGCTAGAATGAACCGTAAAATCGTGGAAAAATTCACGACTTATACCATCAAGGCTCGCCCCACTTGGTAAATCATCCTCTAAAAACATGGGGATATTTTTATGGCTAGAAATCTTAGAGGGATCCAGGTTCTCATCTTTCCACCGAGAACTTGTGCCCGAAAGTAATTGATCGCCATCCAAATTACTAACTGCCGTCGGATCTAATACCTGAGCCAACGCTGTTCGATAGTACCGTTCCACAGAATTTATACTGTCTAAAAAAGGATCCACCATATTTACGCGTG
>JAYYDJ010000021.1:0-7835 GCA_036160955.1 Verrucomicrobiota bacterium | reverse complement strand
TTGGTAGTTTCCCATGGATCATTTTTTAGATCAAAAAGCTGGATAGTCTCTGAACCATAGTAACGGATGAACTTATACTGGTCATCCACAACCATCCGTCCCGTGGCCTTACTTTGAGCGTGTAAATACTCCCGCCATGACGTGTTTCTATTTTCCAATATAGGACGTAGGCTCATGCCCTTTAAGTCTTTGGGTGGGTCAACTCCTGCATAATCGCAAAGGGTTGGAAAGAAGTCTAGACCTGAGACTAGGTGAGTATTGTCCAGCAGGCCGGCAGGAACTTTTCCTGGAAAGCACACCATAGTAGGGACACGAGAAGAAGTTTCGTAAAAGTTATCCTTAAAGAGCATACGATGGTGTCCGTTGGCATCGCCATGATCAGAGCTAAAAATAATTAGCGTGTTCTCGTGCTCAGGTGATTGCTCCAGCGTGTCAAGGATGTAACCCACATTGACATCAACCATTTCAACCATCCGATAGTAGAGCCATGCTTGATGCCCCCAGTTTTCTTCTGTCCATTCTTCAGTGAACTTCATCAACCCCTTGTGCATCTGCTTGAGTTGCTCGGGTTCACGTCGATCAAAATCAAAGTTCGGTGGAAATGGTGGTAGCTGATCTTTTAAATGTGGAAAAGGGAATGGGTTCTTAGAAGTTCGAGGGGCATTTCCACAGTCATGAGGATTCATGAGTCCCACTTGGGCAAAGAAGGGTCGGGTGGTATCTCTATTTGCGAGAAAGGTTTCGAAGGAGAGTGCAACAAGATTATCACCATACTCGCCTTGTGGGTGGGAATTATGCGGTACGAGCTGAAAGGAATTATGCAGAGGGCGACCAGGGACATGCCACTTGCCAATGTGAACGGTTTGATAGCCGTTTTTGCCTAGCCATTGACCATAGTCCGGCAGATTACTAAGTAACGGACGATTGTTGATTACAACATTTGTCTCGCTGGGATAGCGACCAGTCGCCCAACTTGCGCGTGCTGGGCAACAGATTGGGTCGGGTGTGTAACTTTTAGAAAAGTCGACGCTTCGTTTTGCCAGCCGATCAATATTGGGCGTGTTGACATGTGGATTACCATGGCAACTGAGGGCCATATGGCTGAGTTGATCTAAATTCAGAAACAACAGGTTCGGACGGCAATCTAGACTTGTCTGGTTTAGCCCGGCATTGGGAGCTGCTTGTGATTGTGTAAAAAAAGCTGATAAAGACAATGCACTACCAGCTTTGATAAACTGACGCCGAGTGAAGCTACTGGTTTCTGCAGGATAAGACATGAGTAAATCGCGATTATACGTTTTCTGCTTCGATTAAAGTGTAGGCGACATTGCGACCAATCACCGCGATCACGTTTGAACGTTCATCCATCCAAATGAAGAGTGGCAATATTGCTGGTCCAACTAGTGCATACCCATGTAATTTAGTAGGAACTCCTTCGATTTCGATTGTATCATTGGGAAGTGCAGTTATTTCTAATCCAGGGCGAAACATTGTTAAATCATCAAGATAGTCCACTGTGGTGGCTACTATGCTGCCACTCTGAAAACGCTCGATTAGAGTATACAGAGTTGTGACTGGATGCTTTGTATATAGTTGTCTGTTTTTTGCTTCTTCATGACTAGCTGTCAGTTCAATCATACCTTCTTTGATGCGACCATGCTTCAACATCGGTCCAAGCTCATTATATTTGTATGATTTAACTGGAAGGATAGGTGTGGAACTGTAGCTCATCTCCCAATCTCGGAGTGTGCCCGTTGCATCATCTGCATAATGAATTTTAGCGATAATATCTTGCTTGGAGGAAGGTGCCTGGCCGGTCCATGTTGACCATTCACGCGAATGATACACATCCATGTATTTGCTACTAGAGGAGGTAGCTTTGCATTGAATATCAAGCGACCCCTCCTGCCTTACTTGCGGAAAGGGTCCAGTGCGTTTAGCTCCTTCATTGTAAAATGCGTAGTTGCGCATCGCATGTATATTGTAGCGTAAACGAAAAGATTTATTACCATCTACTGAATTAGGGAATCGGCGAAAGTAGCCAGGGTAGAGGTCAAATGAAGTGTGCATTTTTTTATTCTACGCTTACTCTGTAATTTTTCTTGAATGATGCGAGTTTTAGACTGCGTAATGTTTTACTTAGACAGTCTATTTATTACAGATCAATGTAGAAAGTCGCGCCCATTTTTCATTATTGGCATATACACGCTTGAATCTGTCTACTTCGCGCTGAATTTAAATATTTATCTTCAAGAGCATATTTATGCACATACATGTCATTTATATTATTATTATTTACTGCGCATTATGCTAATTACCTAATGATTTTAATAGGGATCCAAGCTACTATTTTTCACTCATCCGCTTGGTTAAAAAGTGGTTACAAGGAGGGTTACATTTTTTAATCCATATAATTTGTATTAGACTGACCCTAACTAATAGATTAGACGGGTGCACATTTATTCGATAGTTTGTCAATTGTTGGGTTGCGAATGTATATTACGATCTGGCGAACGCATTATGTTTATAATATTGCTCTAATAACTATTTATCGTTGTTGGCTTGTATTTTTTTAATATGCTACTTCTGAGGAATATGTCTCGTCGCCTTATCTTATGCGCCGCATTGTTAGCTTTGCTAATATCGGTGTGCCTAGCTGAGCGAGCTCCCAGTATTCACAAAAATGCATCGATCCAGTGGGATGATATGCATTTCCAGGTGAAACCTGACGGCATTCCTATGTATTTGGTTTCAATACACGATGTATTAATCGAGGGAGCTAAGTTTTCTATTCAAGCAACTGATGGCTCAGTCCATTCCAATCTTTTGCCATGGGAAATTAAACAGCAAGTAACTGAATCTGCGTTGCGGATCAATGAGCCTATCCGAATCAGAGCTGCGCGTGGCAATTACCGAGTTGAAACCTCATTAGTTCAATCACGTAAGTTAAGGGGTGTCATCGATTTCGAAGCAGAAGGATATCGAGCTAAAAGTCTAAGCTTTCAGTTGCCACTGGATGTATACGCTGGTAAGCGTTTTATGGTAGACGGCCAAATCTTTGATTATGGCAATCTCGGGGCAGCCCAGTCTGCGCGACGCCAAGTGCTGCTTTCACGGAGGAGCTTTTCTAGCTTCACTGCGATAGACGATTTAAAGCTAGCCTTCTCCATTGAACCTAATTCAGATTTTGAAATAGAGCTATTGAGTATGGTCGACTGGAAAGGGCATCGAGCATATTGGGTGAACTTTTATCCTACTGATGGTGGCGTCATTGACTATCAATTGAGTTTGCCGGATTTTGACGCAACTGCTTTGGCTACATTTGACGCAAAACGCCCACAAAATATTTTATCCAACAGCAGTTTTGAATTGGGTCGAGAAGAGTGGGGTGTCATCTTTGGCAAATTTGACGTTAGTTCGATATGGGAAATTGATTCGAGCACCGCAAGTCATGGAGCTAATGCTTTGCGTGTGGATTTAGTACCTCGGACAGCTGCCTATGAAGCTGAGCAGAAGGGTGCCACGATTGCATCCGATTACTTTCAGGGAAGACCTCTGGAGCGTCTTACCATCTCTGCGGATCTAAAGGCATCAAAAGCAGGGCAAGTGGTGAAGTTACAATTGCGCTACGTACCAATAGCTTTAGTGCCAAATCGGGGTAGTGATCTCATAGAAAAAACAATTATCTTAACAGATGATTGGGAGCGCTATTCATTTGATGTGCGCTTACCTCTAGCTGCAAAGGATGCCTATGCTATTTCGATTAAAGTGCCTGCGCGCAAAGACGCAGTTTCAGTGTATTTGGATGCCGTAACAGTCGCAGGTGTCGGGAAGCATAAGTATCAACCGCGAAATTACATGGAGGCACTTACCGATACGCAGCGCTATCGGCGTATATACATACCTGGTGAAGCCTTTGATTTGACCACACATGTGCGTAATGATTCACAAGTGAGTAGACAAGTAACTAGTTATTTGGAAGTGCGCGATGATCAGGGTAATATGCTGCATGAAGCAGAGGCTCAAATAGTGGTTGATCCCGTTAAAAACGATGAGATTGGGTGGGAAGTTCCAGCTTTTAGCAAGCAAGGTATGTATCGTATTAAGGTTCGGACTGAGGCAAGCGATACTAAGTATGTTGGTCAGCAATCCTTATCTTTAGCGATCCTTCGTAACCGTTCTGCAAATAAAGTTAATCCGAGTAATCGTTTTGGGGCTAATATTACCGACCTACGTGAATTTTGGGCATTAGAACGTATTGGAATCGGTTGGTCACGATTCACCTTTGATTGCGGTTTGGGTAGGCTGATAAATCAGCAAGGGCAATGGAATCAAGAGCACGCAGATTCTTTATCTGCGCTCTTAGATTACCAAGCTACCTTCGGTGTGACGCCACTAGCAGTATTGGGTCCTGGTATCCCCAAGTGGGCATCAAGAGCGCCGAAAGGATCATCCGTATACCGCGCTTATACTCCTAAGGAATCTGCGCAGGACTATTTTGTTAATTATCTAAATCGTTTGATTGAGATGGCTGGTGGTCGCTTACATGCAATAGAAACTTGGAATGAACCCGATATACCTTTGTTCTACAGAGGTACCGTCGAAGAAATGGCTGATTTCAGCACGCTCGCGTATGATGTGATTAAGGCCAAGGAACCATCGATTAAAGTTGTCGGTCTTGGTCTAGCTACTCCCTCAGAGACCCATAACCGGTTCTTGCGCAAGATACTTGCGCACACTGGTCTAGAGCCATATGACGCGATTTCATTCCATCCCTATACAGAGGGAAGACGTCATCCTATGCGCGGTGAGTTTCGTGAGGTGGTAGAAGGATTCCATGCGGCCGTCGAAGATTTTGGAGAGGTGCCATCGCTTTGGTCGACCGAGTTCGGATACTTCGGTCTAGCAAAAGACGCTAAGCCATTTGTCCCTTTTAAAAATCCATTTGTTGCTCGTGAAATTCTTTCTGAAGAGGAAAGCGCGGAAGCTTATATTCAAGCAATCTGCACATCATTTGCCAATGGCGTTGATAAAACGTTTTATTTCATCTTATTGGAGGGAAATTTATTGGATCGATGGTTGCATGGTTGGGTTGGTCCGGGTGGCCGATCAGTTGAATCAGCGTTTATTGCCGCAGCTGTAGCTTGCGACCATATGAATGACGTAGATTGCCTCGGCCAAGACGAGATTACGGATGGTCACTGGCAAACTCGTTTTGCTAATGAAGATAGGGAATTTGTTGTAATTTGGAGTGAGTCTGGAGAGTCGATAATTACATTGCAAAGTATCCACACGATTCTCGGCTGGGATCTTTATGGTAACCCATTAAGCTTTGATCCAGTTGCGGGTATTGTACAAATTCCAATTAGATCGACTCCGACTTATCTTGATATAAAAGATATTAAAGATTTCCCCTAGCCCTGAATAATTGCTTACCTATTAATCGAATGACCTTACGGACTATTTCATTAACTATTTTTCTGACGATAGGCACCACTCTTGCACTAGCTAAGCCTAATGTGATTCTAATCGTGTGTGATGATCTTAACACAGATATAGAAGGCTTTGGTGGGCACCCGCAGTCGCAGACACCCAATATTTCACGCCTCATGGATAGCGGTGTTAGTTTTCAGCAGATGCACTGCACGATTCCTATTTGCGCACCTTCGCGATCAAGTTTTTTTACTGGGATTTATCCACACACGTCCAACAACTTTGGTATGGATAATTGGAATCAAAATTCAGTATTAGCGAACTCGAAGACAATCTTCGCTTACTTTCAGGAGAATGGCTACCATACCATTGGTACGGGTAAGTTAATGCACCACCATGCACATGCCGATTGGGATGAGTTTCGGGAAGAGGCAGATTATGGGCCTTATGCTTATGATGGAATTGAGCAGGTGCCACATCCGCTGACACCGGCGCCTTTACGCAATGACTTTGGTAAGATCGACGGCTCTTTCGGTCCTTTTGTATCTTTGCAGGGTAAGGATTTTGGTGATGGTAAGCGCTATACCTGGCAGCGTGGTAATTGGAAAAATACGTATGACATGTCATTCCCTCAGAAAGGTACTCGTGACCTGACTGCTGACGAAGCAAATGCGCAATGGGCTGTTGAAAAATTAAATGGCTACTCTCACAAAGCTGATGCAAAACCATTTTTTATGGGCATCGGATTTATGAGGCCTCATACTCCACTGATTGTGCCCCAACGCTTCTATGACAAGTATCCATTAGAAAGTCTTGAACTACCAAAAATCCTTCAAGGCGATGCAGAAGACACCTACTTGACAAAGTCTCGAGGAGGCAATGATCGCGGTTTGAAAATATTTAATAGTTTAGTGGCATCCTACGATGGAGATGTGGAACTTGCTTTGAGGCATTTCACCCAAGCTTATTTAGCCTGCGTTGCGTCGGTCGACGAGCTTGTAGGACTCATCTTGGATGCGGTTGATCAATCACCTCTTAAAGACAATACTATCATTGTATTCACCAGTGACCACGGTTGGGGTACAGGTCCTAAAAATTATGTATATAAAAATTCTCTTTGGGAAGAAAGCACACGTGTCCCATTTATTATCCGTGCGCCTGGTGTTGCCCAAGAGGGCGCAGATGTAATTCTGCCAACCTCTCTGGTCGATTTGTATCCAACACTAATCGAGCTTTGTGATTTGAATGGTGATACCCGCCGTAATGAGCAAGGTGCCCAAATAGATGGCACAAGTCTTGTGCCATTGATGATTAACCCAACTTTACAAGATTGGGGTGGCCCTGAGGGTGCGCTGACTGCAATTCATAAGTGGAAGGATATGGATCCTATGATGCAGAATTATTCGTTAAGAACCAAGGACTGGCGATATATTCGTTATTATACTGGTGACGAAGAACTCTACGATCATCGTAGTGATTTATTCGAGTGGAATAATCTAGCAAGTAATCCTGAATATGCCGCTAGGCTAGCTTCTTTCCGCAAGCAACTTGATCAGCGTTTAGCAATTCGTAATTCAACATCCGCCAGCCCACTTGCCATTTCGAAGACAGTTTCCTCTGATGACGGTGAAAAGTGGAAGAGTATTTACTTCAAAAAATACCCTGAAGCAGATATTAATAAGGATGGTATGTTGACGTGGCCCGAATTCAAGCAGCATAAAAGTAGTAGAAATTAGATAATTAATTTAATGTGTATTAAAAATTTCATCGATAACGAATTTGTCGATGGGCTTGGAACTATTGATGTTTTCAATCCCGTCACAGGCGAAAAAGTTTCTCAGGTAGCTAGTGCCAGCGCAGAAGACGTTGAACGTGCTCTCCGAGCTGCACAAACAGCTTCCATTACCTATGGCCAACTTTCCATTAATGCACGAAAAGCACTAATAGATGAGCTTATTATTAAATTGAGAGATAATGAGACAGCTATAGTTGATCTATTGATACAAGAGACTGGTAAGACATACGACGTAGCGAGTTATGACTTTAATATGCTGGTCGACTGTTTAGGCTATTACGTGGAGGAAGTGAAACGCCATTATGCGGAAACGATTCCCGATTACGATGGTGGTCACCTGAATTTTTTGTCTTATCAACCTGTCGGTGTTGTAGCTGGCTTATTGACATGGAATTTTCCCTTATTAAATCTTGGCTATAAATTGGGGCCCGCATTGGCGAGTGGTTGCACCTCAGTGTTTAAGATCTCTGATAAAACACCTATGGCCTCAATGCGAGTTGCCGAGTTGATCAATGAAGTTGCCTTTCCAAAAGGTACAGTGAATCTGCTCTGTGGTCGCGGCAAAGTAGTCAGTGATGCTATGGCCGGGAGTACAATACCACGTCTA
>JAYYDJ010000020.1:0-12500 GCA_036160955.1 Verrucomicrobiota bacterium | reverse complement strand
CTGCGGCGAATACCTTGTCCACACTAGTGCGGAATTCGCCGTATTCGGCTTTGATGTTAGATCGCGCATCTTGATCGAGGCCTAGTTCTTCAACAATGGTTGCTTCAGGTCCTAGAAAACCCATGGCAAGAAGAACTAAATCAGCAGAAATAACACGCTCGGAACCTTCCACTTTTTTGGGTATATAGCGACCATTGTCACTGACCCATTCTATATCGTGAATGTGCACAGCCTTTACATTGCCGTCATCGTCTCCTTCAAATTTACTCGAACTGACTAAATATTGACGTGGATCCTCACCTTGAATTGCAGCAGCTTCTTCTTGGCCATAGTCCATTTTATAAGTCTTCGGCCATTCGGGCCATGGGTTGTTGGCAGCACGCTCTGTTGGAGGCTTAGGCATGATTTCGAGTTGGCAAACACTCTTGCATCCATGACGCAAAGATGTGCCTACGCAATCGGTGCCAGTATCGCCACCACCAATGATGACAACATTTTTGTCCTTAGCCAGTGCACTGAACTGCTCAGCTTTACCATCTTTTATGTCCCATAGTTCTTTTGTGTTAGGTCCAAGAAACTCCATAGCATAGCGTATATTGTTGAGCTCACGCCCTTCTATGGGTAGGTCACGCGGCTTGGTGGCCCCACACGCAAGGATAACAGCATCAAAGTCATTGAGTAGTTCTTTCGCGCTAATATCCTTACCAATTTCTACGCTACATCGGATAGTGATGCCTTCCGCTTTCATGAGCTCGGTACGACGTGTAACTGTGTCTTTTTCGAGCTTCATATTTGGAATGCCATACATGAGCAGACCACCGGGACGATCGGCTCGTTCGTAAATGGTGACTAGATGCCCAGCCTTATTGAGCTGGTCTGCAGCAGCGAGCCCTGCAGGGCCGGATCCAACAACGGCGACATTCTTGCCTGTGCGCTCTTTAGGCGGCTCTGGCGTGACCCATCCCTCATCCCATGCTTTATCGATAATCGAACATTCAATATTCTTAATAGTGACGGGTGGCTCGATTACGCCCAATACGCATGAACCTTCACAAGGTGCGGGGCATACCCGACCAGTAAATTCAGGGAAATTATTTGTTTTCGATAGCCGTGTGTAGGCATCATGCCACTTGCCGCGGTAGACTAGATCATTAAATTCTGGTATGAGATTATTAATTGGGCAACCACTAGCCATATTGGCTAAAGTCATCCCTGTATGGCAATAAGGGGTACCACAGTCCATGCAGCGCGAACCCTGCTTTTGTACAGCTACTGGATCAAATTCCTTATGAATCTCGTTCCAGTCATTTAAGCGCTTGATCGGATCACGATTGGCGATCGTCTTGCGCTCAATTTCCATAAATCCAGTTGCTTTGCCCATAGTATAAAAGTCTCTTGTTTAAAGTTATGATGGCTCAATAGCCTAGTGACCAGCCTTCACATTTTCTTCAAATGCAGCAAGAATGGCATCGTCACCCTTGAGCCCTCGTTTTTTAGCGCGCGCTTGTGCTTGTAAGACTCGCTCATAGTCCTGCGGCATAATTTTTAAGAATTTTTCAGCAATTGCAGGCCAATTCGCAAGGATTGCTTTGCCGCGTTTGGATCCAGTCAAAGAAACATGTTTTTCTATCTTTTCTTTGACTTGTTGGATTTCATCGTCACCGCATTCAATTAGCTGGTAGACATTCACCATGTCTGGATTGAGGCTATTTTGTACAAAATCGCCTGCTTCGTCGAAAACGTATGCCACTCCACCCGACATTCCCGCTCCGAGGTTACGTCCCGTAGAGCCTAAGTTGAGAACCATGCCACCAGTCATGTACTCGAGGGCATGATCACCGAGTCCTTCGACTACGGCCTCGACGCCAGAGTTACGCACACAGAAGCGCTCGCCTGCCATACCTGCAATGTAGGCTTGGCCTTGGGTCGCTCCATAGAAGCATACATTACCAGTTATTATATTCTCGTGAGCAATAAAAGGAGAGTCCTCTGAGGGGCGAACGACAATCTTAGCTCCAGATAAGCCTTTACCTAAATAGTCGTTGGTATCACCTGTGACAGTGAAAGTCATTCCTTTAGGGCAAAATGCGCCAAGCGATTGCCCGGCAGATCCAGTAAGATTGATTTTGACGGTATCCTCTGGTAGTCCTTCTGCGTCGTACTTTCTAGATATTTCTGCTCCTGTAATTGTTCCAACAACACGATCTGTGTTAACGATGGGTAAGTTGATTTCAACTGCTGTACCCTTAGCGATAGCAGGTTGCGCTTGCTCAAGAATCTCGCGCAAATCCAGAGACTTCTCTAGCATGTGATCTTGTGACATCTGGCAATAAGTTCCCACGTCTGGGCCCATGTCGGGTTTGTGTAAGATCTTACTGTAGTCCAATCCTTTTGCTTTCCAGTGATCAATAGCATGGCGCATTTCTAAGCGCTGCACTTGGCCTACCATTTCATTTATAGAGCGGTAGCCTAAACGCGCCATAATCTCGCGGATTTCTTCGGCGATATATTTCATGAAGTTTTCAACAGCAGAAGCATCTCCATTAAATTTTTCGCGCAATTTTGGATCTTGGGTCGCAACCCCTACAGGGCAGGTGTTTTTATGACAAACACGCATCATGAGGCAACCAAGAGTCACTAGGGCAGTAGTTGCGAAACCAAATTCTTCCGCTCCAAGTAGGCATGCGATTGCTACATCACGTCCAGTCTTTAATTGTCCATCAGTTTCAACGACGACGCGAGAGCGGAGATCGTTGAGTAATAAAGTCTGATTTGTTTCTGCAAGACCTAGTTCCCAAGGTGCTCCTGCATGCTGAATAGAGGAGCGAGGTGATGCGCCAGTACCCCCATCATATCCAGACACAAGAATAACGTCTGCCTTCGCTTTAGCGACGCCCGCAGCAATTGTTCCCACACCTACTTCGGAGACTAGCTTTACATTGACCCGTGCCTTTAAGTTTGAGTTCTTAAGATCGTGAATAAGTTCTGCTAAATCTTCTATGGAGTAGATGTCGTGATGTGGAGGTGGAGAAATTAATCCTACTCCAGGGGTCGTGCCTCTGGTCTTTGCGATCTGCGGCAGTACTTTGTGCCCTGGCAGTTCTCCCCCTTCTCCTGGTTTAGCGCCTTGAACAATCTTAATTTGTATCTCGTCAGAGTTTACTAAGTAGTAACTTGTTACTCCGAAGCGTCCCGATGCAACTTGTTTTATTGCTGATCGACGTGAGTCACCGTTGGCGTCGGGTTTGAAGCGAGTACTTTCTTCACCGCCCTCGCCAGTGTTCGATTTTCCTCCGACCCTATTCATTGCAATAGCAATTGCTTCATGTGCTTCTTTTGAAATTGAGCCATATGACATGGCGCCAGTCTTGAAGCGTTTCATGATAGTTTCAATCGGTTCGACTTCTTCGATCGGTATGGCTTGTGACTCGTCAAATTTAAAATCCATTAAACCACGTAGTGTAAACATTTCTTTAGACTGATCGTTGATTGCATCGGAATACTCCTTAAAAACAGCATAGTCTCCAAATCGAGTAGCCATTTGTAATTTGTGAATCGTCACAGGATTGAACAAATGCCGCTCACCGTTTGCTCTCCACTGGTAGATGCCACCAGTATCAAGTGCAGCATCACGCTCATCATCACGTGGTGCGAAAGCCTTCTGATGTCGGCATAAAGTTTCTTCAGCGATAGTATTTAAGCCAATTCCCTCAATGCGTGAAGCAGTCTTTGTAAAGTATTTGTCTATAACTGCTTGATTTAAACCAATGGCCTCAAAAATCTGTGCACCTCGGTAGGATGCCACGGTGGAAATGCCCATTTTTGACATTGTTTTGATTACTCCATTTAGATTCGCTTTTAGGAAATTAGCACATGCTTTTTCAGCAGTTTGGTTGATATCGCCGCGGTCTACTAAATGGCGAACTGTTTCAAGAGCTAGGTATGGGTTAATCGCGTTGGCACCATAGCCAAGTAAAAGGGCGAAGTGCTGAACTTCTCTTGGCTCTCCTGATTCCAGCAGGATGGATACTTTAGTGCGAGTCCCTTGACGGACCAAATGGTGGTGTAAGCCGGACACTGCAATCAGAGCCGGAATTGGAGCTTTTTTTAGGTCAACTTTACGATCGGATAGAATTAGAATATTTTTGCCGTCACGAATAGCAGAATCTGCATTTTCAAAGAGTTTATTCAATGCAGATTCAAGACCCTTACCGCTGATAGATGGTTCTGGGACGTTGTTGTGCCCTTCGGCAAGTCCGCCAACCGCAGATTCAAAAGTTATCTGCAATCGAGTCGCCTTAAATCCATCAATATTAATACTTCGCAATTGCGCGAGTTGCTGATTGTCAATCAATGGACTTTCAAATTTAATCAATTGGCAACTGTTGGGGCCTGGTCGGGTAAGATCACCCTCAGAGCCAATGAAAGAAATACTTGCAGTCACGAGTTCTTCTCTGATCGGATCAATAGGAGGATTGGTTACCTGAGCAAAAAGCTGCTTGAAATAATTGTAAAGTAGCTGTGATTGATCTGATAGAACAGCAAGTGGAGCATCGTTACCCATGGAACCTAGTGGCTGTTTGCCAGACTCGGCACTTGGTCCAATTATAAAGCGCATGTCTTCAAAGGTGTAACCAAAAGCTTTTTGGCGAATTTCGATGGAATCGAAATCATCGGAAGGTTCTGCTTCTGATCGTGGCAAGTCTTCAGACTTGATTAATTTTTGTTGCAACCATTCTCCGTATGGGTGTTCGGAAGCAATTTGTTCTTTCAGCTCTGCATCACCGATAATTCTACCTTCTTCCATATCGATTAAGAACATACGTCCTGGTTCTAAGCGACCTTTCTTAACCACATTGGCAGGCTCAATTCCTTCGAGCACACCAACTTCTGAAGCTAATATAACTCGATCATCGGCTGTAACATAATAACGTGAAGGGCGCAGACCATTACGATCAAGTGTCGCACCCACCTGAACGCCGTCCGACATGGCCATAGAGGCAGGTCCATCCCAAGGTTCCATAATGCATGCATGGAATTGATAAAAATCACGCTTGTATTTTGGCATGCTCTTGTGCCGCTCCCATGGCTCAGGAACCATCATCATCATGGCATGTGCTAGACTACGCCCGGATAGTACTAAGAACTCTAAACAGTTATCAAATTTTTGTGAGTCGGAACCATCCTCTCTTATTATGGGTAGTAACTTTTTCAGGTCCTCTCCAAATACTTCGCTTGCCAGTTGCATTTGTCGCGCGTAAAGCCAATTTTCATTGCCGCGGACAGTGTTTATTTCACCATTATGGCAAAGGTAGCGAAATGGCTGTGCTCTTGGCCAACTAGGGAAAGTGTTAGTCGAAAATCGAGAGTGCGTAAGCGCTAGAGCAGAGTCCATTGAAGCATGACCAAGGTCAGGAAAATAATCACCTAACTGCTCAGTAGTGAGCATGCCTTTATAAGTCATTGTACGACTCGATAGCGAGCTGATATAAAAAAGTGAATCTTCATCTTCTCCACTGTAGCGAATGCGATGTGTCGCCATGCGACGAATTAAGTAAAGCTTGCGTTCAAATTCGATGCCACGCTCACAAACTTCTCCTCTTGAGACAAAGAACTGACGCATAACCGGTTCACATGCTTTCGAGGCTTTGCCTAATATTTCGCTCCTTACAGGAACATCACGCCAGCCAATTAGTTCGAATCCGAGCTCAGTGATAATTTCTTCGATAATTGTTTCTTCATTGGTTCGCTCAACTTGGTTTTGGGATAAAAATACAAAGCCGACTCCATAATCGCCCTCATCAGGAACTTCAAAGCCAGAGTCTTTTTTGGTGACAGCTACATAAAAGTTGTGGGGCAGTTGTATAAAAATGCCAGCACCATCACCCGTGATAGGATCGCATCCGCAGCCTCCACGGTGGTCGAGGTTCACGCAGATTTCTAGCGCTCCTTGTACGATGTCATGGGACTTGCGTCCTTTCATATCTACAATGAGTCCAATGCCGCAATTTTCATGCTCATTTTGAGGGTCATAGAGACCTTGCGCCTTGGGTTGTCTTTGTGTGTGTTGCATGGATAATGTTGTGGATTTGTCGAATACATTAGATAACATGTATTGAACAATATTCAACAGAAGCAATAAATGCCAGATGTCAAAAATTCAAAAAGAACTTAGAATTTAGTGCGAGAATCGCGCCTGTCTAGGAAAATTGCGCCAACTAGTAAATAGGAAGCTGCTTAAGGACTTAAAATGTATCTATTTATGACTTATTGGCGAATTAATAACTTCCTTAACTATTAGACCTAGCTATAGCACGCTGCAAAGTTAAAAAAAGCGAATTGTTTTTGATCGCATGGCTTCATGCTCTTCATCGGTGCAAGGAGCATTAGTTGGTACATCTGCAACTCGCTCATTTTCTTGTATTAATCCTTGGCTGAGCATCCAGTTTTCAACTTCTTCTCCACTCACATCCGCGAGCAAATGACCATTAATTTCAACACACGGTGAAAGTGATTGCCCTGATTTTTCTACCATTTCTGCGTATTGGTTACGATCATTAATAATGTCGCGATCTTCATAAACTAGATCGTATTTATTAAGAATCGCACGAACACCCATGCTCCACCCGCAAGTTGGTTTTAAGTATGCTATTATTTTCATATATTTTAAGTGGTCTTAATTTGAAGCGATGTCAACACGGCGAATGCCTTAAAATTATCGAATTTTATGTTTCCTTGACTAAAATTATTTAAAGCAATTATAGGTTCTTCGTATTCATAATTGGTTCTGTCGGTTTTGCGCAAATAATGCGCCAACTACCGACGTCTGTTTGGCCTAGCGTAAAACGGCTCATGAATCGATCGTCTGTACTATACTGGACTTGCATCGATATTTTTGGTTGTAAGCTTGGGCCATAGGAGATTCCTTCATAAGTATAGTCTATTAGCGCGTCAGTATTGTTGGTATATTTATGAAACTGAATAGATTCTATGGGTAGTCCAAGTTCAGACCTTAAGGCACCCCTTAGGGCAGTTAGTTGTTTCTCATCAGCCCCACTAGTAGCATATAGTTTTAGCATTTGGCTAAGACTTTTAGCTTGGTTTGCCGCACGAAATGCGGTGGCAAAATCTTCCAGAGCCTGATTCTCTTGGCTTGTTGGACTACAAGCAGTCAGAACTGTCATGAGTAATGCAATCAAACTTAGGCTAACTAAAGCTAAAGCATGTGAAGCTAAAATAACTACTGTTTGGGACTCCCGGGGGACTTTTAGATTTGCCGCGATAACTATATTAGAGCAAACGGGCATTATTGCTGTCACTAGCCTCATCTTCTTCATATGAATCATTGCTGACGATAGAATGAAGTGATTCGTGGTCGGGTTGCCTTAAAGTAGGTGCTGCACTATCTATAACAAAGTCACCTTTGAAGCCTGTTGCTATAACATCAATTTTGCCTAAATGCTCGATGCCTAAATTATCGCTTAAAGATTTTCGTAGGTGATTTTGGAGTGCATGTTCGACATCTCGCAAACGGCCTCCACTAGCTAGCTTGATACGAACTTTAAAATGCGCAGTGCGTCCTTTAACCATTATTGTAACTCTAGGTTTCGAAACCGCCTCTATTTGAGCGCAAGAACTCTGAACTAACTCAACTATTGCCGCTCGACTTACAGTAACACTTCCACTATCTGTTGTGTAAGCCACTACATGATTTGGCTGACGTTTTATTACTGCGACTATTACGAGTACAAAAAGTCCGATTCCGATAATGCAAAACTGCAGGTTGTCACTGCAAATTTTAAGCAACTCTATCCATGTTTCACTCACTAAATAATCGGTTTAGTCGGTGTGCGGGTGGTTTTCCCAATCATCTGTGCTCTTTTCTTCTTCTTGGGTACGAACGCCGTCTATAATAACATTGATCCGAGCTACACTTTTACTGGTCATTTTTTCAAGCTGCTCAGCAATACGTTGTTGGATTTGACTTGCTACTGTGGCTAATTCAACGCCAAAACGAAGTATTACTCGAACTTCGATCATGTAATCACCAACTTCGTCTTCGTCGACTCTAACGCCACGTTCATCACCGCCTTTTTTAGAAAATATTTCAGCGATCCCATCGACAAAGCTACCGCCGACTGCGACTACGCCTGAAACTTCAAGTGCTGCGAGTCGTACTATATTAGCTACAACGCTATGATTGATGCGAATGTCACCAAGAGAATTACTATCCTCGGAAACAGTTGGAATGCTAGATTCTGTGGAGGGTTTAGTTGCCTTACTCATAATTACTGTTTTGTAGCACTTATCGTACTATGTGTAAAGATCCTTAGGGACGCGTTCAAAAAATTCTTCTACATATTTAGTAGTTGCTTTGCCTTCGCGAAAATGAGGATCGCGGATGATAGCACGAGCGAAAGCAATATTCGTTTTAATACCACGAATAATATATTCTCCAAGTGCTCGATCCATTCGTTCAAGTGCAAGTTCTCTATCACGGCCATATGTAATTACCTTGGCAATCATGCTATCATAATAAGGCGGTATAGTGTATCCGCCATAAACATGTGAATCGATTCGCACACCATGTCCGCCTGGAGCATAGTATAAGTCAACCTCCCCGGGGCAGGGGGCGAAGTTCCGCCCAGGGTCTTCTGCACAAACTCGGCACTCTATTGCATGTCGCAAGAATTTTATGTCTTTTTGCTCATAACTTAATTTTCTGCCACTCGCGATGAGTAACTGTTCTTTGACTAGGTCTACGCCGGTGACCTCTTCGGTAACTCCATGCTCCACTTGGATGCGTGTATTCATTTCTATGAAGTAGTAATTTTGCTCTTTATCCATAAGAAATTCTACGGTACCTGCTCCTTCGTAGTTAACCGACTTTGCTAATTTAACGGCATCCTTCCCCATCTTTTTTCGAGTGTCATTACTGATGAAAGGCGATGGGGCCTCTTCTATAACTTTTTGGTGGCGTCGCTGCACCGAACAATCACGTTCTCCTAAATGAACCACATTGCCCATTTGGTCGCCAATAACCTGGATTTCAATATGCCTGGGGGCATCTAAAAACTTTTCTATATATACCGCGCCATTACCAAATGCGGCTTCCGCCTCATTGCGTGCACTGTTATACTCTTTTTTAAAAGCAACTGAATTGTGTGCAGTCCGCATGCCCTTACCCCCTCCACCTGCGACGGCTTTAATTATGACAGGGAAGCCGATCTTTTCAGCTACTTTTAGAGCGGTAGTTTCATCGTCAACAGTACCTTCGCTACCAGGAATTACCGGTACTTTTGCTTTGACTGCCATTTCGCGTGCTTTGGCCTTATCTCCAAAATTGATGATGGCATTGGAACTTGGCCCAACAAATTTTATCTGACATTGTTCGCATTGCTCTGCAAATTCAGCATTTTCAGCTAAAAATCCGTAGCCAGGGTGAATCGCGTCAACATCCGCTATTTCAGCTGCTGCAATGATGCGGTCGCCCTTTAAGTAGCTTTGATTACTTGCGGCTGAGCCAATACATATCGCTTCATCTGCAAGCTGTACATGAAGCGACTGCTCATCTGCTTCGGAATAAACCGCTAGAGTTTTTATACCAAGCTCATTACAGGCTCGAACGATTCGCAGGGCGATCTCGCCACGGTTGGCGATAAGAAGCTTTTGTATCATCAAAAAATCGGATCAAATTAAGTAGTCTTTACTTTAAATAGCGGTTGCCCAAATTCAATAGCATCCCCATTTTCAACAAGTATTTCTGTAATACTGCCGCTTATTTCAGACTGAATTTCATTCATTACCTTCATCGCTTCAATAATGCATACAACTGTGTCTGCGGATACTTTGCTGCCTATTGCAGCAAACACTGGACTATCTGGCGAAGGGGCGCTATAAAAAGTCCCTACCATTGGCGACTTGATTAGTTCAATGCCTTTTTCTTCAACAGGTTGGTTTGATACTGCTTTAGTTGTATCTTCAGGGGCAAGTGAAGAAGATCCAGCAACTGCTGCAGGTGTTGCGCTTATCGGTGCAGCTTGTATAATTTGAGGGGCTACGTCTTTAGCTAAGCGGCTCAAGTGAAGCTTAAAGTCGTCTTTCTCGAGATCGAACTCGGTGAGTTCTGCGCGCTTCATTAGATCAATAACTTGTTTGATTTCTTTTAAGTCCAAGGTGATTCCTTTCTTCAGGCTATTTTGTTGAGAATGATTATATGTATTATCTCTGTAATAATTAAATTTATGTCGAGTTTTTCAATGTGCGCAATTACTTTGTTTTTAACTCATAACTATTAATAAGGTAAAAAATGAGCTTCACTCCGTGTCATTGCAAGGCATCTTAATGTTATGTCAAAGTGCACATTTAACCAAGTCGAAATTAAGGGTATTGTAACCTGCGTACCTATTACCGAGAAATGTATTGATGATGAGGTCGGTCTATATGGTGGAAAAGATAAGCAGATTGCTCGACTAAAAAAGACGATAGGCTTAAATAAACGACGTGTTGTGGATTCTCAGACAACAGCGGCAGATCTATGCTACAATGCTGCCGAGCATTTATTAAAAAGATTAGAGATAGATGTTGCTGCTATTGATTCGCTTGTATGTGTCACACAAAATGCGGACTACCCACAGCCTTGCAACGCAGCTGTTATTCATGGGCGCTTGGGCTTGCCTACAGATTGCTCGGCTTTAGACGTTAATTTAGGCTGTTCTGGCTATGTTTATGGCTTGTGGTTAGCTCATATGATGGTTGCCAATGGTGGTTGTAAAAATGTATTGTTGCTAGCTGGAGACACGATCAGTCGAATTGTTCACCCAAGAGATAGATCTCTGGCACCTCTTTTTGGTGATGGCGGAAGTGCGACATTAATTTCTAGTGCTTCTGTAGTTACTTCATCTTGGTTTAGCTTAAATACTGATGGCAAGGGATTCAAGAATTTGATCGTGCCAGCTGGTGGCTTTAGGCAACCTAGTACGGAGCGCTCCAAAGTAGAGAGAGCCGATCCAGATGGTAATATTAGAAGTCTTGAAAATCTTTTTATGGATGGTGCAGAGATTTTTAACTTTTCCATCAAAGTTGAGCCGCAAGCTGTACGAGAGATCATAGCTTACGCTAAGCTAGATCTTAGCTCATTGGATTACTTTGTTTTCCATCAAGCTAATAGGTATATTCTTAGCAACATTGCGAAGCGTCTTGATATTGATCCAACTAAAGTTCCTTTACGAACAGTAGAGCAGTACGGTAACCAAAGTTCAGCTTCAATTCCTTGCGCTATGTGCGGCGAATTATCAGAAGCTGTTACCTCTGCTAATTCTTTACAAATTCTACTCTCTGGATTTGGAGTTGGCCTTTCATGGGCTAGTGCAATTATCGAAACTAATTCTATTAAGGTTTGCGAAATAATAGAGTACCCCACCGCTGAATAGGAACTTGTAGCCACTCACAAGGAGTTTATACTAATGAAATTATATGGGTAGTCTGGACACATTTTTAGAGCGTTTTGAAGAAGCTATAGAAGACATCACACCAGGTTCAATGAACGGGGCGACTCATTACATGGAACTAGAGGTCTGGGATTCTTTGGCTCTATTAACTACAATTGCTATGTTGGACGCAGAGTATGGAGTGCATCTTAGTGCTACCAAGCTAAAAGCTCTTCCTTCATTAAATTGCTTGTATGAATATGTAGTCGCGGAGGTCAATAAGTGACGAATAAAAAAGTATTTGCGTTCAAGCGTATATTAATTGTTGGGGCAACTGGAGCTCTAGGTAGTGCGATTGCCAAAACGTTATCTCTTCAAGGAGCGGAACTTTTTCTTGCTGGTAGAGACGCAAGTAAGTTAGAACCAATAACAACTGAATTGGATGCTACAGCAATTAGTATCGATTTATCTAAAGTAGATAGTTTTGATGCGGCTATTGACAAAATAAGCGCGCTTGATGGCATAGTTTATGCGGCTGGGGTTGCGCCGCTATCACCAGTTAAATATATGCAAGAGAAGCATATTAGTAATTGCATCCAAATTAATACTGTTTCACCGCTGCTGTTAATTCGTGATCTTTTAAGGCAGAAAAAGATTAAGGCACCAGCTTCAATTGTTTTAATATCCTCATTAATCGCTTCACGAGGAGCTGCCGGTTATTGTGCGTATGCCGCAAGTAAAGGTGCGTTGGAGGCATCGGCTCGATGTATGGCTTTGGAATTAGCTTCCCATAAAATCCGAGTAAATTGTCTTGCTCCTGGTATGATTGAAAGCCAAATGGCAAGTGAGGCAGGCGAGCAAATCTCAGAAGATATTTTACAAGCACACATGAATCTCTATCCTTTAGGTACAGGATACCCTCAGGATGTGGCAGATGCAGCCACTTATTTAATGAGTGATCAATCGCGCTGGGTTACTGGAACAGTGCTTACCGTGGATGGAGGTTATCGAGCAAAATGAATATGCGGCGCTTAATTATAGTTGGAGCAGGTGGACTTGGTCGGGAAGTAT
>JAYYDJ010000019.1:0-57634 GCA_036160955.1 Verrucomicrobiota bacterium | reverse complement strand
TCTGAGACTCTAATTAACACGATTCGAAGCATCGAATACTATGAAACCTCACCTTTGGGCAAAGAGACCTTAACGTGTAGATCTGTTAGTTGTGTGGCAGTGGCGGAACCAGGACTTGCGGTCATCATTTCTTGAGCACGTTGATTTTTCGGGAAAGCAATAGCATCTCTTATACTATTTCTTTTCGCTAGAATGGTAACCAAGCGATCGAGACCAAAAGCGATACCACCATGCGGCGGCGCTCCATATTCAAATGCCTTTAGCATATAGCCAAAGCGGCTTTCGACTATTTGTGGATCGATTTGAAGGACATCTTCAAAAACTTTTTTTTGTAAATCAGGTTGGTGGATACGTATGGATCCACCACCTAATTCAACGCCATTTAATACTAGGTCGTAATGTTGTCCACGAACCTTCTTTGGATCAGAATCTAGTAGTGGTATATCTTCTTCTACCGGAGCAGTAAATGGATGATGTGATGCAGCAAAACGTCCCAATTCTTCATCATATAACATAAGCGGAAACTCTATCACCCATAGAAATTTGTAATCGCATGGATCAATAGTCAATTTATCACGTTTTACAAGTAACTGCGCAGCCTCCAAGCGAATTCTTCCTAAGATTGTACACGCCCGCTCCCACTGGGTTGCTGCAAAAAATACAATATCCCCATCCTCTATACTTAATCGATCCTTTAAGGCAGCTTTTTCATTGTCAGAAAAGAACTTTAAAATAGGCGATTTCCACTCACCTCCAACCGACTTAATAAATGCCAACCCTTTTGCCCCGAAACTCTTAGCAACTTCCTCTAAGTTACGTAGTTCACCTTGTGTTAAATCAGCTAAGCCTTTTACGTTAACCGCTTTAACTGCACCACCTGAAGCGACTGCACCAGAGAATACTTTAAAAGATGAATCTTTGAATATTTCTCCACAATCCTGCAGTTCCATTTCGAAGCGCATGTCTGGCTTATCAACACCATAACGATCCATAGCTTCATAATAACTCATGCGCTTAAATGGTGCTTTAATATCTACTGCTAAAACATCCTTCCATACGTGCTGCATGAGACCTTCGATAAGAGCATACATCTCTTCTCGGTCTACAAAGGACAATTCAATGTCTAGTTGCGTAAATTCTGGCTGCCTATCGGCGCGCAAATCCTCATCACGGAAACAGCGTGCGAGTTGGTAATAACGCTCAATGCCGGCAACCATTAGCATTTGCTTATACTGCTGCGGAGACTGTGGAAGAGCATAAAATGATCCAGGATTCATTCGACTTGGCACCAGAAATTCACGTGCTCCTTCTGGGGTACTCTTAAATAGCATAGGAGTTTCCACCTCAATAAAGGTATTATCATCCATATAGTTACGTATCGCTCTACACGTATTGTGGCGTAATCTTAATATATTAGCATTTGAGTTTCTGCGTAGATCAAGATAACGATAAGTCATTCGCAAATCTTCACTCGTTTTATCTGCAGAATCATCCATAGGGAATGGAGGCGTCTTAGCTATATTATGAATTTTTAAAGAACTAGCATGAACTTCAACTTCGCCTGTTGCTAAATTAGGATTGACCGCTTCTGCTATGCGAATCTTTACCTCGCCGGTGATTGTTATAACAGATTCAGGCTTTATAAAAGCAAACTGATCTCCTAGCGATGTATTGCTAGGATCAAATACAATTTGTGTAAGCCCCTCACGATCTCGTAGATCAACAAAGAGAATACCGCCGTGATCACGAACGGAGTCCACCCAACCTGAAAGGCAAGCTGAAGAACCTGAATCGGAGGCACGAAGTTGAGAGCAGTGATGCGTACGCTTCATAATAATATGCGACAAAAAACAGCTTCAACGATCTAAACAAGCTAGAAAATTAAATTAAATTTTATAACACGTGCAAAATCTTGAAGAATCAATAAGATAGGAAAGTCATATATACGACTATCTGACGAATGTAGGGGAAATTTTTTAAACTAGAATACTAAATACTACACCTAACATTGTTTTAGATTTACATCTATAATCATTCGCAGGGATAGTAAACAACGTTTAATGTTTATTGTCTAATAGGCGCTTTCTTCTGTATGCTTCGTCTAATCTGTTCTCAATGCGATCGGAATCAGAATTAGATAGGTATTGAGCACCACCAAATGCCTGATTAGCGATTAATATCCTAGACCACTTATTTAGCATCATCATAGTATTAATGACATCTATATCAGACTGACCTAAAATAAAAGGCCCATGGTTTTCTAGAAGTATTACCTTCGGAGATTTATTATGTAGGTTTTTAAATCTGCGAATAGAGTCACGTACTGCATGAGCTAATTTAAAGCCAGGGTCCACATATGGAACAATAGCAAAAGAGCGCCCACAGACTACTATCGCATCAGGAAAAATGTGCTTAGAGTAGGCCTTTGCGCCTAATTTGCTGCATAGTATAGCAAGTACTGATTCAGGATGTCCATGACCCACCCATCGGCAGTCACCCTCACTTAGGCAAACTGCATGGACAAACGTTTCCACGGATGGAAGCTTTGAATTTTTATCCACCCTGATTGATTCTAATGCTACTAAAATTTCTTCGTCTGTTAGCGACGTACGATTGATATACTCTAGCGCTAAACCTAAATTTACTTCAGTAAAGTCGTCTCTATTCGCAGTTCCTAGGCAACTACCAGATGCCTTAACATAATAACTGTCTTCGCTTGCTAGAGTGCTAGTGTTACCCTCGCCTAATATAGCCCAGTCAAGACCTTCACTTCCTAATTTACGAGATAAAGCGACTAATTTTTCCAGGGTGTCCATTTACTGTTTTTTTATAGTCATTATCTTAAGAATGCTTCATGAAGTCCGCCATCAACATTCAATACCTGACCAGTTGTCTTGGAGGCAAGATCGCTTGATAAGAAGTATATAGCCTCTGCTTGATCCTCTGGAGTAATTGGTACATTTATAAGAGTACGACTTGCGTAAAATTTTGCCAACTTTGCTCTTAAGCAGTCGGTATCTTCTTTTTCAGAGTAATCTATGGAGTATTTACTAAGTGATGCCATTACTCGCTCTCTTGGAAACATTTGAGAGCCCTTAACTACAGTAGCAGGGGCAACGGCATTAACACGAGCATATGGAGCTAATTCTATAGCTAATTCACGCACTATGTGATTTGTTGCAGCCTTTGATGAATCATAGGCTACGGAACCCTTCTTGGACACAACAGCATTTACAGAGGACGTTATTACTATAGAGCTTTTCAAAGTACTCCCTTGTGATTGAAATATACGTTTTGCCGAATCTGCTACCATATAAGGACCTATAGAATTAATTCTAAAAACTGATTCCCACTGAACTTTCGAGAATTCGCCTTTTACATCGGGAGCGAGAAAAATTCCAGCAGTTAAAGCAACTACATCAATGCCACCATAAGCATAAATAGCTAAGTTGTAGCACTCTTGAATGCTATCTTCATCAGTAATATCTATAGTACTAGCAATGGCGTTTCCACAGCTAGATATACCCGTTCCACTAACGCCAATACCTACTCCCACTTCTGTACAAATTTCGTCAGCAGTTTTCTGAGCCGATTCAATGTTTAAATCAGCACAAATTACGTGTGCGCCATCTTTGGCAAAACGTAGCGCTGTCTCTTTGCCTATTCCAGAACCTGCACCTATTACTACTACCACCTTGCGCGCAAACTCCTTCTCCTTGGGCATGCGCTGAAGTTTCGCTTCTTCTAACAGCCAATACTCGATATCGAAAGCCTCCTGGCGTGGTAAACCAATGTAATGATCGATAGCTTCTGCACCTCGCATTACTCCTATTGCGCAATTGTAGAACTCAGCAGTAACACGAGATTCCGATTTATTTTTACCGAATGAAATTAAGCCTAATCCAGGAATTAAAATAACGGTAGGATTTGCGTCACGCATTTTTGGAGAGTCCTCCCTCTTGCAGGTTTCATAATATTCCGTATAGTCTTTACGGTATTTATTAAGACCCAAAACAATCAGTTCCTTAAGTGTATCTATAGTACCATTAATGGGATCCCAATCAAGAAACATCGGCTTGATCTTAGTGCGTAGGAAGTGGTCAGGGCAAGATGTTCCTATTTCAGCTAGACGTTTTGCATCATTCGAATTAACAAATTCTAATACGGAAGAGTCTCTATGTACAGTAGCAATACAACGATTATTCTGTGAAACATTGCCTCGCAAGAAAGGCAGTATATCTATTGTTAATTTCTGCGCGTAATCAGTGCTTATCGCACAATATTTCTGACCTCCGAAAGTATTATTTCCACGGTCTTTAGAAGCGATGTAGTTTCCAGCCTGATTTATTAAGTTGAGGGTCAATGTGTAACATTCCTTATCGTCATCGGACCAATTGATTAACCCGTGTTGCCCCATATTTATACCAACGCACTCTTTATTGTTATCATATATTTCCTGCATTTTTAAGCCTAGATCGAATCCCGGTCTTTGCCATGGCAAATAAGCTATTTTTTCGCCATATATTTCATTAGTAATGGCTTCGGAATTTTTACATGCAGCTATAGCAATAAATGATATTGGATGCATGTGGTCTACATGAGTAGCGCCAATAAAGCTGTGAAGTGGTGTATCAATTGATGAAGGACGAGGATTTAAGTTATAAGTAGTATGTGGATACATAGCTACCATTTGATCCTCAATTTTAGTTTTAACTCCGTTCGGTGATGTCTCAGAATACAGTTTTTGTAAATCAATGAGCTTACTCAAATATAGTGAGGAAAAATTTTCTATTTTAGCAGTACGTAGATCACCACCTGATCCCTTAACCCATAAAACTGTAACCGTGTCGCCTGATAATGGATCTTTTTGGTCTAATTTTAAAGAAGTGTTTCCTCCTCCTGTATTTGTTATTTTTTGATCACTACCTAGTAAGTTAGAACGGTATACAAGGCGCTCTACTGGCGAAAGCTGACCAGCCTTTTTATCATCCCATAGATACTCTAAACACATGTAACCACTGCTCATAGAAGAAAATTACCCAAAAAAATCCAAATAAGTCAACATTTTACAACATATAATCTTGCTATTTAATCGGATGGATTTGAAATTTAAGAACTATGTTAGCGATTGAAAGACATAATAAAATTCTTAATCTTTTGGATCAGTTTGGTACAGTTCGTACTGTAGATTTAGCAAATAACTTCTCCGTTACAGACGAAACAATTCGTCGAGATTTGCAAATACTAGCAGATAAAGAAAAATTAATGCGAATTCACGGTGGAGCTAGTAGTACTTCGGGTAGGCCTACACTCAGTTCATTTGAAGAGAGAAGTTCAATTAATACACCGCATAAGAAATCAATAGCTAAAATAGCACTTAATTCGGTACAACCAGGTAAGACCTACGCCTTTGATAGCAGTACAACTGCACTGGCTTTGGTATATATGCTACCTAATTTACCCTTTCGAGTTATTACAAATGCACTGGCAGTGATCCAATCGCTAGTGAATAATGATAATATAGAAGTCATATCTACAGGAGGTAAATATCACTCTAAAACAAACACTTTTATTGGCGGTAATAGTATCAATATATTGCGCCGCCACCATGTAGATAATGCTTTTATTTCTTGTCTCGGTTTAGATCTAGAGCGAGGAGCGAGTGAGGGTTTCGAGCAACAAGCAATATACAAGGAACTTTTGATAAGGATGTCAGATAAAGTAACATTACTAGTCGATTCTAGTAAGATAAATAGTCATTCGGAGTATTACTTTTCTACTATGAAAAATATCACATGCATAATAACGGATAGCGACATACAATCTTCAGCAGTCTCTCAAATAGATGATCTCGGTATAGACTTAAAGGTTGCTGATATTTAGAATCTGGATACTCAGATTTCACTATTTTTATATTAATTACTAATTGTGAAGAACAAAAGTGTATATCTAGCAGTAGATTTAGGGGCAGGAAGTGGTCGCGTGATTGCAGGAGAGTTTGACGGAGTTTCGATATATTTAAATGAAATAGTGCGATTCGAAAATTCACCTATCGAATTGTCCACAGGTTGCCACTGGGATATTCACTGTCTTTATGCAAATATACTGGATGGAATATGTTCTGCTGCAGAACTTTACGGTGACTCTATAATAAGCATAGGAATTGATACTTGGGGAGTTGATTATGGCCTACTTGGCAAAGATGGAAAACTCCTAGATCAACCTTTTCAATATAGAGATAAGCGAACGGAAGGCATGATGAAGTGTGCTTTTAAGAAAGTAGGTAAGCGTGAAATTTATAATAGAACAGGCATTCAGTTTATGTTTTTTAATACAATTTATCAACTACTGGCTGAAGTCGCCTCAGGAAGATTGATCAAGCAAGCAGAGGATCTGTTATTTACGCCAGATTTAATCGGATATCTATTAACGGGGAATAAATGCCAAGAAAGGTCGATAGTTAGTACCTCACAACTGTACAATCCGCACATAAAAAACTGGGATTATAACTTAATCGACAAACTTGGACTACCAAGACGCTTATTTAAAGATATTCACGACGCGGGCACAGTACTTGGAGGATTAAAGCAATCGATAGTTTCCAAAAGTAGTCTCACTAATGTTAAGGTTGTTACTATAGCTGGTCATGATACAGCTTGTGCGGTAGCAGCTATTCCCAGCAGGGCTACTACTCCTGTATTTTTAAGCAGCGGTACCTGGTCTTTAATGGGAATAGAACTGCAAGAGCCCGTAATCAATTCATCTTCATTTGATGATGGCTTTACAAATGAATTGGGCATAGACGGCACTACACGATTTTTAAAAAATATATGCGGACTGTGGTTAATCCAAGAATGCAAACGCGAATGGTCAGAAAATGGAATAGAAATTGCCTACAACGATATGGCGAGAATTGCCTCTTCTGCAATTGAATTTAGAAGTTTGATTGATCCGGATGATGAACGATTTACTAGTGCAGGAAACATGGTAACAAAGATTCAGAATTTCTGCCGTGAAACAAAACAATTTGTTCCTACAGAAAAAGGTGAAATAATTCGCTGTATATATGAAAGCTTAGCTTTGCGATACGCAGAGGTTTGGAAGAAATTAATACAAATTACTGGCCAATCACCAACTGAATTACATATTGTAGGTGGTGGATGCCAAGATCGTTTACTCAATCAATTCACAGCAAACGCGATAGGGGAAAATGTAATAATTGGTCCAATTGAAGCGACTGGAATGGGAAACATACTTTGTCAGTTAATTAGTGATAAAAAAATTAATGGTATTTCAGAAGCTAGACAAATATCACTAAATTCTAATACAGTGAAAGTATTCAAAGCAAAAGATAAACAAAAATGGGCTATGGCAAAGCGCAAATTCACGGAAGTAACCAGTAGATATACACAATAAGCTATATATGATCGAAGAGCAGAATATAAAAGATCCAGATGTTATACTAATTGGGAGCGGTATTATGTCTGCAACTTTAGGAGTCGTACTTAAGCAATTAGACCCATCTATTACTATTCAATTATATGAAGCAAGCGAGCATTTATCCAGCGAAGCATCCAATGCTTGGCACAACGCAGGAACTGGACATGCAGGGCTATGTGAGCTAAGCTACACGCCTAATTACGGCGAAGATGGAGAAGTAGACATTTCTAAAGCAATTGAGATATTTCAACAGTTTGAACATTCACTGCAGCTTTGGGGATATTCGGCCAGTAAGGGGATATTAAAAAATACCAAAAATTGTATAAATTTAGTACCGCACTTAAGCTTCGTTTATGGTCAAGATCAGGTGGATTTTTTAGACTCACGTTATCGCAAAATGTCTCAACATCATTTCTTCAAGGATATGGAATTTACCCAAGATCGTGAAAAAATACGCCAGTGGTCTCCATTAATATTAGAAGGTCGTGGCAAAGAACCTGTTGCAATGACTCGCGTCAAACACGGTACCGATGTCAATTTTGGCGAGATCGCTTCACAGATGATTCAATGGTTAGGCAAACAGGAGGGTTGCGGGTTTGTTACACAACATCGCGTCACTAACTTATCAGAAATAGACGATGGCTGGAACCTAGAGATTTCGAGTCTTAATGATGGTACAAAATTTACAAACACGACAGCTTTTGTGTTTATAGGCGCTGGGGGTGGAAGCTTACCATTATTACAAAACTCTGATATCGATGAAGCTAAAGGCTTAGGTGGATTTCCCATAGGAGGTCAATGGCTGGTTAGCAAGAGTCCTAAACTAGTTAAGCAGCACACTGCTAAAATTTATGGCATGTCGCCAGGGGCTGCCCCTACTATGGCAGTACCGCATCTAGATACTCGCATAATTGATGGAGAAAAAGCCTTATTATTTGGTCCTTACGCTGCTTGGACAACTAAGTTTTTACACCAACAAGGTAGTTACTTAGATTTGCCTAACTCCATACGTGCTGACAACATCATTTCATTAATAAAGATAGGCATACAGAATTTTCCATTAGTACGATACTTAATACAACAGGGCTCACAAAGTATGAAAACGAGACTTAAAGAATTAAAGAATTTTTACCCAGATGCATGTCATAAGGATTGGCAACTTATTGATGCTGGTATACGAGTTCAGGCTATAAAAAAAGAAGACGGCGAGACAGGAATTGTACATTTTGGCACTGAGGTAATCACAAATTCTAAAAAAAACTTATCTGCACTACTCGGCGCCTCCCCGGGCGCTTCTGTATCGACCAGTATAATTATTGATATATTGAAAAAGTGTTTCGCAGAGAAACTTAAAAATACACACTGCAAAGAGAATTTACTAAAAATGATTCCTACGTATAACGAGGATTTAAGCATGCCCCATATGGCAGAGCGACAGCTACAAATTCACAAGCAATCGATGCGCTCACTAAATCTAGCATAATTGTTATTTAGTAAATTTCACAAATTTACTTATATATCTAGTTCTAAAATTACCTTATTCTTAATTATCACTTCATGAACTCTACACCTTTTAAATTTCCTAAGATTGGTATACGCCCGACCATTGATGGCCGCCTAGGCGGCGTACGTGAATCACTTGAAACGAGCACTATGGCAATGGCTCAAACTCTTGCTGATTTCTATACAAAAAATCTACGATACTTAAATGGAAGTCCAGTAGAGTGTGTTATTTCTGATTCGAATATAGGTGGCGTAAGAGAAGCTGCTGCATGTGAAGAAAAATTTCAACGTGAAGGCGTAGGCTTAAGCATAACTGTTACTCCATGTTGGTGCTATGGATCAGAAACGATGGATATGGATCCTCACCGCCCGAAAGCAATCTGGGGTTTCAATGGCACTGAGCGACCTGGTGCAGTTTATCTTGCCGCTGCTTTGGCAGGGCATACTCAGAAAGGGTTACCCGCTTTTGGTATTTACGGCAAAGATGTGCTTGATTCAGGTGATCTTTCTATTCCAGAAGATGTCGCAGAAAAACTCCTTTGCTTTGCTAAAGCTGGCATTGCTGTAGCTTACATGAAAAGCAAGGCTTACCTTTCAATGGGTGGTACATCGATGGGCATTGCAGGTTCTGTGGTCGACTCACTATTTTGGCAGAAGTATTTAGGTATGCGAGTAGAAGCCATTGATATGACCGAGTTTATCGGTCGAATGAATAATGACATGTATGATCCATTGGAATTTAAAAAAGCTTTTGAATGGGTTCAGAAAAATTGCAAAGAAGGTAAGGATTACAATGACCAAGCGCATGTTAGAACTCGTGATCAACTCGACAAGGAATGGATTGATTCTATAAAGATGGCATTAATTGCTCGCGACCTGATGGTGGGAAATTCAAAATTAAGAGATTTAGGTTTTGGCGAACAATCAGAAGGCCATTTTTCCATCGCCGCTGGATTTCAGGGACAACGACAGTGGACTGACTATTTCCCTAATGGTGACTTTATGGAGGCAGTTCTCAATTCATCATTTGATTGGAATGGTAAACGAGCACCATACATATTAGCCACAGAAAATGATGCACTCAACGCTGCAGGCATGCTCTTTGGTCAATTATTGACTAATAGCGCACAAATATTTGCAGATTTACGCACATATTGGAGTTCGGATGCTGTCTCGCGTGTATCGGGTGGTTATCAATTAGAAGGTCTAGCTAGTAATGGTATACTACACCTAATTAATTCAGGTTCGGCAGCATTAGACGGTACAGGTGAACAGTCTGATTTAGATGGCAAACCATCCATGAAGCCCCACTGGGATATTTCAGACGACGAAGTGCAAAAATGCCTGAAACAAACAAGCTGGCACCCTTCAATGGGAGAGTATTTTCCTGGAGGGGGTATGAGTTCACGCTTTAGAACCAAGGGCGGTATGGAAGCTACAATGATACGTATCAATCTAGTCGATGGTTTAGGACCTTGCATACAAATCGCTGAAGGATGGACAGTAGATTTACCAGACGAAGTACACGATATTCTCGATTCAAGAACAAATCCAACTTGGCCAACTACATGGTTTGCCCCTAGGCTAAATGGAGAAGGTGTGTTTATTTCCACTTACGAGGTTATGAATAATTGGGGAGCCAATCATTGCGTTATGACCGCTGGGCATGTAGGTGATTTATACATCACACTAGCTTCTATGCTACGTATACCCGTTTATATGCATAACGTGGATCAGAATCGAATATTTCGACCAAGTGCTTGGCGATCATTTGGAACAAAAGATCTTGAATCAGCAGATTTTCGTGCATGCCAGTCCTATGGGCCACTGTATGCTTAATTATTAACTAACATGTAGCATCCAATAGACCTTATGAAGAAGGTATTTATATCAGGATGTTATGACATTATACATGCTGGTCATATACAGTTTTTCACTGAAGCTCGGGCTTTAGGTGATCATCTTACTGTCTGCTTTGCATCTGATAAGGTTCTTTTGACACATAAAAATAGGCGATCTTCTATACCCCAAGAGCATAAGCGCGGATTATTAAAAGCCCTAGAAGTAGTCGACGATGCTGTTATGGGAGAAAACCCTACTATTGGACTAGATTTTCAAGATGAATTTCGTCGAATTAGACCAGATTTTTTAGTCGTTACTGAAGATGATCAGTACGAGTCCATCAAACGTGCATTGTGCAAGGAGTTAAATGTAACTTACATTAAATTACCAAAGACCCCTCCACTATTTGAACCAATTTCTAGTTCTGGAATCGTTAATTGGATAAAAGCCCCAGATACTGCACCTGTTCGTGTGGACTTTGCAGGAGGCTGGTTAGACGTACCAAAATATGCACGTCAAGGTGCATTTATTGTTAATTGCGCTGTGTCACCCACAGTATCCTTAAACTCATGGGTCTATGTGAAACGCTCCGGCTTAGGAGGAAGTGGTGCTTGGTCTCTTCTTAATGGAAAGTCAGGTGTAGAAAGTGAAATAAATCTTGGTGTCGGATGGCAAGATCCGGCAGTAATAACAGAGACAGGCCTCTGCATATGGAAAAGTGGTGATAGACCTAGACTGAAGCTTAAGCGCGATGGAGCTATACTAAAAGGAAAAATGGCGCTTTACTACAGTGGAATGGAGCACGACACGCCAGGTGCAGTCGATAAAGAAAGAGATTATGACATGATTGAACGTGCTGGCGCATTAGCTGCAAAAGCTGTAGAAGAAAATAATTTTAATCTACTAGCTGATTCAGTAGGAATTAGTTATCAAATGCAGCTTAAAGAAGGCATGCTTCCTTTACCTGAAGTCACTACAGCTATTGCTTGCAAATACTGCGGAGGCGGATTTGGAGGCTATGCTTTGTACTTATTTGAAACGGCGAAAAATCGGGATAATTTTGTAGCTAGTAACGAATTAGTAATTCCAATAGAGCCATACTTACGCCTCTAACAGTAACACATACAAAGATAAGTGTTACTACATTGAGGTAGAAGTTTGCGTAGAGACTAGATTCTAATTTATTAATTCGATGGCATCGATCTTAAATGCTATATCGTTTCCACGTAAATTTGATGAACCGAGCATTAGCGCATGGTCAGAATTAACGAAACTATTGTCTTCATCTTTGAGTGTTTGAGTAATAGTTTCCATACTAGTTCCTTTAGTAATGTTTTTAAGTGTTAACACTTGAATCCATTGACCACCAGTGTGTCTTAAGGAAAAATCGAACATCAATTGATCGGATTCTGCATCAAGCCAGTTACCACTATCATCAACAGATAAGCCTAAGCGTGTACCATCGAAGGAGTGACTGAAACGATTTTCATTTTTACCATTTAATTTTGCAATGATGCTGAAGTTAAATCGGTTAGTTTTTATCTGTCTTATACAGGCACCTACAAACTCAGGATAATTATTTATATTACTAAAGGCTATGATTCCCAATGGTAAAGCACCGTTAGTTACTATTGCTGATGAGCCTTTTTTAAAGGATATCGAAAATGTTTCAGTGCAAGTGTAGTTATTTGTATTCAGTTTTAAATTTGGTACTTTATAGATGGCCCTAGACCACTTGCTATGATTAGTGACAGTAAGTATACCTAATGACGCATCCACATTCCAAACATCGCGATCTGGTGCCAGCCAATTTATATTAGTATTTAGTGGACCATTAGAATAGCTTTTTTCAGCTGTAAACTCTATACGTGTGATAGTGTTTTTTGAAAACAAGATAGATGCTACAGTGAAAAATGATACCGTAATAAAAAGTGATTTCATATGCATAGTTAATAGTGGTCTTTATAAATATATCAAAAGACTAGTTTCTAGGTGCTTCTTGTTGACGTACGAGTGGAATATATTTTTTTAAACGTTCCAAGGTTTGAGTATATTCTGGCATTCGAACCAAGTTACTCCATTCCATTGGGTCGACTTTGTGATCGTATAACTCCTCAGTACCTGCCTTTTCGAATACTATATAACTGTAGCGTCCATCATATATGCGATGTCCTCCATAGTTGTAATCAGTCAGTATAGGCTCATTCCAATCCATTGTTGGATCATGTAACAATTGTGCAAAGCTACGTCCATCGTTGTCAGGGTTTTTTGGAATACTACAAAGTTCAATAAGAGTTGGAAACATATCTATTAAATTTACAATACCCTTACAATCCGCGTTATCAGGCGTAACTCCAGGAACCTTAACCATGAAAGGCACACGGCATGTTTCTTGCCAAAGTTGGGTCTTCCCATAGCGTTGTTTTTCTCCCAAGTGCCACCCGTGATCACTCCACAACATAACAATAGTGTTTTCTGAATATGGACTCTTTTCTAATCCGTCTAGTAGTACGCCGATACAATCATCAACGAATGTAATTGTTGCCAAGTAAGCTTGCACTGCCTCTTTGTGTCGCTGCCCAAATGTTTCCACCCGCTGCCATGTAGGATGTACAGCAATTGGTTTACCCCACTTGTTTAAGATATCATCAAGATCATTTGGAATGGTTTCCGGTAAAATAATTTCATCAAGTGGATACATATCAAAATACTTCTGTGGTACATGCCACGGAAGATGTGGCTTACTCATACCAACTGCCATGAAGAAAGGCTTATCAAAATCACGATTCTGAAACTGATCCGCTGCCCACAAAGCAGTGCAGTAATCCTTCATTTTAGTCTCATCATTAACGGCTGTAGGTCCCCAATCAAAACCGATTGAATGGTAATTTTTCTTATCATTGGGTAGGTTCGGCAATCCATTAGTAGGTCGTTGATCGCCTAGTGGCGGTACCCATCCTTTTGCATCGGACCATTCATCAAATGCCCATTGTCCCTGATCGCCGCGAGGCCCTTCATCCGATGGATGCACATGAAAAATTTTTCCTCTAGTTAATGTGTGGTATCCATGTTTACTAAAGTACTGTGGCATAGTAAGTAGATCTTTTGCCAATGGCGCGTTTCGCAGGTTGTTTTTATTACCATAAACCCCTGTGTTGTGAGGATACTTTCCAGTTAGAATCGCAGAACGCGAAGGACAACATACGGTTGATGGAACATGCGCGTCAGACATTACCATTCCACCATTGGCATTGAAGCGATCTAAATTTGGTGTTATTACTTGAGAGTTACCACCAAAAACCCCTACCCAATCATTAAGGTCATCGATAGCAATAAATAGAATATTTGGCCTTTCGGCATCTAAACTAAAACAAGTAGTAGTAAATAAAAGTAATGTTAATAGCAGGCTTGTGTTTTTCATGTTTAAATATCTGGAGTAGCACCTTTTAGAAGAGTAATATCGGCAATATCCTTACCAAACTTGAGTGTATGTTTTTCATTCGAATAAACAGGTGCAGCAAACTTGTCTGCTCGGACTCGATAGCAATAAATTAATTCACCTGACGATTCTTTGATTAGTGCAACCACACTGTTGTCAAATGGCAACTCCACAGTTTTAAGATAACCTACAGGATCTCGTCCATCGTTTTCTGATGCGTTAAAAGATATAGGCCAACCTAAGTATTGAGTAGCCTGAGGAGTGCTTGCATCTACAAAGCGAGGCCAACATTCAAAAGTAGTTGAGCCGGTTGGCTTGTGGAAGTAAATTAAACCATAGCCATCACCGCGTTTTTCACGAACTTTTCGGTCTTGGGGGTTGGCGTATGCATACATAGTTATTTTATTACCTAGGCCATCGAGATAATCACCTACCCACGGAAGTCGACTGTCTATTGGCTTGCCCCCACCCTGATGTTCGTCCTTGGGATGCCACCAACGACCATAGATAGTATTTACGATTGCTGGAGCCGTAAATGCGAATGGACCATCTCTGAAATTGTCTATGCCGTGTTGTACTGTAACGGCAAGGTGTTGATCCCCACATAGATGTGGAGCATGAGCGCGGCGTAGAGCTCTTAATGCCTCGTTACGCGGCGTTTGCGGCCATCCGTTACAATCAAGGTCTGCCAATAATCGGGAAGCATCCTCGTTACCGTGAATGTGCACTGCACCGCAAAAAGCAGTCTGTGATACCGCTACCTTCATTTTGGCGCCAGTCCAATCCCTAGCCCAAGCATCAAGAAAATCAAGTTGGCGCTTACCTAATAATGTTAATCCAGGTAGATCTACAGTACTGCGATCGTATTTAGGATCAGTTATATGATCTGGCCGTGGACCCATTTGAGGAATATTGCCAATAGGAGCTGATTTAAACTTACGGTCTTCTAATATAGCTATACTGAGTCCCCCGATATTTAAATCAGTGTAATAGACTCCTAATCCTTGTTTAATAGGAGTAGGATCAAAAGGGTCTGGTAGATGCCATGTCTGCTGACGTTCAACCATACGCACAAAATCAGCTGGAAACATATAACCACCATCTGCCGCTCCTTTCGTACCAATAGATACTTTTCCGCTTTCACCCCAAATGTTAGGATGACCTACGTCATGGTCGTCGAGTATACAAATAGTCGGACGATCCTTCATAACATCTGCAAATTGCACACCAAACTGCAACCATCCGTAGGTTGCTTCATCATGAGTATAGTTTTGATCTCCAGCAAAGAATAGAAGGTCAGGATTGTGGTGTTTTAAATTTTGTACTGTAAGTAAACGCGTATCGAACTCTTTATCTACTGGCGAATTACAATTTAAGGATGCTATTAATATACTATCCTTATCTTTAGGATCGCGTCGAATTAGGCCTTCAAAACTTGACAATTCTCCTAAAGAAAGTCGGTAGGCTACATTTTTCGAAGCATCCCAGCTTTCAATACGAAAATGAGCAGACCATCCTGGGTAGACAACCGGCTGACTTTGAACTTCAACCCATTTTTTGTTTATCTTTAATTGGAGGGTGATTATCTTTGGTTCATCTGGTAATAGCGGAAAACACTGAGCGCTGAGCTTTAGCACATTGTGATCATGAGTGTACAGCGCAAACGCTAGTACATTCTTTCGATCTATAGACTGAAACCACTCTGCTGCTCTTCGATCATATCCAGTCATTCCACTATCCAGTTTCGCATCCCACCACCGACCTACTGCAGCATTATCTGACTCTAAAGCATAGTCTGTATCATCTCCAAATGGCGTAGGCTCGGTGTAGCTAAAAGAAAAAGCTACTGAACGTAATAAAAATAATACAAATACAATAAATGAAATTACGTAATTAATCATTACTCATTTACATTAAAAACTACGTTATAAATATTATTTTAAAATTATAGTAATTTATACCGCAAAGGCAGCATAAATTATGATGACTAGGATAAAAAGTACTAGACTTGCTTTCTTAGCCCCTTGCCATGGAGTTAGGTCAACTTCATTGGTATATACCATTTTCCAAGGCTCCGAACGAGGAGCCACAATACTAGCTATCGTCATCAGTGTAACAAGAAGCGCAAAGACTATGCCTAAAAAGTGAAACTCATGAATACCTGCGGAGCTTAAAGTGCGTGCAAATGGAGGATAGAAATAGCCAGAAGCTATAATAATTATCCCTACCACTAGTCCGATTTGTCCAGCGAACGAAGGAACCTTTCGATTTAATAAACCGACAACAACAACTGCAAAAATGGGTATAAAATAAATACCATTCATTTTTTGCAGATAACCGAATATACTGGCTTGTCCAGCAAGCATTGGCGCAATAAGCATAGCGAGGCCTGCTATACAAACTACAAAAACTTTTGCTGCTCGAACCATTTGTTTTTCATCGCTATTTTTGACAATGTTTCTGTAAAGTCCCAAACTAAATAGCGCCGAGGTGCTATTTAAGCCTGCATTGAAAGAGCTCAAGATCGCTCCTACCATAACAGCTGCAAAGAATCCGGTGAGTGGTGTAGGTAGAACATCAAATACTAATTTTCCATAAGCCAAATCAGCACCAATTCCTGTGTCCTTGTATAAATGATAGGCGATAATACCAGGTATGACCAAATAAATCGGTCCTAGCAGCTTTAAAGCTCCAGTGAGAAGCACTCCCTTTTGACCCTCCGCCAGATTTCGAGCACCTAGTGTTCTCTGGATAATCTGCTGATTGGTGCACCAGTAAAATAAGTTTAATAATGCGACGCCTGTAAACAATGTTGAGAATGGTACACTTTGATCATTTTGTCCAATCGATGATAAGCGATCGGGAGCGGCATCTCTAAGAATACTCCATCCTTCTAGTATGCCTTCACCAGCGCTTATTTTGTTGAGTGCAAAATAAGCGATTGTCATACCACCAAGAAGTAAACCCACGCCATTAATTGTATCTAATACCGCTAATGTGCGCAATCCTCCAAAACGCGAATACAATAATCCTAAAACTCCTATTACTAAAACAGTGAGACAAAGGATCAGAAATTCTGGTTCATAAATTTTACCTAAAATAACTACTGGTTTATTAATACCAGTAAGAGTCTGCAAATCCATCATGTGAGATAGACCAACAGCGCCACTGTAGAGAATAATTGGTAAAAGTAGAAAAGTGTACGCAAACAAGAAAATACAATTAGCTGTGGTCTGCGTACCACGATCATAACGCAACTCTAGAAATTGAGGTACCGTTGTGATACCTCCTTTTAAGAATTTAGGCAGAAAGTATAAAGCCATTACAATTAAAGCAATAACCGCTACTACCTCCCAAGCCATTACACTCAAACCATCGTTAAAAGCTGCGCCATTTAAGCCTACCATTTGCTCCGTAGATAGGTTTGTCAGTAACAAGGAGCCTGCGATAATCGGAAATGTTAGCGAACGACCTCCAAGAAAAAATCCATCTGAACTAGATTTTTCATCAAGCCTCGTAATCAACCAAGTAAGTAGAGCAGCAAAAATTGTGAAACTGATAAAAGAAATAAAAATCCAAGTAGTCATAGGTAATTTTAGAAATACAAAAAGGAATCAAATTGAAGTTTTCAGACGGTAATAGGGTAAACGCTCCAAAGGCACATCTATCTTAATTGTGACTGGTCCATTAATCTTAGAGCCATCATCACCTTCCCAAGTTCCTTCCGGGATGATTACTTCTCGAGAACGTGCGCCTTTTTGTATGACAGGAGCTACTAGCAGATTTTCTCCTAAAATGAACTGGTCCTGTATAGTTTCGTATCCAGCATCTGGCCAAAACCAGGTCATCGGTTTAACTATGGGTTCACCAGTTAGGGAAGACAGTTTAGCGTAACTTAAAATTTCCTCACCAAACTGCGCATGTAAAATCGCCATATCTTTGCATATAGCATTGTTGGATGGACTTAAGACGCGCCAAGGAGCGACTGAGAACTGCATCATTGGCATTAGTGCGTGGACTTGAGCGGAACGAACGACTAACTCTTGATCAATAGTATCCAGTTTTATAAAAGATCCATACTCTCCTCCACCAATCATATCTGGGCAAGTATACGCATAACCCATTAAACCCTGAGCAATCATTCCTGGAATCAGCTGAGTTAGATCTTCCCAATCGTGCGTTTTATCACGTAAACGCTGCGCCAAAGGTAACCCAGCCATCTTCCATGATGCTCTATATTCATTTAATGGATACTTAAGACCTAATCTGCCAAAATATTCAGTGTGATCATTTGCTATTGAATTTTCATTAAAAGAAACAATGCCAGATTTGTAAAAGCCAGCATCTCCAGCATCTAGTTTGAATCCATCGACTCCATACTCATTTACAAGGTAGTCAAGTTCTCCCTCTATCCATGCAAACGCTTTTGGATTGCTAAGATCTAGCATTGCACTTGCACCATTCCACCAACGAATAATCGCTGCCTTATTTTTAGTATTAGCCCATAGTATTTTTTGGGTACGCTGTGGATCAAGATGAAGCATACCTTCTGCTGCTAGATAACGAAAAATCTCTGTATCTGCTGTAACAAATGGACAAACCCACATCATCACCTTGAAACCACTATTATGGAGATGTTTTATCATTCCCTTTGGGTCTTCAAATCGATCTGCTCTAAATCTCCAATCCCCGTAGCTTTTTTGCCAATTATCATCAATCATCATAACTCCGGAAGGATAACCATTATTGATGATAGCATCTGCATAAGCACGAATATCCTCTTCATTTTGGTTATAAATTAATTCAATCCATGTATTGTACTGAGGGGCTGTAAACAAAAGAGGATCTGGTATTTGCCCGTTAGGTGGAAAATAATTTTTAGAAGCAGATTTAAAGGCTTGAACAAGATTATCTCCAGCATCTACAAGCAGCACTTCTCCTACAGCATTACTAATTCGAAGAGTGCCTAAATCATAAGTATACTCGTAAGGCTCTTCAGACCAAATGTATCGGCCTTTAGATGAAATTAAAATGGGACTCGCTTGATTCCCCCTGTTGTCGCCAAGTAGGTTTCTACTTAATTGAGTCTTATTACTGTAGGGCATCCTAAATCCATCCACACTTAGACCGCCCCACCAAAATTCATCCTCTTTTAAAACAATTTCAAATGGCTCAGGTGGCTGAATAATTTTTACACTTTTTGATGTGTAAGGTGTGAATCCATAGATTGCAGATAGTAATAAAAAAGTAGAGATCAGGAATAAAACTTTAATCTTCTGGTGACAATTTTCAAAAATCATACAAAGGGGGGAGGGATAAAACTAATGTTAGGATAAAATAAGGAGTAAGCACGTATAAATATAGAGTTAGTAGACATAGCAACGATATACTAAAAATTACATAAAAACTATACTTATTAGCGCTGTAATTCTTATACTATGCGTAGATAATTTAGCGCTAATATTGCTTGAATTAAAAAATTATTATAACGCCCACCTTTTGGATCAATCGTATGTCGGTAGGGCTTGCTTCCATCCACTTTTGAGAACACTAGCCAATTGTGTTTGCAACGATACATAATCCGATTTGTCCGCTAAGTTATTTTGCTCCAAACTATCCACATCTAAATTGTATAGCTCGGTAAAGTGTACGCGGGCATTGACCTGATTTTTCTCTTTAATATCTACCCATTCAGTGTATCGGTGAGACTTTGTTCGTACTGAGCGTCCCATGTAAGAGCCTTGTCGACAACTAGAGAAAGCAGCCTTTTTCCAACTTTTTTCAGGGTCCTCAATGAGCGGCAAAAAAGAAATTCCTTCCAACTTATCGTGCGGTAAGTCTATTCCTAAGATATCGCAAAAGGACGGATAAAGATCCACCAACTCAACAATTTCTTCACAGATAGAACCACTTGTTACTCCTGGAATTTTAATCATTAATGGGACGCGAGTGGATTGTTCAAATAAACTAATCTTACTCCACATACCATGCTCTCCTAGATGAAATCCATGATCAGAAGTAAATATCACGATAGTGTTTTCAGCTAGACCTGATTGTTCTAAAGTGGATAGAATTAAACCAATTTGATCATCGATAAAACTCGCACAAGCATAATAAGCATGAATAGCAGCCCGTGCAGTTTCTGTGGTCTCATCGCGTAATTTAAATATATCCCAATTTCTACCAAATCGCTTCGCGACTGGTGGTATGTTGATATCCTTATCCTTAGATGCAGGTGAAACTTTTAGCTTGCTTCTGTCATAAAGATCAAAGTACTTACGTGGAGCTATGAGCGGAGTGTGGGGACGACTACTTCCGTAGGTAATGAAGAACTGCTCACCTGATTGACTAAACTCTTGGATTAATTCAGCCACAACACGGGCTTTTTTTCCGTCTGGATTGCGCTCCGCAATATCTCCGCTATCGCCTATTACTTCAGCCTGTAGACTCTGAAAAACTTCGCGACCCCTATTCCATTGTTTCGATCCCTTTTCAGAATTAGCCCATAGTTCTTTGCGAATTTTCATAGCTTCAATCATTTTGGCATCCCACTCTAAATCTGAAGTATAAGTCCAACTTTTGGGAGGATTCTGAGGTGTTCCTTTTGGAACAGAGTACTTCAATACTCTCCCTTGGTATCCATCAGGTGGACTACCAAAAATACCATCATACGCACCAGATTGCCGAACTGCTTCCCAATTATGGTGAAATAACTTACCGACCATGTAAGTTTTTATTGGATGATCTCTCAAAGTTTCACCAATGGTGGTAGCCCATGCTGGGATCACCTTCTCGAAGTTGTATGGATTGCTATATACGCCTGTTGTTTCCGGCCTTAGCCCAGTATTAAAAGAGCTACGTGAAGGATTGCATACTGGGTTTTGGCAATACGCTTTCGTAAATAATATACTACTTTTCGATAGTTCATCAACGTTGGGAGTTAGTACACTATCATTACCATAAGCTCCTATTGCAGCGGCAGACCAATCTTCTGGACAAAGGAATAATATGTTCATTTTTGACATATCAGGCAACTTTGCATGAAGCGCACCCACGAAAATAAGTGAAACAATATAAGCAGGAAGTAATAAAGGCAGTTTATAATGCATAATAATTTTAATATTTAGGCACAGTCTAAGCGTAGTAAGTGTAAACATTAATTAGTAAGATAGTTTCACTTCATCGAAACTTATCGTATTCGGGATTAATTTTAGCATTCTTGAAAATTTCGCGATCTTTCCAAAGTTCATAAGTTGCTTTGAGCTGTGCTTCATCTTCTGAATAACGACCTCTATCGTTGGTTTTTTCTATCCAATCTAGCAAGATATTACGATGCTCTATTAAAACTTTATTATATGCATTATTCATAGATAAATTAATCATTTGATGTGGATCAGCTTGCATATCATACAGCTCTTCGGTAGGTCGTATACCAAACCAATGATCTGCTTGGTACTTCGTAAGCTTGTTTAGCTTATAAAGACGATGCATATCAACTGATGCAGGTCTTCCGTCACGATAACCAGGTTGCATAAGTGGTCGATGAGGATAATAGTTACGTATATATCGATAACGCTTGCTTCTAACAGTTCGTATGCGATCGATGGTATAATCACAGCGGTCACGAGCACTAATCACAAACTCAAGAGGTGTATATTCATCCCCAAATAAATTCTGTCCGTCTAAATATTCAGGAAGTTTAATTCGAGCTAACCCTAAAGTCGTAGCTGTAACATCCAGTAGGCTTACTAAGTCGTTCACAACATGCCCAGACTTTAAGGATGTGTGGTTACCTTTAATAATTAGCGGAACATGTAGTCCACCTTCATAGCAAAACTGCTTGTGTCGTAACGATGTGTTATGCCCGTGGTCCGAAAAAAAGAATATCACCGTGTTATCCATCTCACCGTCAGCCTCTAATTGGCTGAGTATTTGTGAAATCCTTATATCCGAACCACGGGCGTTATCGTAATGAATCGTCCAAGCTTGACGAAGCGCTGGCGTATCAGGAAAATAAGGCGGCAAGTCTACTGAATTCTGCAAAATTCTATCGGACTGCTGAAGATAGCGACTGTCTCCCTTGCCTCCATCTATTTGTATCTGTCCAAACCAAGGTTGGTTCTTGTCTTTGCGCTCATTCCAAACGCCAAGTGTGAAGGATTTCCAGTGTTCTGCTCGATTACCCTGCCATCCATTCATTCCAGCTTCATAATTATTAGAAGTTCCGACCGTGTAGAGAGCTCTTCTATCGTAGTGAAAATTATAATCATCTTTACCGCTATTAAAAGTATAATACCCAGCCTCTCGTAACAATTCAGGTATGGCTTTAATACCATTAGGTAATTCTATGCGCTGCTTCACTGGAACAACTTTTCCCTCTTCAGCGCGACTGGATCGATGCTGATGGGTTCCAGTGCGAGTTTGCATAACACCTGTAATTAAAGCAGATCGACTGGCGGAGCATACCGGAGAAGTAGCATAAGCATTTGTATATAATATACCATTTGACGCCAATCGGTCGACATTAGGCGTATGTTTAATATTAACGCTGTCACCGTAACAACCAAAGAAGGGAGAAAGGTCTTCGGCTACTATCCATAATATATTCGGTAAACGTTCCGCAGAAATAACCAATGGTAGCGAGTAAAATGATATTAAAATAGAGTACAATAATAACCTCATACACTACCTGCGTACTGGGAAGTTGAAATTAGGATGTTCGTGAGCCGTTCGAGCATGAGATAAAACTTTATTTAGATCCTCAGCAATAGACGGATACTGATCCGCTACATTTGTATTTTCACCAGGATCTGACGAAAGGTTGTATAACTCGATTGGAGAGTTGGGTTGAATGGATACATTATAACGAATACCCTTCCAATCACCTTTGCGGACTGCATGTCGACCCTTTAATTCATGAAACTCCCAATACAGGTAGTCGTGCTGCTCTTGTTCATTACTGCCATACAGGGTAGGTAAAAATGAAATGCCGTCAATATTCTCCGGTACCGACTGACAAGTAATCTCTGCTAATGTTGGAAATACATCCCAGAAAGCAGATATATGGTCACTGCGACTGTTAGCAGCTACAACAGACGGCCATTTTACTATCATAGGCACACGTATGCCACCTTCATAAAGGTCGCGTTTCTTCCCTCGATATGGACCGTTAGAATTAAAATACTCTGGATCGTGGCCAGCCTCAGAGTGCGGACCATTATCCGAAGTAAAAACAATCATAGTATTGTTCTGTATTCCTAGGGTTTCGAGTTGGTCAACAATATCACCTACATAATCATCTATGCAGTGTACCATAGCTGCAAATGCTGCATGAGCCTCGGGTTGCGACCCATAAGCAAATTTACGGTAATTCGGACCGCTGTCTGTACCTTTAAATGAGCTCTCAGGCAAAAACTTTCCTCGGTATATTTGCATGTATTTTTCTTGCGCGAACATTTCCGCATGAGGTTGTATAATTGCGTAATAGCAGAAGAAAGGTTGATTCTTATTTGTCTTAATAAAATCAAGCATTCGATCGTGTATTAGATCTGGAGCATAACTACCAGTTTCCATACCGAAATTGTCCCAAAGCACTTCAATTGTATTATCATTCCAAAGAAAATAGGGGTAGTAATGGTGTGCAATACGTTGGCAATTATATCCATAAAAACGGTCAAAACCTATCTTTAATGGTTCACTTGTTGAACCAGGTGAACCCAAGCCCCATTTACCAAAAATTCCTGTTGTGTAACCAGCTGCCTTTAGCAATTTAGGTATAACAAAGGTGTCTTCCTCCATGGGATACTGCCCTTCTGGTAAAACCTCTTGATTGCCTCTAATCGGTGCATGCCCAGTATGTAATCCTGTCAGTAATGAAGCACGAGATGGCGCACAGACTGTACTACCAGCGTAATGGTCCGTAAAAAACATACCATCTTTAGCTAATTGATCAATATGAGGAGTTTTAAAATGTTTTTGGCCTAGAAAGCTTAAATCTCCATACCCTAAGTCATCTGCTAAAATATAAATGATGTTAGGCATCAATTCTGCACGAAGTGTAAATGTAGCGAACAGTAATATAAAAAACTTCAATATAATCTTAAGCATAATGGTCGGGGATATAAAAATGGCATCATAAAGTACTGTTAAATTTTGCAAAAATAACCCCGTTTGGCTCTAATTCTAACCTATCATCAATATCTATAGTTTTATTGTTCCATATATCTTTAAACACATAGTCACTGGTATTAATATTACCTAGAATGGAAGAACTGAAAGCTATACTCTTTATTGAATCGCTACGATTAAAAATGCCGAACCAACCAGCACTCTCAGTGTCTTTTTTATAGGCTATCCAAGTCTCAATTTCCTCTCCTTCAAAAGCAAGTGAGCCCATAACTCCGTTTTGGTTACATGCTAGCATATCTGGGTTAGTAATCAGCATTAAAGAGAAATCATCTAAGCTCGGTAAATCTCCCCCCATCATCAAAGGTGATGCTGCTAGCGCACGCATTGAAATGAAAGTTTTCATCTGGGAACGAGAAAGCTGTGACCAGCGTTTTACGCCCTTGCCCGATAGAGCGATATCACCTTTAGCCAATACAGAACGAGACTTGTCTTTTCCTAGAGGCGACATTAATTGAAGTTGCCCGAACGGAATCATATCCATGTCTATCCAGAAGCCCTCTTCTTGCGTTCCACTCCACTTACGCCAGGCAGTAAAACACTCGTCTATATATGTTTGTTCATCCCAAACATCTTTAGTAACTCGAAGCATATTGCTAAGTTTAAAAAATTCAATTGCGCTCGGATCAACCCTACCTCCTGGTGAAAGGCTTAGCAAGATGGGCTTGTGTGTTTTTTTAATGGCCTTGGCGACTGCTTCTACCTCATCTGGGTGAGGTACAATATCATCATATTTGATCATTTCTACACCCATATCTGCAATAAATTGTATCAAGCCATCGTACCACTCTTGTGCTCCTGGCTTATTCATGTCTACAGCATAGTTGTAAGTACACCAAGTGCAGTTTTCTTCAGGATCTATATTGGCAATATCACGTGCAGTATAAGGAGTGCCTTTTATTGGAAGATTTAAATCATATGCTTTACGCGGAATCCCACGCATTAAATGTAAACCGAATTTAAGCCCTAATTCTTTACATCTTTTTGCAATACTATCGAAACCATTAGGGAAATAAACAGTAGAAGGCAAAAAGTAGCCGTACTCATTAATTCGTATATCGCTAGCATGCTTCTCGGCTGGGAAAATAGTCCCTGCTTGGAGTGCGTACTCACCGAACCAACCATTATCGATGACAAAGTACTCATATCCGTGTGGCTTAAGTTTAGCCGCCATTGCCTCCAAATTAGCTATAGCAGCTCGTTCATGTAGATAAACCCCATAGCTATCGAAACTATTCCAACCAAGCGGAGGTGCCTGTGCTAATGAAGTATTTTTATTTGAACTATGGTATGCTTGGACGCAACCGAGACCGCACGTGAAAAACACTAAAATTAAACGCTTGAAAGTAAAAAAAATAATCTAGAAATCCTTTCTAAAATTCAGCGTACCTTTTACTTGGAATGTAGGTTGGAAATCATCAACAATTTACTAGCTTATTTCCAGCTTCCTATTCGCGTTAACTCTTGGGGGATCATTGCAGCAAAATCTTTACACACTCTAGAATATTCTTCGATTTGTGCACAGTTATTCCACTCATTTGGATCATTATGATGATCGTAAAGTTCTTCATCGCCAGTTTTTAGATATTTAATGTAGCGAAAACGATCTGTTCGCACTGACTGCCATCCTCCATTGCCACTTTCATCAATGTGAGCAGTTATTATTGGGTAGTCCCAAGGTTGAGATGGGTTCTTAATTAGCGGTAGAAGTGATCTTCCGTCGATATCACTTTTCATAGGTAAGCCAGCTAAATCTGTTAAAGTCGGCCATATGCTTAATAATTCAACAGGATTATTGATTTCACAGGCAGGCAGGCTAGGAGCTTTGATAATCAGATTAGATTGTATGGATTGTTCCCATGGTCGGTACTTACGCCATGCCTCCTTTTCGCCTAACATCCATCCATGATCACTCCACAAAACAATAATGGTGTTATTTGCATGTATACTTGCTTCCAATGCGTCAAGAACTCGGCCAAGCTGTAAATCCATGAAATAAATACTAGCGAGATAGGCTTGGATAGCCTCTTGCCACTTGTTCTCTGCAGTTATTGCATCGTGCCAACTACTGTATGACCTTTCATGATTAACTGATCGCGGCTTCAATGCACCTCTAGCTATCTTTTGCCCTATTAAAGGTAAGTCCTCTATATCACTTACTTCATTGCTTTTTGGCAGTTGCGGCAAGAGAACGTCGTTCACATTACGTATGTGAGACAAAGCAGGATCGTCTAAAATTTTCTTTGGATAATACCAAGGAAGATGCGGCAAATAAAAGCCAAGTGCTACAAAGAATGGACGATCATGGGCACGATCTATCTCTTTAATAATAACAGAAGCACGGTTATACTCTCCAAAGTTTTCATAAGGTGCATCAAATGCCCCCCAATCCATGTACGAGATTGCTCCTTTTTTGGTAAACGACCAAGAGAAATCAATACCGCTTAAATATTTATCTGACTTGGTCGGCTTACCCCCTCCGTATGTATGCGTATCAAAGGACAAGTCTCGCTTTTTGACAGACATGCTCTCCCAATCGCCCCAGAAATGAAAAATCTTTCCTGCACGAAAAGTACTGTATCCATTCTGACTAAAATACTGCGGTAGCGTAAGTTTATCTGGATAGAAATGGCGTAAATCAATTGTTCTATTTCCTGTTTTAGGGGCTAGCTTTTTAGGTAAATGGTTACTGTAAAATCCTGTCGAGTTCGGATGCTTACCAAGCAATACAGATGCCCTAGAGGGGTTACAACTTGGTGCATTACAGTATGCTCGCGTAAAATGTACCCCATGCTCGGCTAAACGATCTAGGTTGGGAGTACGCGCTTGAGGATGACCCGACAAATAACCAACCCAATCATTCAAATCATCAATAGCAATAAAGAGAATATTAGGGCTAGTGGCAAAGGAGTTCAAAGTTACACAAAGAGTAGCTAAGAGGTATATTCTTAACGAATTAAAAAAAGTCATTATATCATAGAGTTATAGTTTCATTGGATCATCAAAAGAGTCTTCGTCTAATAAGTCGATACTCGGAGGATTTCGTCCGTAACCAACATACCCAAGCGGATGATAATCTCCAACAAAGTAATTTTTAATAGCTAGGCGTATGCCTAAAGTTTCGTCACCTGGATCAGGTATGGATAGAGCAACTATGTATTTACCCTCGGGTAATACGCTATGCGCAGGTAGTTGAATATGCGTCGATATGTGGTGACTGGTAGCAGCTGATTTGTACTCGTCATTTTCTTCATCCCAATCGTCCCCTGGTAGCCAGTCACGGATATCGATGCTATCAATTGGATGACTCCAGACTACCTGCTTACTTTGATGATCGAGTAAACTAATCCTTACTGGCCAATCATAGTAGAAAGGTGCGGACCCTGTATTCTTAATTTTGAGGTTGATGCTTAATGTACCGCCTTCAAGTACTTGAGAAGTGTAGGAAAATTTTTCTAAAACGAAGCGGTATCCAAAAGCGCGCTGAACCATCTCGGCACCTTTTATTACCTGAGGATTAGAAGCGTCATATAATGATATCCAACCTAACGCGCTACAATGAAGGTTACGAATTGTATCTATTAAAAATTCACAATGAACTGGGTCGGAGAGCGTGTCATTAGGATCATCACCAGGTTGTCGTTTATAATCACCCCAGTTGTATGCCGTCTCACCCGCTATTGGTCTCTCTTTCCAACGACCCTTATCAGCATTTAATTGTTCTATTCCAGCACCATGCATAAGCTTAAAAGTCTGACCATAGTGAGCCCAAGAATCCCAATAAATGCCGAATTTATAATCTTCGAACTCTCTTGGATGTCTTACTAAAACATGCTTATTCTTAAATGCTTTTTCAAAGGCATTGCCCAAAATCTTCTGCATTATCGCACTGGGATGTGGGTTATGATGCTCTCCCCAATATCCTATAATTCCCATTTGTATCCATGCAACACGCGGGTCGTTATCCCAACATTCTCCAATCGCTTCAATAAGGCGAACAATCCTTTTTTTAAATTCTAGACTAGAGTAATCACCTGTCTGCATATCTTTCGGCCAATATTCGTTTCCTTCCCGACTGTCCCAATCCAAATAAATGCGAGGAATTACTTTAACCCCGGTGTTATCTAACTTGGACCACTTGCGCTTTGTATAGTCATTAATAGAAGCAATTAAATCATCATTGATATCGTTATCCAAATCACTCCACTTGATGTAATCCCTAGTTAAAGTTACATATGGATAATCTTTATACTTATGGTAAGAATCGAGGCGATATCCTTTTAAAGGGTTCTTTATGGCTAATGGATACTCTTCAGGATAAACAGTAATAGGATGACCATTTGTATGCGAAGAAACGTCTGCACGTAAACTAAAGATAAAGAAAATAGAAACTAAAATAGCGACTACCGTTTTCATTGAATATTATTTAGAGCAATAAATAACCAGAATTGGACAAACTGATAGACTACTACTTAGTAAACTACAAAGCTTTATGGTAAATAATAAACGTAGATTTTGAAATAAACAATGTGCCTTAACTAGCAAACAATCATACAGAAATTTAGATAATATAAGTATCTAGAATACTAGTGCATAATCAGAACTATTTTGAGGCGTATGCGGGAGCATATTCTATAATTGTAATACCTATAAATAAGGAACAATTTTTGAAACTTTATAAAAAGGCCACAATTGTAACATAATTAATTTTACATGCTCCTAACTAGACACCTGTGTAGTTTATAAGTTTAGCATATTTTTAAAAAGCTAGAATACATATAATTTAACACCTATGTACTATATAAAGTTTGAACCAATATATCAAGAACGCGTATGGGGTGGTCGTAACCTCGAGTTGTTTCTAGGCCGCAAACTCCCTAAAGGACAAGTTATTGGAGAGAGTTGGGAGATTGTTGATCGACCTGATGCTCAGTCTATGACCAGTAAGGGTCGGTTGCTACGTGATATGATAGAAGCAGACCCTCATGGTATTATGGGAGCTAACTGGTCTCCGGATCGATCTTTTCCTATCTTAGTAAAATGGTTAGATTGCCAAGAGAAACTAAGTTTACAGGTGCACCCTCCTGCTTCAATTGCTCCTAGCCTAGGAGGGGAACCAAAGACTGAAAACTGGTATATTGCTTCTGCAGAGCCCCATGCTACTTTGATGGCTGGCCTAAAAAAAGGAATCACAAGAAATGATTTTGAATCCAACTTACTGTCCAACACACTCGAACCACTGATACATACAATACCTGTTAAAACAGGTGAATCGATTTTTATACCTAGTGGCCGAATTCATGCGATTGGTGCGGGTAATTTAATACTAGAAATTCAACAAAATTCAGACACCACATACCGCGTATATGATTGGGATAGAGTTGGACTGGACGGAAACCCTAGACAGCTCCACACGCAAGAATCATTAATAAGTACAAATTTTAATGATTTTGAACCAGAAACAATACAACCAATGCTAAAAGATCAGTTACTTGTAGAAAGCGATGTTTTTAACTTAAACAAACGTGTTTTAGTGGCTGGTTCTACTTTAAGATTTGAGGTCGGTGAACCACGCATATTAAGTGTTGTCGCCGGTTGCTTGCAGACGCCTTATGAGGACATACCAATTATTAAAGGCGATAACGTACTCATTCCTGCCTGTAATTCATTTGAGTCTACAGCTAAGCTCGATTCTATTGTTCTAATTACCGATAAGTTTAACCACTAAATTTGATAGTAGTTAAATTATTAAATGGTTATCTGCACCAATTTTTATAACAGTAAAAAAGTTCATTAATGAAAAGGCAAGCTGACCTTATGCAGAATTAATGTAAACATTTTAGTTATTCATTTAAGTAGTTATTATGTGCTTTAACGACTAGTGTTGCGAATTACTTCAATAACTACTCATTACACTCAGGTATGCGATCTGATCATCATATAAACGCTGAAATACTTTATATTTTGCTTTATGATAATTTTTAGTGTTTTTTTGCAAATTTATAATTTTTCCTGGCTCAGACATAGTCACCATCGCTGCTTCAATATTTTCGTAATCGCCTGCTGCAACAGCTCCTAGCATTGCAGCGCCCAATAATACAGATTCTGGCTCTTTGGGTGTCAGCAAACGGCAACCCGTCGCGTTCGCATGCTGCTGCATAAAAACCCTATTTTTGGTTCCTCCACCGCAGCACACTAGTGTATCTATCTCGTATCCACTAACGTTCATGCTTTCAATAATATGTTTAGTCCCATAGGCAATTGACTGCACAGTAGCCAAATACAGAAGCGCTAAATCCTCTACTGTGGCTGACAACTTTAGTCCTGAAACCATACCCAATAAGTTTGGATCAGCGCGAGGTGAGCGATTCCCGTGAAAGTAAGGACAAACATGTATTGACTTAGTTAATTCGTCCATATCACTCTCAGTTGAAATAGCGTCAAGTATTTGATTCAAATACTCATACAAATTAACCCCTGCCGCACGCGCTGCTTTTTGTGCCATGTCGCTAGCTCCATGATTAAAGATGATATGATCCACCAAAGCACCAGTAGCAGACTGTCCGCCCTCGTTAAGCCACTTACCGGGTACCATAGCTGAGTAGTAGGGTCCCCATACTCCATTTATTACTCTTTTTTCAGACGAGACAGCCATATGGCATGATGAAGTTCCTCCAATGAGTGCTAAACGACGATTGAAGTCAGGAGCTTGTCCCCCTTCAGCCATACCGAGCATACCAATACCGCCCGCGTGAGCATCTATAACAGATACGCCTACCATGGTACCTACATCTAGTCCAAGTTCTTTAGCAGCACCAGCACTCAGACCACTGCCTATCGCTTTGCCCATTGGCAGCACTTCTTGTCCAATGCGAGCGTACTGTTGTTCAATGAGATCAGAAAAACCAGCTGCCTTGAGAAAGTCTGCCTGCCAGCCACAATCACCTTTTTGTGCTTTGTGCGCCAAGTAAGTCCACTTACAAGTTAAGGAACATAACGAACGCGTTAATTCTCCTGTAGCTCGAAAAGTCAGATAGTCAGGTAGATCAAAAAAGTGTGCTGCGCGACCCCATGACTCTGGAAGGTGTTTCTTAAGCCACAACAATTTGGGAAGTTGCATTTCGGGAGATATTTTTCCACCAACATACTTGAAGACTGAAAATTCTTCACTCAGTGTATTCAATATAACGGTTTCTTCTAGGGCACGATGATCCATCCACACGATAACATTTCGTTTGTCGTCGCCTTCAAGGTCAACTGTCACAGGAGAACCAGTCGAATCAACAAGCACTAACGAGCAAGTTGCATCGAATCCAATGCCTGCTATTTGTTTGGAAGCATGAGGTGATTCTGCACATATAGCCTTTGAACAGCGACAAATGGCATCCCATATATCATCGGAGGACTGTTCCACATGATTCGTATGTGGTTTCCACGTTTGTATCGGTTCAGTGTGATGGGCGATTAAGCGCCCATCTGAATTAAAAAGACCAGCTCGTGCACTACCAGTTCCGACATCAACTCCTAAATAATAGCTCATAGTATTGGATTAAAATCAAATTATCAGAGGACTGCATAACTGAAAATTATCTATGTGAATTACTTCCTCTCATCGAGAATATTGCTTAGCTCATTTTGAAATCCGTGAATTTCTACTCGGTAATTCGGGTTATTAATTTGATTAGTCCACTCATTGGGATCAACTCTATGGTCATAAAACTCTTCTTCACCATTACGGCAACGTATATAGCGAAAATACTCAGAGCGAAGGCTAAAATGCTGATCTATTGCCTTGGCTGGCTGATTGATTTGAACCGGAATTTTTGATCCTGAAACTGCTACTGAAATGCTAGGACCTGCCCATACTCCGGCAACTGGATCTTCCAGAAGTTCGCGTAAGCTAAAACCATCTAAATCATACGAGGTCTGCGCGGATCCATAATCCATACAAGTTGGGTAAATATCGATCAGTGATACTGGACTGGGGCATTCCAAATCTTTAGCAATACCTGGTCCTGAAATGATTAGTGGGATACGGACACTCTCCTCCCAAGGAGAGAACTTAAATACGTATTCTTTTTCACCCATATGGTATCCATGATCACTAGTAAAAATAATTAATGTATTGTCTGCATCGTCGCGTAATTCAATTGCATCGAGAATCTTTCCAACTTGAGCATCTACGAAGGAAACACAGGCTAAATAGGCTTGCGTCCATTTACGGAGCTGTGCTTCACCGCCGTTACGCATAATTCTTTCATATTTGTACCATCCCCAAGGCTCGGAAATATCGCGATCTTGCGTTAATATTTTGGCGCAGTCTGAAGAATCATCTTCTAAAATTGGAGTTAATTGAACCGTTTCTAATGGATATAAATCAAAAAATTCTTGAGGTGCATACCAAGGGGAATGTGGACGCGAAAAACCAACAGTTAATAAATACGGCATAGAATGTTTTTTACTTAAAAATTCGACTGCCTCCATAGCATGGACCTCATCGGGCATAAGATCACGATTGTGGCCTTCGCGGTAATTCCAAACAAGTCCGCTATAAAAAAGAGACCACCCATAACCGTTACCATACTTGCTTACATCTTGTATTGGACCAAATCCATCTCCCCATCCACCATCATTACGATGAGAGTTAGGCCACCAAGGGGGTAAGACTCCGTGGCGTTTATTTTTTGGTAATCCATCATTTGGTAAAGGTCCAAAATTTGGATGGGAGCCAAACCCAATAAATCCGTCTATATTTTCAAATATACTTATTTGTTCGTGACCATTGTGGTGAATTTTACCAGTTGAAAAGTTCCTATACCCGCTTTTTGACATAGTTTCAAACAAGGTTGGCTTATTTTTGAGAACAGGATTGTTATACCATCGATTATCGTGCTGTTTACCACCAAATAAGCCTGTTGTGACCGGATGCAAACCACTCCATAAACTTGCTCTTGATGGACCGCATATAGGGCTATTGGATGCTGCGTTCAAAAATCGTACGCCGCGATCTGACAGACGATCAATATTGGGCGTCAGAGCCTGGTGGTGCCCACCCATTCCAGAAATGGAATCATTTAAATCGTCACAAATAATGATCACAATGTTTGGCCTATCCGCATCTGCTTGTAACGAGACGCAGTAAAAAAAGACCCAAACGCAGATTAAAAAAACATGGCGCAAGCTGAACATTAATTAACTAATTCCTTCAGAGCAGCGTATGCAGGCTTAGCATTATAATTACGATCAAAAAGTAGTGGTGAAGCAGTACGACCCTTTACGGGCCAATCATTCATCCAGGAGTACTGATCTAACATACCCCAAAATGTGACTCGTTCGATGTGATCACGATTATGCATAAATAATTCAAAAAGTTCCTTGTATCGATTTGCTTGCTCAGCAAGTACCTTATGAGGTACGCCATCGACATAAGGATTTAACTTTTTATCAAGCTTCATCTTTTTGTCGACATCAGCGCCCTTATAGTCGTCTAGAAGTGGCAATATACCAACATCCAACTCACTTATACTTATCTGAGCACCCTCTGCTGAAATAATATCAATAGATTTTTGTAAAGTTGTTAATGAAGGATATTTTAAATGGTAATGTCCTTGAAATCCAATACCATGAATTGGGATTTTTTTGTGCTTCAAATAACGATATAGTCCAGCAGCGAATCGCGCTTTAGGTTCTTCGAACATACTGTAATCATTGTATATAAGAAGAGCATCTGGATCTGCTTCATGCGCAAATTGGAAAGCCATTTCGATATATTCAGGTCCAATTATTTTCATCCATGGCGACTCTCTAAAAAAGGCCACTTGCTTTTTTTTACCGGTTTTTGGGTCTTCGATATATTTTGTGTCTATTGCTTCATTAACAACATCCCAATATTTAATCCTACCTTTATATCGACCTACTAAAGTGTAAATATGTGTACGCATTCGATTGATTAGATCCTCACGGCTTACCTCTTTACCATTCTTATACTTGAAAATCCAATCTGGAACCATCGAATGCCAGACCAAGGCGTGACCAACATATACCATATCGTTTGATTCGGCAAAATCCACGGCTGCATCTGTACCCTTAAAATTGAATACACCCTCTTTAGGCTGCACAAACATCATCTTCATATTATTTTCAGATGTTAAGCAGTTATACTCTCTTGCTAAAATAGCTAACTCGCGGTCATCCTCTCGATATGGTGGATCTTCGGCATGAAACCCACCAGCCATAATATTTCCAATTAAGAAAGCATCCTCATATAGATACTTTAAAGGGGTAGAATCAGCCTTTATTTGATTTGTTGAAAAACCAGTTAAAGCAGTCAAAGCAAAGGTTATTCTACTAATAATTTGAAGCTTCATAGCACTTATAAAGTTAGAAGATGTTGTTTCAGCGCTTCACGCATTTCTCTAACTTTTTCATGATACTCTGCATTGTTTACAATATTAATATTCTCGTCTGGATCGTTAATGTGATCATAGAGCATTTCAGCACCACTTTTCCACTGTGTATATTGAAAACGATCGGAGCGAACACTGTCTCCACCATGATATCGACCATATATATAAGTTTTAAACTCCGACTGTGGATTCAGCATTAGCGACTTCAAGCTTTGTCCTTGTAAGTGGCTCGGAGCAACTAGCCCTGCAAGATCGCACAAGGTAGGATAAATATCCACAAACTCAACAAGAGCTTCCACACGCTGCGAAGAATCATATCCAGGTGCACGTATTATTAGTGGTGAATGTAAAGATGTCTCAAACAAGGAATGCTTACACCATAATGAGTGCTCCCCTAACTGCCAGCCATGGTCTCCCCAAAGTATGACAATAGTCTCTTCGCGCATACCTAGCCGGTCTAATGTATCGAGCAATCTTCCAATCATTGCATCGGTGTAGGAAACGCAGGCATAGTACCCATGCATCAGTGTGCGAGCAAGTTCATCACTCAAAGGACCCTCTTTAGGTATATTACAATACATGTTTCGTAGCTCATGCCATCCATGGATCGCTTCCTTGGGAGCTCCTGCTGGAACATATGGGTTATCGACCAATTCAATGGAATCGTATTCATATAAGTCCCAATACTTTTTGGGCGCATTAAACGGTAAGTGAGGTTTTGTATATCCTGCAGTAATGAAGAATGGTGTACCCTCAGCCTTGGCGCGCTCTAGATCTTTAATAACTTTATTAGTCATTAATCCACCCGCATAGGCTTCATCTGGAACATCTGCAGCTTCATATGCTGGGCGCTTTCCTTTTGGTAGTGCAACATTTTCAGGTAAATTATATATCCCAAAGTCAGGTGGACGGTAAAATTCAGTCCAAGAATCCCTGCTATCATTCCACTCATGGTAGATCTTACCATTAGAAATTGTTGTATATCCGTTTTGCTGTAGCCATGTTGGAAGGTCAGTTACTCCAGTCGCATCTTTATCTGCTCTGGAGTAATAAGTAACAAAGCGATTAGGGGTCGGATACATGCCAGTCATTAGGCTAGCACGCGAAGCCCCGCATACAGGCACTTGGCAATAAGCTCGCTCAAATAAAGTTCCAGACTCAGCCAGTTGATCAATATTAGGAGACTGTGCGACTGTGCTTCCGTAACAGGCTAACTCTGGCCTTAAATCATCAACAGCAATGAATAAAATATTCGGTTTTTTAGTCGCATGTACATGTGGTAAAAAAGCCACAACAAATGTCGAAAATAAGAGGTACTGAAGTAAATTTAATAAGGTGCGTTGGGATATCATAATTGGTTTTATACAGAAAAGTAGATTTTCGTAAAGAAGTGCATTGAGCGTAGTTTAGATAACATCGAATAAATAAAATTCCATTAATTCGATTCGACCAATATCTGCATCGTCGCTTCAATAGGTGGGTTAGTTCCATCCGAAACGCTCACTACAAATGAATTTCTACCAACATTCTCTGCCTGTGGTACTCCTTTAAATCCGCCTTTTTTAACATTAATTAAACTGAGCCATTCTGGGCCAGATACTTTAGCATACGTTAAATTATCACCTTCTGCATCTACGACTCGAAAATTGACATAAGTAATATAAGCCTGTCCTGCAGATGCACTTTTCTGGTTAAATCGATCTTTACTCCAAGCGGGTGGTAAATTATTTGATACTGAGCTTGCAGTGTTAGTTGTGGCTAAAGATGTAGTATTAGATGTAGGTATGTTCTGTATGATTGGGCCACCCTGAGGAACTTCAACAAGTATTTCCATCGTTGCTCTTACAGGCAGGTTAATACCATCCGATACGCTAATAATAAAAGTATTTAGCCCGCTATCGCGAATGCTTGGACTACCTTGAAATCGACCATTTGTTCTATTAGTTAGTTTTAACCAAGCGGGCCCAGAGACTTTTGCATAGCTTAATCGGTCTTGATCGGTGTCTACAGCATTATAGTTTACATATGTACTATATGCTTCCCCTGTCTCTGCTGCATTTCGTTTAAATTTACTATTTTTCCATTTCGGTGGCACATTAGTGGATAGCATTGCCACAGCTTCGGGAGAACTCTGATAGGCTTGATCTGCTTCACTCACCTTCTGCCTATGGTTCGTTAATAGTTCCGAAAGTTTACTGATTACTAATTTATACTTAGGATTATTAATTTCATTCGTATTTTCGTCTACATCTCGGGTATGATCAAAAAGCATTCGTGCTCCGGAGGACCACTCTGTGTAGCTTAAACTGTTGGTCTTAACTGTTCGACCACTACCATACTGACTGTAGGCAGCCATCTTGAATCGATCATTAGGGTCTTCGAGAAGACGTTTGATACTACGCCCTTGTAAATGCCCAGGCATGCCAATACCTGCTAATTCGCATAATGTTGGGTATATATCTACAAATTCAACTATAGAGCGACTGCTCTGACCTCGATTATATCCCGGAGCACTTATTATAAGTGGAGCATTCAACGATGTCTGAAATAAAGCATGCTTACACCAAAGTGTATGCTCGCCTAATTGCCACCCATGATCTCCCCATAGTATTATAATGGTATTGTCACGCATTTCGAGTGAATCTAAAGCATCTAAAACCTTTCCAATCATTGCATCAACGTAGGAAACTGAAGCGTAGTAGCCGTGTATTAAGTTTAATGCCATGTCATCAGAGACAGGTCCCTCTTGTGGCACAGTGCCATATTGGCCGCGCAATTCATTCCATTTATGAATGGCTTCACGAGGTGCATCTGGTTTCAGCCGGTAATTATCTGGCAAGCTCAACTCTTCTCGCTGGTAAAGATCCCAATACTTACGGGGCGCATTGAAGGGCAAGTGAGGTTTGCTAAAACCTGCGGCAATAAAATGTGGACGGTTTGATTGCTTGGCTTCTTGTAAATTACGAATGACTGCAGCAGCTATTTCACCATCAGGATAAGCGCTGTCTGGTACGTCAGCCTTTTCAAATGGAGGCTGCTGATTGTTCGGTAATTTGATATTTTCCGGTAGAACATAGCGGCGGAAACCACCTGAATGATTGAGAATATCCCAGGAAAGCGCAAAATCATCCCTTTGGTGGTATATTTTACCGTTTGAAATGGTTTTGTATCCGTTTTTTTTGAACCATCCAGGTAAGTCATAGATAGCATTTACTTCTTCATCTGCCTTGGTATAGTAGGTTAAAAAGCGCTCATCTGTTGGATATAGCCCCGTCATTAAACTAGCTCGCGATGCACCACAAACAGGTACTTGGCAGTAAGCGCGCTCAAATAGAGTACCCGCTGCCGCAAGTTTATCAATATTAGGCGATTGTATTGCCTCCTTGCCATAGCAGCCTAATTCAGGGCGCAAGTCATCAACAGCAATAAATAAGACATGAGGTTTACCTGCCGCATTCAATAATACACCGGTGATCATTAATGCCGTAAGGAGGAGAAACTGATTTTTGTTGGGGAATTGTTTCATAGTAGAATGGTCGGGGTCTTCACTGAGCCCTAAATTTAATAAAAGTTTAGTGTAGAAATTAGCTTAATAAATATACTCAACTAGTTCGCCAGTGTCTAGGAAATGCTTGTAAGGCATGCGATCATAACTGCGAATTTCAGCTTCGACCTTTGGCTCACTACGCTCAGGCCATGGATTGTGTTCTAGTACCGCCATGAGAGATTTGTGCGCTGCACGAGCCTCGGCTGAGCTTAAGCTATCAACTAAAGTGTATTTAGAACGCTGGTGACCACCGTGCGTTTTGTATAAACGTCCACGTGCATCCCCATACACTGGGTCAACTGCTTCAAGTATCCAGTCGCGAGTTCGAGCCATGCGCGCTGTAGCAATATAGCTTTGTATCCATTCGCGGTGGTGGTCCGTCTTTCCTATAAGGAAGGGCTTGAGGCTCTTGCCGTCCAAGGCATAGCCCGAAGGCAATGTACTTTTAGAGAAATCAATTAGTGTTGGAAAGATATCTGAATATTCCACCATCTCTGCGGTTGCGCCACGTGCCTTGACTATATTAGGAGCGCTGATTATTAGAGGTACACGAGGGCCGTTCTCATTTGCATGCATCTTCATGCCATGTGAAGAGCCATTATCGGAGGTGAAAATAACCAAAGTATTTTCTCGTAAGCTTAAGTCCTCAAGTGCCTGCACAATTTCGCCAATTGTTTCATCAATATAAACCAGCATATCCGCAAGCGATCCTCCCTTGTTGGTTCCTGGGCGCCCTTTAAATGGCATAGTCGGCAATCCCCCACCTGCTATATCATGAACTAAGTTTAAAGGGTAATATGCTAAAAAGGGTTGTGACTTATTTCTCTGCATAAAATCAATTAGGTAATCTGTGAAGATATCAGGTCCAAAATCTGAAGGTCCCGTTTCAAGCAAGGCTCCATTATCGATCACGCAGGGATGCCAATAGCGAGAAGGAATGCGCTTTGCCCCAGGAAAATTATACTTACCTTCGTAGAGACCCTTAAATTCAGCACCTGCTGGTATTGCACTGGGTTGATCGGCGCGGTGACAGTATTCATCAAATCCGACAGATTTATCGACACGTCCACCTAATGCCATATTATTACCAACTAATACGGTACGATAGCCATTATTGCGCAGAGCTTGAGCAAAAGTAAGATGGCGTGTTGTCCAATTATAACGATCTCGTCGATTTTCATTAATACGAAGATCATTATGCCAAACTCCCGTGCGAAATGCGTAACGACCAGTAGTCAATAGAGCACGAGATGAGGAGCACATGGGTGTCGCCCATGCCGTTTGAAATTGCACTCCTGAAGCTGCCAATTGATCGATATTTGGGCTCTGCGCTGCATTGGAATCATAACAACTAAAATGCTCTGGGCTAAGATCATCGACAACAATAACGATAAAATTAGGTTTCTGTATCCCTGCAAGGTAAGTGCAGAAAAACAATAATAGAGTTATGGAGATTTTTATGCGGAGCTGTTTCATGTAGTCTTAAATTATTTAATAGGGCTAGTATATCGAATAAAGTTTTCTTGAGCCTTTAGATTAGCCGCTGTTACAGCTTTTTGCAGCACTTCATAAACTGTGCCATCTTCACGCAACAGCCCTTGCTTAAGTACTCCTGGGTGCGGGTTAAAACGATCGATATATTGGCAACGGTGGTAACCAATTATATAAGGCTTAGCACTAGCTTCTGACAAATAATTCTTATACATATTAGCTACAGCCTGCTCGCTATCTAATTGTTTCCACATTGTGTTCGCATATTCTGAAGTTGCAAAGCTGCACTGGTGATCACAAATAATAATTGGTTTTTTGTAGCGCGCGTACAAATCATCAAAGTACTCTGACTCGAAACAGTCGCTTCCAGGTTGTATAGAAATTACATCGATGTACGGCATGGCTGCATCCAGTACCACTCGCGGATGATCCTCCAATAAGTAACGCTCCCCAAAAATTAGAGCCCCAGGATGTAATTGGCGAGTTGCTACTCCAATGAGCTCATAGTGTTCCTTAGCTATAAGAGCTAAAAAGCCTTCATCTGTTGCGAGTGTGTCAGAATTACCACACTCGGTTAGATAGTCTTCATAACGCTGGCGACCTGGCGAACCTTCAGGAAGCTTGCTAATTTCAATTACCCAATTAGTTCCACGCGTGCTTAAGGACCGCTCCAAGTCCCACTGCGGTGTGTCCGTCCAATAATATCCTATTAAATTAGGATTATCAGTACAACGACACATCCTTCGCAGTTTCTTCAATTTTTCTTCCTTTATTTCAGGATCAAACACATCTGGATAATAAAATTCTTCATCTGGCAAAAAATTGGAGTTCCTCTCCAAAAATGAGTCTTCCATATAAGGCATGAATGGGTATATCGCTTCTGGAGAACCATAACCTGCGGTGTTATAGTTCCAGCGCTGAAGATCATTAACTGCAGACAGAGAGTAAGCTTTCCAGTCCTGCTGAAACTGCTCGTCAAAAATATTCGGTGAAGCCTTTTCCTCAACAGCATTGATATGGTTAATGCCTAGTGAGTAAAAAGGCCTTCCCTCTGGGTCGATAAGTACATGACGACCATTAACCATGCCCAATCTGAATCTGCCAAAATCGGATCCTTCGTGCGAAGTCTCTGTATCATTGAATACCGTAAAATTTCTCATCGGGATAATCGATCAATGATGATTTATTCTGCTCTGATTGCATCATGTTTTTCAATCAATGCAAACATCTGATCTCGCACACGGGAAAGTTCTTTATTCAACTCGTTCATACTAAGATCGTTTTTTTCCAAAATATCATTACTTAAATCATAAAAGCTTCCGTCGCGATATATCTTATAACGCTGGTTGCGGACAAAGGACAAATCCTTAACGCCCGGAAAGTTCTTTTTCATGAAGCTAGGTATCTGATACCAGCAATAAATAAATTCGCGGCGATGAGTATGATCACCGTGAAGTTGCGGTAATAGACTAAGACCGTTAAAAGCTGTATCCTCTTCAATCTTGACACCTGCAATCTCACAAAATGTGGGGAGAAAATCTGTAAAATCTACCAAGTTATCATTAACTTGCCCTGCCGAGACTCCAGGACCTACGACCAAAAATGGCACATGGGTACCCGCATTAGTCGTCTTGCCCTTACCCCCTCTTATCTGTTTATCATTTATCTGCGAAACAGTATTGCCCAAGCTACCATTATCGGATGTAAAAAATAGATACGTGTTATCTTCAAGTCCAGCGTCCTTAACCTTTTGTATTATACGGCCCACCATCTTGTCAGTATATCGTACCATATCATCAAAATAATTAGGATCCATACTGCCACGCTTTGCACCTTTGCTGTTGGGGTTCCAATCGTCTGAGTCTGGGTTGGGAACAAAGGGAGAATGTGGTAACATCATCGGATAATATACTAAAAAAGGTCCATTCTTGTTAGCCTCGATAAAAGCTCCTATATAATCTACAATTACATCGGGTCCGAACTCGCCGTTATGATAATCTTCCTTGACTCCATTACGTTCAAGTTGCGGGTTCTCGTAACGCGTGTCAGTCTTAGTAGCATTAGTATAGTTACCCCTTGTGTGCTGCCATAGTAGAGATTGATCAAAGCCGAAATGCTGAGGGGCATCTAACTTCTGACCAAGTTGCCACTTACCCGCGATACAAGTAGTATACCCAGCGTCTTTTAGTAAATGCGCAAATGTAGTCTCACCACGTTTTAATTGAGCAAAGCGTGTATAATTATATACATTATATCGGCCTGTCATGATTTGTACTCGAGATGGTGTGCAAGCGGGATTCGAATAGCAGTGCTCAAAGCGCATACCCTCTGCTGCCATTTGGTCAATGTTAGGAGTCTCATAGGAAGATCCACCATTAGCGCCAATACACTCATATCCCATATCATCAGCCATAATGATAATAATGTTAGAGGCGGCACATGCACTGTAAACAAGTAGAAAACTGTTAGCAAAAAAACAGCCTAAATAAAGTAGTATAGATCTACTATGTATCATTTTAGTTTTAGTGAAATTTCAATTGGTTCGGTGATGCTGCGCGATAGACAAAATTCGGCTATGTACTCTTGTTTGTCATGTGTAATACTTAATGAGTAAGTGCCGTAAAAACCGCGTGCCTCGAGGATACTATCTTCTGTTATTTTTCCGGACAAGCGTGTTCGCCATTCGTGATTAATAAGTTGATCGAGTACCTCATAGACTGGTTTTGGCGCACCTTGAGTATCGAGTAGTCCTGCTGGCATGCCGCGCCAGGGGGCTAAATCTGTAATCGTCCACCAAATGATCGCCTCTACCGCAGGGTGACTAAAGGCTAAAGTGTAAAAATCCCGAGTCAGATCCGCTTGATAACGTTCCAATTTAGGAGTACTAGCAAGTGTCGGGCGTGGATCTCCCTTAGCATCGCTAGCATTTACTTTATCCTTCCATAAGTTGTAAGAGTCCCAATCCTTAAAGCGCTCACAGCTTAAAATACTAATTTCTGATAAGTGTATCGGTTTACCAAAGCGTGCATAAGTCTCTAATGCTCTCCACAAACGAGACTCGTCCATTGAATCCATCTCCGTATGCATGTGCGTTTGAATACCGACTACTTCAAAGTCAGCTCCTACTTTCAGGCAATACTCTATTTGCTCCTCATACTCTTTATCTAAATCGGTGTAATGATTTAAGATATATCGCGCGTCTGGACGAATCAAACGGGCGGCATGTAGCATTTTTTCACTAACTTCGTTCACACCACCGACAGATTCAAACCAACGGCGTATCCCCTCTTGATCGTCGCGCCACTTAATGCCAATCGCTTCGTTATATACATCCCATTCATCAATCTCAGGATAGCCCTCTAGTAACCGACGGATATGATGCATTACATCTGCATCAATTTCAGAAATATCTCGATTAAAATCAGTCATAAAATCAGGCAATACTTCGTGCCACATAAGCGGGTGACCCCGCAGTCGCATACCCTGTTCTAGCGCCCATTCTAATTTTTCTCTAGATTCACGATTATACTGCCATTGTCGCGGCTTTTTCTCATGTACAGACCAGTAAAAATCTATTGTCGCGTAGTTAAAAAGATCGGCAAATTGCTTTTTAAATTTCGGATACCACTTCTTTTTTGGTACCTCCCAGTCTGAAGCTAGAGAACCACCAAATTGAAAGTCGTGCTCCGTTTGTATCAATTTAAAATCAGAGCCAACCGGGACAGCGTTACCCTTGGGTAGAAGTATCCTTAGCTGTATATCTCCCATACGATGCTCTGCAATGCGTTCATTAGCGCCTTCTAAAATCCATGGAATATGCACATCCGCTTGAAGGCATAGAACACTACTTAATAGGGCTGTTAATTTAGTAAAATATTTCATGAATATTGAAGAACTACAGCACAATGACATGAGAACTTAGGTACTGTAACATTACCTTTTCTTCCTGCCCAAGTAATCGGTAGAGAAATGTCGTCTGGTACGAGTTTTGCAGAGGTAACCGATTGTGGGAGGTCAAATTGCAGGGGCACGTCATAGAGTGGTGGCATATCTTCTATAATCTCGCATTTTCCTCGCTGCATGGGTGGGGCGTACAGAAAGTGTGCAATGTAACGATGCTTATGTGCCTGATGCATAAAGGCCATTCGCCCTGCGCTAGGCATAGTAGTAGTTACCATAGGATTTATTGGTAACTCTAGTAATATGTTGACTAAAAGATCACGGTGCAGTCGAGCACCGTATTTTAGATACATCCAATCTAACTCCGGGGCAACATAGATAATGTTACCATTGCGAATGATCCCAGGGTGTTCGGCTACTTCGACAGAATAAGGCGTATTTTGATGGGAACAATATTGCGCGCGTGTTCGACTAAAATAGGGTTCGCGAAGTGTCGCTAGCACTGCCGTCTCAGGGTGAGCTAAAAACCTACGCGTTGCTTGATAGTTTAGAAAAGGACTGGAAACTAATCCAGAGTTGTAAGGCTCCCCTACTACTAAATAATCACAGTCAAATTTAGCTTCTCCTAGAAAGTCAGCACCAATGTCCAACAGTACAGTCTTTTTGTCTGAAGCAAATACTCCTGCACCCAAAACAACTAAATAACCACCTTCACGGGCATAGGCATTCAGTCGATCTGCATCTTCATCAAGTAAACAAGGGGCGCCTGGAACTATGATCGCACTATAATTACTAAGGTCTTCAGTAAGATTAGCGACTTCGAAATTTATATGAGCCTCAAGGAGTATTTTTGATAATCCTTCGTCATGAGCCTCGCTAAAGCTTCGCCATAATCCTAGACGAGATGCAGGTAGCCCGCCGATTCCATATTCCTCAATTTCTTTAACATAAGAATAAGCGACGCCGATATTCTCATAAGTCGCCTGGTCCATAAGTCCGTTGGGGTGTAACTGATCACCAAAATTACAACCAGCGCCCCATGCTACCATCGAAGCTGCCTCATAGCGAAGTGCTTCTGGATGTTTAAACCCGCCAAACTCGCCCCATGCGGTATGAAACTTTCCACTCATAGCAGCGATCTTATATCCTGACTGAAGAAAATACTTAGACTGTAAGGGGAGCTTGTCGTAACCGCCCCATACCGTAGGTAAATCTTCGAGGTCTTGTACAGTATTATTTTCATACATACTCTGCCGAAAATTCACCCCTTTTTCAATCGCAGTAGTTCCGTTAAAAAAGACCTGCGCATTAGGGTGGTGTTCCTGTACTAATTGACGAATAGCAGAACAGTGCTTCTTCATGTTATTAGCATTAAAAACTTCAACTGCCAAGTGGTCATCAATATTTACTCCCTGCTTGCTCATGGCTGATTGACACGCCCCACAAAAGCAATGTCGATGTGCCTGATAGATATCCAACCAGAATCCATCTGGATTGTAGCGAAGACACAGTTCCTCAATCTGCGCTAAGACGTACTCGTGATACCCAGTGTTAGAACAAAGAAATTTCCAATAAAAATTTGGCTGTAATTCAGTACTATTGGATTCAGTATTGAAGGATCCGTTAGTCAAAAAGCTACCGTCCCTCTCACGTACGCACCACTCTGGGTGAGACTCGGCATCATTTGCAGACCAACCAAAAGTATAATAAATTTGCACCTTAATACCTACCTCACGACAAGCTTCTATTTGTGCCCCAAGTAAATCAAAACTCAAATTTGGATGCATGCGTCCGACTGCAGTTGGGTAATAGCTCCAGCTATGATGGCACTTTGCGAATAAATTAACCGCATCTACGTGAGCTAATTTCAGTGAAGACTGAAACTGATCCTTAGAGAACTTATTTCCAATATTATAAAGCTGTTCAGAGGTATGGAAGTCTAGGTGAACCTGTCTATTTCCAACAAGATTATGAACTACAGGACCCGTTACACTCATATACTTACAACCTAAAAAGCTACTATTTAAGGTAACTTAACTAATCCCATAGAATCAATGCTCACACTATTTTTCTTTGACCATTTTGCATTGGTGAAGAATTTTAGGTGACTTAAAGAAGTAGCACTAAAGTCTGAAACAACTTTTAACTGCGTACCATTTATTAAAAAAATAACGGTATCTGTATCAAGATTAAAGTCGATGACGACTCGAGTTGGTACATTTGTAGCAATCGGACTAAGGTGTCCTGCATACTCATAACCTCTTCCCTGATAACCTGTAGCGGAAGCTGCTGATAAACGTATTTTAGATTCTGATGCATTTTCTGGATACAAATGTAAAGCAACGACTCGCTTTCCATTTGTATCTAATACTTCAAAGCCAAGGACACCCTTGCTAGTTGAATCTAAATTCCATTCAGAAAATTCTACGACGAATTGATAATGCCCCGTAGTTATCACTCCAGTAGCAAATCCATTTGCAGCAACTTTTCGATAAGCAGAACCAGATCCATTGATAACAAACTGACCCATACCGTTCGCGGCCATACCTGAAACTTTTCCATGATTCCACAAACTTGCATGAGATCCACTATTTTTAATACCCCCTCTGCCATTATCAAAAGAGGCACCACTAAGATCTGTATTAAAATCCCAATACTCTAATCGAGTCTCGGAAAAACATAATTGGGATATTAATAACGAAAGGAAATAGAGAAAATAATGCATAATATCAAATAGGGCAGAATAGATACTTTGAATAAAGTAGAGTCAAAGTGTAACAGGCTGACTATTTCGACAACTGCAAAGTTTTTTCTAATGGCTAAATGTAGTGGATGCTACATAATCAGTTCACTACAATATAGCTATCGCTAAAAAGTGAAAACTACTTTCTACGGGCCTCTAAATCAGCTAAAATTTGACTGAAGCGCTCCCCATCTAATTTGTAAAAAGTGAGTGCTACAATACATGCAACTGAGCAACCTGCAGGAACTATGTTGTACAACCAAATAACGGCAGTTCTGGACGCTTCATTTAGCTCAGTATTTGCTATATAACCAGACTTCTGTAAGACAAACATTGAGAATGCGCCACCTAGAGCCATACCAGCTTTGAAGGCGAAAGAGAAGAAGGCGAAAGGAATGCCCTCAGAGCGTATACCAGTCTTCCAATGACCATACTCAACAGTATCCGGCACCATCCCCCATTGACAACAGGAACAAAACATCATCGCTGTGGAAGCCAACATAGATACTGCAGTAAACGTCTGGAAAGCATCTCCAGGAAGAAAATGGCGAACTAAATTCGCAACGACTACAATTGCACTTCCTAAAATAAAGACATTACGCTTGCCATACAGTTTAGTTAGTATCGGGGTTAGAGCAACACCAACCACATTTGCTGGAAGCATGTAACCAAAGAATAGGGAATACAAATCAGTGTTACCTAAAATATACTTAAAATAATAGAGCGCGACAGAATTAGCGATGACCCAAATACATGTATTAAAAAACATCGCAGAACCTAAAATGAGAAGCATTTTATTTGAAAAAATAATTCTAAATACGTCAGTTAATTTATATTTCTCTGGTATAAAATCTAAGCGCTCCTTAGACTTTATACCTACATAAATAAGTATTATACTAGAAATAATTGCATACAGCACTGCTAACGCAAAGAATCCATTCGCTTCACTATCAGGATAAAAACGATCAAGAAAAGGGCGAGTACCAATATTAACGATACTCATCGCAATAATGACGGCAAAAAACATTCGAAGTGTGGAAATTAGCGCACGCTCCTGTTGATCCTGCGTCATAACCGCACTAATCGAAGAATAAGGTAGTCCAACTGCAGTAAATACCATGCCATGCAAAATGTACGTTACGTATGCATAGACTACCTTCATTTCTATAGAAATGTCTGGCACATAAAAACAGGCGACTAACATTAAATTAAGAGGAATAGCACCAAATATAACATAGGGACGGAAGCGACCCCATTTTGTTCGAGTCTTATCTGCTATGAAGCCCATCACAGGATCATTAAATGCATCCCATGCTCGAGCTGCTAAGAGTAGACCGGCTACATGACCTGGAGAAATTCCAAAAACATCCGTATAGAAGTATGCAAGAAAAAATCCTATTAATTGGAAGTTTAGATTAATACCAAAATCTCCAATACTGTAATTAAAGATAGCCGTCTTTTTAAGTGGGGGTAACATTTGATACTAATGGTAGGGTGATACTATTATAGTATAGTGTGAAAGAAATTGAATGGAAAAATAACTATTTACGAGACTCTTCCATCCAGAGCAGATTGGTAACAATCCGAGGATAATAGAGACTACCAATCGGTTTTCCTGAGGCAAATTGATCGGAGCATGCCTGAAATTTGGAGCCCTCTACCTCCCACTGAACATGAGCTGCATCAGCAGCGGACTCTCCACCATAATCAATACCTAATATCTCACGAACGATGTATTGATTTAAGCAGATTTTGCTCATCCATGAATTATCCGCACTACTGGACAACTTCCATCCTCCATCTTTATACAAACAAACGCCGGATTGCAGTACATGATTCATATGTTTTTTAAGTATTTTTATATATCCACCAAATTCTCCTGACTCACTTACGCAAGATTCTAGACCCATCTTCCATGGGTAAATAAGTGCTTCTGCTGCAGGAATAATAGCACTAGTGTTATCATTCTCTAACACTGCAGGAAGAAAGCCAAGTTCTGTATCAAAGGAATTCTCTAAAGTCTTAGCGCATCTAACAGCAGCAACGTGTGCTTCTGATGCTAAATAAGACTTATCTAGCTCGTTAAACATTTTCTCCAAGGCAAGATAGGAAGCCCAACATTTCCCAGCTAGATAAACATTTCTACGTGCTTGGCCAAGTGAATGATCCAAAGAGTCGTAGGTGGTTATCTCTCCACCACCTTGTGTACGAGAACTATCAAATCCCATAAGACCATCTCGTTGACTTTGATCAGGATGGTCGCGATTTAGCAAACTTTGTAGGCAACGCTGCAAAAGATCTTGGTGAGTGACTAAAAAATCACTGTCCGAAGTATTCGAATAATAAAGACCTGCACACAAAACCCAATTAGTGAGCTGCTCACAGGTCATATAAGAAAAGCACTTACGATCGATCCCTACGCATTCATAGCATGAATAGCCTGGAGGGCTAAAATGATTGGCTACGCCCATATCATGAGTAAATGAAATACCTCCATCAAATAGTTGATCCGGCTTACCGGGAGCAAAGACTTTATCTTCGTAGGCATAACGATTCACAAATTGTTCTAGTACGTTACGAACTGTCCATGGATTATACTTCAACTCGAAAAATATCATATCTACCGTTAAATCCAAAGTATTTATCATCAAATACTCTCCTTCATTGACTAGCCATAATGGTTTACCCGATTGATCAACTAGCCATTCAGTAGACCCATAGTAACTGCGGGTTGCATGCGCTATAAGGAATTGTTGGTCCTTACTTAAGCCACTGTTCTCTAGCTCTGCATCACGCTTATCAGCAACTGCAATAAATGCATCTTGCTGCTCTAAGGCGTAAGTAAAGACCTCAAAAATATCCTTAAAATACTGAGTGTACCAGTAACTTGCCTCTAAATTAAAACTTGCTTGTCCTTTTATATAGTAAGCCAATGCGATACGTATCGTACGAATCTGACCAGGTTGTACTTGAAACGAAATGCCCGCAACTGGTCCTAATGAAAAAGTCGGTGTTCTCTTACTGCGTTCTAAGGCTTGTTCTACGCCAAATTCAACAAACTCTTCAACACCATCTGCATCACATCCAAATCCCATACGCTCACGAGTGACCGCTCCCTTGAAATTACTTTTTGAAGATAGCGGAGTCCATGGAGTCTTGCTTTCATGAGCAAAAAAACCCTCCCATTGCTCATTACTGTCATTGGTAATGGTTAACTCGAGAAAACTTGCAGGGGTAGAAGCAAACTTCAAAGAAGCAGTGTTTGCAGTATTAGGATCTGGTATAGAATCAAATGGGGTTGCTATCTTTAGTGAAATTCCATGCGCAGAGAAGCAATCATTCGCCCAACCATACTGACGCTCTATTTCAGATTCACCAAATATCACAGCAGAGCTAGATTCGTCTTCACCAGATTGACTGTAACGCTCTGCATCATTAGAAAGACCCTTATAAAAGGGCAAGGTATGCATTCTACCAGAGGCATTACGATAGCCAATAAATACAGCACTTTGCGCCGGACTTCCCTCCTCTAAAGCTAGACCACCCTGTGCGCCAAACATTCCAAGGGTAAAGGATGCGTGAGCGCCCATCGGTGAATGATGCGCGTGAAACGAATTAGAATAACTCATAAAAATAAAAAGAGATGCCTACATATGCAATTAAACGACATTTATAGCAAAGTAATAAAAATATTTATGTAATAATGAATCTATGAGTGTAAATTTTATGGAGAATGAAGAATTTATTCATTATATTTCGAAATTTTTAAATATTACTTTCTTCGTGCCAACTGATCAACCGCTGGTATGACTGAGCTTTTATGTTCCTGATATTTACTACAAAGAGCTTCGGCTATTTCTGGATAGCGTTCCCTCAAATTAAATGCCTCTGCTGGATCCATATCTAAATTATAAATAGCTTTCAGTTTAATTTCTCCCTTGTCGAAATCTTCATTATCAAAATGCCCTTTAAATGCTCCAAGGCGGATCGCTTCGATTGTTTGGCGCCGATAATAAATCATTTCGTTACGTGGACTCTCTTGGCCAAGAAGCAAAGTATTCGATAGATCCAAGCTATCCTCAATTTTCGTAGGCAAGTCGATATTGGCCAAAGAGCAAATTGTAGCCATCAAATCTATAGTAGAACCAATTCCGTGTACGATCTTAGGTTCAATACTCTCAGGCCACCAAAAGATAGCAGGCACACGCATTCCACCTTCCCAGGTAGTACCTTTGCCACCACGCAAAAGACCCGCACTACCTCCTTGAGTTTTAAACTGTAACCATGGCCCATTGTCCGAGGTAAATACAACAAGTGTATGTTCTGAAATTTCTAACAAGTCGAGGGCCTTGATAATCTGACCAACCGACCAGTCGATTTCTTCAATAACATCGCCGTAAATTCCAGCTGTACTCGTGCCTACAAAATTTTCAGATCTAAATAAAGGTACATGTGGCATACTATGAGCTAAATAAAGAAAAAATGGCTTATCCGCATTTTTTTTAATAAAATCAATGGATCGTTCGGTATACATTTTGGTCAGTAAACTTTGATCGGGGCTACGCTTAATAATTTTATCTCCTTGCATGAGGGGTACTTCCCAATACTCACTCATCGGTTCATCCCAATGTTTACCTCTGTGCCAAAGGCCAAGAATACCACCATTGAGTGCAGTAACGGTAGGACGATCTAAATCCATATCATTACTGTAAGGAATTCCAAACCATTCATCAAAGCCATGCTTTATTGGAAGAAACTCTGGCAAATGGCCTAAATGCCACTTACCCACCATGGCTGTGCTGTAGCCCGCCGCATTTAGTAAATCTGCTATTGTAATTTCACTATCAGGTAATCCTCCTGTCGACTCAGGGAAAAGTACTTGATGAACCGCGGAACACATGCCGTTACGAATCGGATATCGTCCAGTTAATAAACCAGCACGACTAGGAGTACACACAGAGGCTGCGGAATAAAAATTTGACCATTTTTGCCCCTCATATGCTATGCGGTCTAGATTTGGCGTGCGGATGGTAGGATGACCATTACCACTCATATCGCCATAGCCCATATCATCTACAAATATGATTACTATATTCGGGGTGCGCGCTGCTAAATTACAAGTAGTTTGAGACCAGATAAATAAAAATACAGCTGATACAATGTAAAATCTAGTGGTTAGCAATATCATCTCATTAGGTATACTGGTGCGCAAAAGTAGTACGATAATAATGGGGTGATAGAGGGGACTTGAACCCCCGACCCCCGGAATCACAATCCGGTGCTCTAACCAACTGAGCTACTACCACCATAAAGTAAAACCCACTAGTTGGGATCCTACGAGGCGCTTATAATTTTTCGAAGGATCGACATGTCAATAACACATTGTATGAGTTGAATACTTTTCTTTGAAGATATACAACCTTAAATAGACTAGCTTTGAACTTGCTGTGATAGCGAATATTTTAGATAATAAAGTGTATGATTGAGAGTCCAAACTATAAATCAAATGATATAAAAAACATTATTTTTGACCTAGATGGAACACTAGTAGATCATTTTTTAGCTATAACGCAAAGCATACATCATGTACAAAATATTCTAGAACTTCCAACCTCAACAGAGTGTGAAGTCATAACTGCCGTTGGCGGAGGAATTGAACTCACTTTAGAGCGCCTGATAGGAAAGAAGCGAGTTACTTTAGCTTTGCCCCTATTTAAAGAACACCTTGAAAAAAACCTTTTTGATGGATTATTTGCATTACCTGGCGCTAATTGGCTCTTAAAAAATCTTTATGCAAAAGGAAAAAAAATAGCGGTATTAACTAATAAGTATGGCCCTCATTCTCGGGCTATACTAGACCATCTCGAGTTATCAAAGTACATCACAGCTAATTTAGGTACCGGTGATACACCCTACCGTAAACCACATCCTAAATTTACGGAACATTTATTATCTACAATCAGAGCTTCCCCACAAAATAGCTTATTCGTTGGTGACTCTCCGTTTGATTATGCTAGCGCTAATGCCTTGTCTATACCTTGTCATATGGTCACTACTGGGAGTCATACTGCAAAACAACTAAAGTCAGAAACTCGAGCATCTGGATATTATAAAGACTTATATGAATTAGGAAATAAATACTTCAGACTTCAGTTACCGGAACTAACACAATCCAATTAGTTGCATAATGCATGAATTAGTTTTACCTAAAGCTGTACTGTGGGATTTAGATGGTACGCTAATTGATCAAACGGCTAGCATCATTGATTGCTACACCGAGGTGATATGTAGTCTAGGATACACTCGTCCGGATCCAAATCGTATTCGTCGTAGCCTAGGAGAACCCATGGCTTCTACTATGAAACTCTTTGTAGAGGCAGATCAATTAGAACATAGTTGTAATATTTTTCGTATGCGCTTTCCAAAAATGATGCTTAACAATCTGATCGTTCTACCCGGCGCCGAAGAATTAATACAATGGCTTGCAAAACACGACATCCCTCAAGCGATTCTCACTAATAAAAATGGAGAGACAGCTCGTAAGTTGAGTGCTCACCTAGGATTTTCAAAAAACATCTCTTTATGCATAGGCAATGATGATACAGCTTGGAGTAAACCTCAGCCAGAACTTACGCACTATGCGCTGCAAAAATTAAAATGTACAACTGATGCAGTCATAATAATTGGTGACTCGCCTACTGATATTGAAACAGCAAAACAAGCCGGAATACTGTGTCACAGCGTATCGACAGGGGCACACAGCGTAGATGAACTGCTTTGCGCAGGAGCGATAACAGCACACCATTCACTCGAACAAATAGGTGCTATGTTTCAATCAATAGCTTCAAATAATTAATAGCGGAGTACTGTATCATAGATACAACCCAAATACTAACTACCGCTTAGCTACCTTCCCATGAGCGACAGTTCCTCCATTCGACATCGAGGGCAACACGATAGATCGTCGACCAAGAATCGTTCCCGGATTGAGAACAGCGTTACAACCTACTTCAGAGCCATCTCCTAAAAAAGCACCTAACTTTCGCAGTCCAGTACTGTGAATTTTTCCTGTAAAATCCTTAATTTTTACCTCAGCCTGATCTAAGCGAAGATTAGAACAAATAACCCCAGCACCGAGATGCGTGTTATTGCCAAGAATGCTGTCTCCAACATAGCTAAAATGGGGAACCTTTGCATTCTCTAATAGTAAGCAGTTTTTAAACTCACACGAATTACCCAGTACTGAACCAGTTGCTGCGATTACATTACCTCGAATAAATACACCGGGGCGCAAATCACACCCCTCAGCAATATATACAGGTCCCTTGATACTGCCATATGCTGGAAGCTTTATTGAAGGGTGAATAAAAACCGGTCCTTCCAGCTCTAAACCAATGGGACATTTTAAATCATCTTTGTTGTCAGATAGATCTTCTAATGCCAATGGGATAGATGCTAACCACTGCCAAGGAGAAGCACTGCCTAAAAAGGCAACTTCAAAGGGCATCGAGTCTGGTAAATCAAAAAGTTCAGAAGCTTCCATATAAACAGTGAATAGTAAATTTATTACTGGGTGAACCCCAAAATACACGAATTGAGAATCGAATTCTTGCCGAATTTAGTCATTATATTACAACTTTTATATGAAAGAACGCTGTGCATGACGTAAAAGAGAAGCCTAAAATGGTCGAGCGGGCCATGCTTATAGGCATCACACTGCCTGGCCAAGTAGAGACTACTACGCGGAGTCTATTGGACGAGCTTCGCGAATTAGTAACAACTCTTGGCATAGGAATCTGCCATGAGAAAATGATGGGGATTCGTAAACCTCAGGCAAAATATCTAGTTGGCTCTGGAAAAGCTAATGATTTGATAGCAGAGGCACGTCTTAACGATTGTGATGTTATTATTTTTGATAATGAACTAACTCCTGCTCAGCAGCGAAATTGGGAGCAAGCAGCCGAGGAAAAAATATTAGTAATAGATCGGCAGGAAGTCATACTCGACATTTTTGGCACTCGCGCTCAAACAAAAGAAGCAGTCTTACAGGTTGAGCTTGCTCGCCTCGAATACAACCTACCTCGACTAAAAAGCGCGTGGACACACCTTAGCAGGCAACGTGGGGGTGGATCGGTACAGCGCGATGCAGGGGAAACACAACTCGAAATGGATCAGCGTATGGTTCGAGCTCAAATCTCCAGAGTGAAGCGCGAACTAAAAACTGTAATTCAGCACCGTCACCTGCAAAGGAAGAAACGCATGACAGTGCCTGTTCCAACTTGTGCTATCGTAGGATATACAAATGCAGGTAAGTCGTCCCTATTAAATAAGCTAACAAATTCCAATATACTTGCAGAAGACAAACTCTTTGCTACACTAGATCCAACTTCTAGACGTTGTCCATTGCCGAGCGGTCAACCACTTGTTGTAACCGACACAGTAGGATTTGTCAGAAACCTTCCTCACCGACTTGTCGATGCATTTAAGGCTACCTTAGAAGAAGCAGTGGTTTCAAATTTTCTTATACACGTTCTCGATATAAATAGTCCTGAAATATATGCCCACGCACGCACGACACTAGATGTACTACGTGAACTTGGTGCTGATAAGAAAAAAATTATTAACGTTTTCAATAAGGTCGACGCATTGTTCAATGATAATAATCATGACGATTTACGCCTTAATTTCCCTGAAGCACATTTTATTAGCGCTCATACAGGAGAAGGAATAGATCAACTACTTGAGCATATTGAAACTATTTGTGAATCTGAATTCTCGCAATTACGTCTATTAATTCCTCATAGTCGATACGACTTAGTCGCAAAAATTCATCGTGAAGGAGGGGTACGTAAAGAAGAACCACGAGACGAAGGTACTTATTTAGTCGGATCAATTCCTGAGCGATTAATTAAAATAGTATCCCCTTTTGTACTCAACGAAACAACACAATAAGTCAGTTGATAAAAGTCTACGAGTTATTTGCTAATCAAGAATGAACAAGTATTATAATTTATCCACCTATGTTTAATCCTATTAACATTAGTCGGTGTATCAAAACTATTTAATGCTATGCAAACATCGCCACATCTAGATCATAGTCATTACCTATTAACTGGTCTTTGGGCACTTATTTTTGCTAAGTGTTTCTTTTTTGAATATCTTATTTGTAGCTACGAAGTTCCTATAAATTCGGTATTATTTATATGGTCTTTGAGTATATTAATGTCCACGATTGCTACGATCGTCTATTTTAGTATACAAAATAGCGGTAAAATTCTAAGAAATATTTATTGCTCACTAGGTAAGACATGGAGCGCTTGTGGTTTGATTATTATTTTTATGGTATCAGGTGCTTATCTATTTGGCAGTGTACCCACTGACAAATTACCAGCCTGTATTGCATTCATCCTAGCGCTAGGCAACTTGAATCAGTCGATACGGATAAGAGGTTTTCGCTTTATGTATAGTGCGCTGGGATGGTCTCTGAGTACTGCATTATCCTTACTAAGTCCTCCGCCCTTGCACCTACTCATATTTGCTTGGTCACTCACTCTGTTTACTGCTGCTCCATATTTTATCCTATACAGAGCAAAAAGATTGGAAATCTGTAATGCCTTAAGAGCACTAAATTTATAATCATGCATACCAAATGTGACTCGACCTATTTATCACACACAGTATATAAGTTCTTATGGTGAAAAATATAGATGCAGTGTATGAGGAATTGTTGCGATTAAGAAGTGAGGGAGTGGATCGAATCTATATCAACCCTGACACTACAGAGTTACTAAGCAACTTGTCCAATTCTAAGTCTTCAAATGAAGCTATAAATGATGCAGAAAGTAAAAGCAGCAAACTGCTAAAAAGTAATACGGATTCATCAACAACTAAGAGTAAAAAAGAACTAGCAGATACAGATAAAGAAGTAATAACTACATCATTTCCAAAGCCAACGTCTATAAACTTACCTAAAGGCGACAAAAATTCACAAATGAATTGGCTACACAAAAAAATAGAATCATGCTCTACGTGCAATGCTCAGGTTGGAAATAATGAAAAAATAGTCTTTGGGTCAGGTAATGTAGATGCCGACATATTTTTCTGTTGTGACGCTCCTAATGAAGAGGAAGCTTCAGCAGGAGTTCCCTTCAATGGATCGTCAGGAGATTTAATGTTAAAAGTTGTGAATGCCATGGGAATCAATAAAGACTCCATTTACACTACTCACATTGTAAAATGGCGATCCAAAGATCACAAAACTAGCGTCAGTAGAACTCCAAATTCAGAGGAAATTGAATTTTGCGCATCTTATTTACAGGCTCAAATTGCCATTGTAATGCCTAAAGTAATCGTAGCATTAGGAAAAATTACAGCAGCAGGGCTTACCAATAGATTACCAGCAAATATTGTAATGAAAGAACTACGAGGTAAATGGGAGTGTGTAGAAAATATACCAACCATATTTACATATCACCCAACTTACTTGCTTCACAATAATACGTTGCGCGTAAAGCGTGAGATGTGGGAAGATATGTTAGCAGTCATGCAAAAGCTAAATTTACCTATCAGTGATAAGCAAAGAGATTACTTTCTATCCAAGTAGTAAAGTAAGCTTTTGACTGCTTAATACAATGAACGATAGGATATTAAATACGCCTATGAAGAAACCACATGTTCCTGCGTAAAAACCAGCGCCTTACCATCTTCGTTTAAATCAACATGTATAGATTCTCCTGGTTTTATAGTACCAGCAAGTAATGCCTCTGCTAACGAATCTTCTAAATGCTTTTCGACTGCGCGCCTCAAAGGCCTTGCACCGTACTTTTCATCATACCCACTATCAATTAGAAACTCTTTAGCAGCATCTGAGAATATAAACTTTAAGCCCTTTTCTTTAAGACGTTCACACAGATTACGAAGCTCTAGATCTACAATCGAGTGCATATCATCACGACCAAGAGATTTGAAAATCACTAAATCATTCAAACGGTTCAAAAATTCTGGCTTAAAAACACGCTTAGTTTCATCAAGAATTTTCTCACGAATTTTTTCATACTCACTATCCGCCGACTTCTCTACTCCAAATCCCATAGAAGTATTACGTTGAAGAATCTCTGCGCCTACATTTGAAGTCATGA